>NZ_JBSKHW010000006.1:0-201476 GCF_057128765.1 Pseudomonas corni
GACCCGATCGGCTTGTCGGGCGGGATCAATCTGTACCAATATGCGCCTAACCCGGTGGGATGGATTGATCCTTGGGGTTGGAGTTGTGTTCGTGTGCGGCATTACACTAATTCGAAAGGCTTGGCGGGGATCAAGGAAAGCGGTGTGATCACTGCCAGAGATAACAACCGCGTTTATTTAGAGCCAGCCCGTAAAAAGGCGCTGAACCAACAAGAGGCAGAAGATAAATACAAAATCCATGAGGGGCGAGGTCGACATTATATAGAGACGGATGTGCCCGCTGAGCGCTTGGAGTGGATAAAAAATCCTAGTTATCACACTAAAGAACTGACTGTTTTAGGAGATCTGAAGCTTGAAAACCCAACTTTCAAAAAAAGAAAATAAACTGCGAAAAGCAAACAAGAAAATACAGATATCTGGTAAGTCTGCGCTCCGAATCCTGACCGAAGTTGAGTTTATGATGATTTCTCTGCGAAATATCGCAATTCACTATTACGACAACGCCGACGATCCTGCAACCGTAGACCCAATAGCGTATGCCCAAGAAATAACCAGCTTTGTCGACAACCAGAAAGTGGTTGAAAGGCTATGTAGCATAAGACGTCTGCTATCTAGCCGATTCGACCACACCCTTGGAAAGGACGATATGGATGACACCGAGCGCGCCATGGAAGATCTGCCATTCTGGAAAAAGCCGCAGAAGTAGTAGCTATTGAATTACGTAATTTAAAAATCATCGCTCCACACTAAGCATGGCTCCCGCGCAGCACGGAAAAAATAAAGAAAGGAGACAGGGAAAGGCGGCGGCCCCCTTAAGGCTCATGGAGCCTGCAGGCAACAAACCACTTAACCAACTCGAAGCTCAGACTAAATACTCGATAGGGAAAGGAAGAGGCAGAGACTATGTGGAAACGGACGAATTAGAAGCCGACTTGGAATGGGTAAAAACCAGAAATGTCACCCCAAAGAACTGACAGTTAGAGGGGGTGTATCTCTGAAAAACCCGACGTTCGTAATGAGAAAATAAAATGCTTAAAGACAACGAATCCATTACTTTTCAAGGCGAAAAAATTGTCGAGGTTCTAAGCGAAATCGAGTACATGCTGATTTCACTAAGGGATATTGCAAACTATTATTACCAGCGTCCAGACTCCCCGCCTAGTGAAGGAACGGATGTAGCATACGCTTTGGAGACTACAAGATTTATCGACGAAAACAGGATTGGCGATAGACTAAATAAAATGCGTAACATACTTTCAATACGCTTCAATGATGAGTTAGGCGAAGACAAAATGGATGATATCGAACGCGCAGTCGAACACCTAGATTACTGGAGAAAGCCGGGCGACTAAACTGAATGCCATTGACACCAATAATGCAGACAAGAATAAGCTATGACCTTTCCGGCGGCGCATCGGTAAAACCCGCTTCATCTAGGACTGCCACGAACCACTGGGCCGTGTCCACGGCCAGGGCGAGCATCAGATCACCCACCATCATCACAACGACATCAACGGCCTGCCCGAACGGCTCACCGACAGCAACGGCGATACCGTGTGGAGCGCAACCTTGCGGATCTGGGGCGCCACCACCTAGTAAACCCGCAACCTGCGCTACGGCGAAGAATAGGACCTGCGCTTCCAAGGCCAATACCTGGACCGCGAAACCGGCCTGCACTACAACACCTTCCGCTACTACGACCCCGACATCGGCCGCTTCACCACCCCCGACCCGATCGGCTTGTCGGGCGGGCTCAATCTGTACCAATATGCGCCTAACCCGGTGGGATGGATTGATCCTTGGGGGTGGAAGTCTTGTTTTCGAGATAATGAGGCAAAGGCACACGCCGAAAATATCATCAGGAAAAATGGGGGTGTTGCCGCAGATGAAAGTAGGTATCAGATGCCTAACCGTCGGTCCGCTAGACAAGCCGCCTCTGAGATCGCGGGTGATCTCGGTTCTACGCCGCGCACGATTCGTAAGTCGGAATTCAGGGGCGGGCCACCCTCATGGCGCAACTCCAAAGGAAAAATTGGAATAAACAATGAAACGGGTTCTGCGGGGTGGCGAGATGATTCGCCTGGTCATCCTCATTTAAACGCTGGCCCGCATGTGAACGCTTGGAATAAGGATAAAGGGGTTACTCCCAATCTCCATTTGGATTATTGAGATGAAAAAAGTTGTTATTCGGTCGACTTCAAATTTAGAGAAGGCCTGGGAGGGCAATATCCCAGCTTCTTGGTATACGGTTCTCCACCACACAGAAAAATCCTCTGTTCACGCTAGGATCAATCCAAGGAATCAGGATGCATCTGAATATGAATCCGAGTGCTACTTAATGAATGATTGCGTCATTACTATTCGGCCGGCGCGTTACCGATCAGAAGGTGAAGAGGCGGGTAACCATGAAAAGGATTGCTACTTTATCGAAATATCCAACCAAGACGGATCAGTGGTTTTAAGCTCGCACTGTGTATACGACTGGGATGAGGTCAACAAATGGGCCTTCTTCTTCAAAGGTATTTCATTCGCTGCCGCAACTCGAGTCTGGAAATCCAAGAACCTCTAGCTATCCTTCAAACCGCTGTCCTTCAAATGCGGAGCCCGGGCGTCATTGTATTGATAACGATTCTCAGACTTTTGAAACAGGCGCTAAATCTGCGGGACACAAATACGTTTCGCTCACCGCTCACCGCTCACTCGGCCGCTCAAAATTCTTAGCCGCTTCCTTCGCCAAGTCAGGCGGTAAGAAGTCCTTGTCCGGGTTGTAATCAGCTTTCAAATAGCGAGAAAGGTCCTGCAAGTCCCCAGGATTCAACGTCCCCGCTGCCTGTTTCAAACGCAGGTTGTCGAGGATGTAGTCGTAGCGGGTGTTGTTGTAGTCGCGCACTGACGCGTAGAGCTGGCGCTGGGCGTCGAGGACGTCAACGATGTTGCGTGTGCCGACCTGGTAACCGATTTCCGTGGCTTCCAGTGCGCTTTGGTTGGAGATAATCGACTGCTTGCGGGCCTGGACTTGTTCCACGTCGGTGTTCACGGCGCGGTGCAGGTTGCGGGTGTTTTCGACCACTTGGCGACGCAGGCTTTCACGGCGCTGCTCGCTCTGGCTCAAGCGCGAATAGGCTTCACGCACCTGAGAGCTGGTCAGGCCGCCGCTGTAGATCGGGATGTTCAACTGCACGCCGATGGTTCGCTGCTCGACGTTGCCGTGGTATGCCTGGCCGGTGAAGTTTGGGTTGGTAAAGCCCAGTGAATCGTTGTCGCCTTTTTCTACCTGCGCGACGGCATCCAACGTTGGCGCGTGGCCGGCCTTGCGCTGACGGAGGGTTTCTTCCGCCGCGCTGACCGCATAGTTGCTGGCAAGCAGGTTGAGATTCTGCTGGGCGGCAGTGTCGACCCAGGCTTTTGCATCGTTGGGCGTCGGCGTCAGCACTGGCAAGGTGTGGACGATGCCTTCGATGGAGTTGTATTCGCGATTGGTCAGGGTTACCAGTGCCTGAAAGGCGTCGTCCACCTGGCGCTTGGCAACGATGCGGCTGGCGCGCGCGGAGTCGTAACTGGCCTGGGCTTGCAGCACATCAGTCTTGTCCGAAAGACCCACATCGAAACGCTCTCTGGACTGATCCAGCTGACGTTTGAACGCGGCCTCTTCGGCTTTGGTTGACGCAAGATTGTCTTGGGCGCGCAGCACCGTGAAGTAATCCTGCGCGCTGTCCAGGATCAGATTTTGTTCGGTCGCCGACAGCTCAAGTGCTGCCTGCTCGTTGACGTCCTTGGCCGCTTGCAACTGGAACCAGCGGTCAGCACGGAAAATCGGCTGGCTCAGCGTGGCCCGGTATACCGTACCAGTGCGGTTGATCACCGCTGAGGGCTCATCGAGTTTGGTGCGAATGCTGCTCGACTCGGCGCCACCGGTGATATTAGGCAACAGACCCGCACGGGCCTGAGGCACGATCTCCTTACGGGCATCGTAATCGGCGCGGGCGGCGGCCAGATCGGCGTTGTTGTTGACCGCTTCCTGATAAACGCTGACCAATCCGGTCTTGGTCGGCAGAGGCATATCCGCTGCTGCGGCCATTGCACTTGAAGCACACGACACGGCAATGGCCAGTGAAAGTTTGCGCAGCATGAGACATTCCCTAGTAGTTGTTGGCCGAGCGGATCCAGATGGCTTTGGCGCCGCGTAGCGAGTGTAGTTCCGCAGCATGCCGACAACAATCAGGCATATCAGCCATTTAACGAGCGTTTGAATTCCGCACTTGGCGTTTGGCGCGTACGGCGACTAGACTGGCCCCGTTCTTGTCGGGGTGCCTTGCTTTGAGGCTGAGATCGGATAATCCGGATCCCGTTGAACCTGATCAGGTTAGCGCCTGCGTAGGGAACAAGATTTCTCGTCTCCCGGCGAGTCCTCTTGAGTGTCGTCCGGGGTCGATTGTTCAGTCGCTGAACAGCCCTCGTTTTCGATTCTCAGCACTCTTTCAACGGGTGCATCCGTCCGTTCACATCAGGCTCAAGCTCCGACAAATCTATCCGCTGCTGGATGATGTCTGGAGAGCCCGTGATGAGTACAACACTAAAAAACGCCAATCTGAGTGAGTCAGCCCAAGTCGATTCCGGCTCGGTTCAGCCGTTCACCCGTTCACAGAAAATCTACGTTCAGGGTTCTCGCCCCGACATTCGGGTGCCGATGCGTGAAGTGCATCTTGACGTAACGCCAACCGGCTTCTCTGGAACAAACAGCGGTGGCGAGATCAACGCGCCGGTCACCGTTTACGACACCTCAGGACCCTACACCGACCCCAACGTCATTATCGACGTGCGCAAAGGCTTAGCCGATGTGCGCTCGCCGTGGATCGATTCGCGTAACGACACCGAACGTCTGGCGGGTCTGACGTCCAACTTCGGCCAGCAGCGCCTTAATGATCCTGAACTGACGGCTTTACGGTTCGCCCACGTCAACAACCCGCGCAGGGCAAAGTCGGGTGCCAATGTCAGCCAGATGCACTACGCGCGTCAGGGAATCATCACTGCCGAGATGGAATACGTCGCCATCCGCGAAAACATGAAGCTGCAAGAGGCCCGCGCTGCTGGTCTGCTCAAACAGCAGCACGCCGGCCACAGCTTCGGTGCCAGCATCCCGAAAGAGATCACTGCCGAGTTCGTGCGCGAAGAAATCGCCCGTGGTCGCGCGATCATTCCGGCCAACATCAACCACGTTGAGCTGGAACCGATGATCATTGGCCGTAACTTCCTGGTGAAGATCAACGGCAACATCGGCAACAGCGCTCTTGGCTCGTCCATCGAAGAAGAAGTGGCCAAGCTGACCTGGGGGATTCGTTGGGGGTCGGACACTGTCATGGATTTGTCCACCGGCAAGCACATCCACGAGACTCGCGAGTGGATTATCCGCAATTCGCCAGTGCCCATCGGCACGGTGCCGATCTATCAGGCGCTGGAAAAAGTCGGGGGCGCTGCCGAGGACCTCACTTGGGAATTGTTCCGCGACACGCTGATCGAGCAGGCGGAGCAGGGCGTTGATTACTTCACCATCCACGCAGGTGTGCTGCTGCGCTACGTGCCGCTGACCGCCAAGCGCGTCACCGGGATTGTCAGCCGTGGCGGCTCGATCATGGCCAAGTGGTGCCTGGCGCATCACAAAGAGAACTTCCTCTACACCCATTTCGAAGACATCTGCGAAATCATGAAGGCCTACGACGTCAGTTTCTCGCTGGGCGATGGCCTGCGCCCAGGCTCGATTGCCGACGCTAACGATGAAGCGCAATTCGGCGAGCTGGAAACCCTGGGTGAGCTGACCAAGATCGCGTGGAAACACGACGTGCAATGCATGATCGAGGGCCCCGGCCATGTGCCTATGCAGCTGATCAAAGAGAACATGGACAAGCAGCTGGAGTGCTGCGACGAGGCGCCATTCTACACCCTAGGCCCGCTGACCACTGACATCGCACCAGGTTACGACCACATTACTTCAGGCATCGGTGCGGCAATGATCGGCTGGTTCGGTTGCGCGATGCTTTGCTACGTCACGCCCAAGGAGCATCTGGGCCTGCCGAACAAGGACGATGTGAAGACCGGGATCATTACGTACAAGATCGCAGCCCACGCGGCGGACCTGGCGAAAGGGCACCCCGGCGCGCAGATTCGTGACAATGCATTGAGCAAGGCGCGTTTCGAATTTCGCTGGGAAGACCAGTTCAACTTGGGTCTGGATCCCGACACTGCGCGCTCGTATCACGATGAAACCCTGCCGAAGGACTCGGCCAAAGTGGCGCATTTCTGCTCCATGTGCGGGCCGAAATTCTGCTCGATGAAGATCACTCAGGAAGTGCGCGAGTACGCGGCCAATCAGAAGATCGACGCGCGGGACGTGTCGGTGCAAGAGGGACTGCGCGAGCAGGCTGAGCGGTTCAAGCAGGAAGGTAGTCAGTTGTACAAAAAAGTCTGACCCGCGCACCCCGTCGACCCTATCGCGGGCAAGCGCGCTCCTACAGTGAATTGCGATCTGCTGTAGGAGCGCGCTTGCCCGCGATGACGTCGGATTGAGCAGCATAATCCTCACTGAATGAACGCTCTTTTGAGATATCTCTCGTGAACACACCCAGCACTTATTCTCCCGACATCGCTGTCCCCGCCGCCAACCGCGTCTTTGGCGGACGTGATCTGTTTTCCCTGTGGTTCTCCCTCGGCATCGGCCTCATGGTCCTTCAAACCGGAGCTTTGCTAGCGCCGGGGTTGGGTATGTCTGGCTCGATGCTGGCGATCTTTCTGGGCACACTGGTCGGCGTTCTGCTGCTGGCCGCCGTGGGCCTGATCGGCAGCGACACCGGTCTCTCATCCATGGCCGCGCTCAAGCTCAGCCTGGGCGGCAAGGGCGCAACGTTGCCGGCGCTACTTAACCTGTTGCAACTGGTGGGTTGGGGTTCGTTCGAAATCATCGTTATGCGCGATGCCGCAAGTCTGTTGGCTGCAGGTGTTTCTTCCGAAAATAGTCTGATCGCCAGCCCATTGCTCTGGACTTTGCTATTCGGCGCGCTGGCCACGTTACTGGCGGTCAGTGGCCCGCTGACCTTCGTTCGGCAAATTCTGCGCAAGTGGGGCATCTGGCTGCTATTGGCCGCCTGCATCTGGCTGACTTGGAACCTGTTGAGCAAGGCTGATCTGGTGGCGCTATGGGCGCGGGCTGGTGATGGATCGATGCCATTCGCGGTCGGTTTCGATATCGCGATTGCCATGCCGCTTTCCTGGTTGCCACTGATTGCCGATTACTCACGCTTTGGAAAACGCGCAGCAGGTGTCTTCGGCGGTACCGCGCTGGGCTTCTTCATCGGTAACTTCTGGCTGATGAGCTTGGGCGTTGCGTACACCCTGGCGTTTGCGCCAAGTGGCGACGCCAATGCGCTGTTACTGGCGTTGGCCGGGGCGGGGATGGGTGTTCCGCTGCTGCTGATTTTGCTCGACGAGTCGGAAAACGCGTTCGCTGATATTCACTCGGCGGCGGTTTCAAGCGGCATTCTGGTGAAGGCAAAAGTTGAGCACATCGCGCTGGTCATTGGCGTGATCTGCACCTTGATCGCCTGCTTTGCGCCACTCGCCCAATATCAGAATTTCCTGCTACTGATCGGCTCGGTGTTCGCGCCGCTGTTTGGCGTAGTGCTGGTGGATCACTTCATCCTGCGTCGTCGCGGCGCTGTGGCGGTGACACTGAGTTTTCGCTGGATGACGTTACTGGCCTGGCTGGGCGGGGTCAGCACCTATCACTTGCTGGCGAACCTGTACCCGGACATCGGCGCAACACTGCCAGCCCTTATCGTAGCTGGCGTGCTGCAACTGATATTGGGTAAAGCGATCAGCTCCGGCCGGGGAACAGTTCCGGCTTGATGATGCCGTTGAGCTGCGGATAAGGAATCTTCAGCTCAATATGACCCATGGCGTAAGGCGCGATGGTCGTTACCGGGTACTTAAGGATCACCGCACCGTAGGTCAAGGCGATGTTGGGGGTGCGCTTGAATGGCCAGCTCTGCACGAACGCCGGGTCTTCATTCATTTTGCTGCTGATCAGCCAGCCTTGATGCGCAAGCTCGGCTTTCTGCCAGAACGCAGACTCCTGCCCGGGCACCAGCATGTCAGCCAGCGTCAGGACTTTCTGCTGCGGGCGAGAATAGTTGATGAACGCCCGGCCCGGATCGCCGTGGGCACCACCGGTGTCGAGGTAGCTGGACAGCTCGATTACCACGATACCGTCATGCTGCTCACGTACTTTGGCCTGCAAATAGCTGCTATTGCGGGCCTGGGCCTGGCTCAGATACTGCTCTTGATAGGCCTTGAGCGTCGGTGGGACAGGGCCGTTGGAGTCGGTGCGGGTCAATTGCAGCAACGTGCGCTGAACGATGGCATCGAGTTTCGGCTCATCAGGAAAGTGTACGGTGTCGATGTTAACCAGTGGGCAATCGGCGCTTGTGCAACCCGGCTTGATAAGCTCGGAGGCGTCACGCTGAACAGTCAGCGGGCTGCGCAGATTGGGCTGGAACAGGCTTTGGCATGCGCCCAGTATCAGGGCCACGCAAGCCAGTGAAATGATCTTCAGAAACGACATGTTGATCCTTGGCAATGGCAAAGAAAGCAGCTGCGCGACGCGGCTGCAAGGTGCTTCGACTACAGGCGGCGCCATCAGTTCGCCGCGTGGCCGATTAGAGATCGTTTCCACCGCCGTCGTCTACCCCGCTTGCCACTATTGCCGCGCCGGGGGGCTGCGTCGCTTGATCCAGCGCGTTAGGATGGGGTGAAGACACCGGTGGTCCCGCAGCGAGAACTTTATGACTGACACGACTAAATCGATGCCAACCCGACACGAGATCACGCAGCGCGAAAACTGCTTCAAGGGTTTTTACCAACTGGATAAGTTGCACCTGCGCCATGAGCTGTTCGCAGGCGGCATGAGCCCGGAAATCACTCGCGAGCTATTCGTGCGCCACGATGCGGTGTGCGTTCTGCCTTACGATGCCAAGCGCGATGAAGTGGTGCTTCTGGAACAGTTTCGCGTCGGCGCTGTAGGCAAGACGCCAAACCCATGGCTGATCGAAATGGTCGCCGGCCTGATCGACAAAAAAGAGGTGCCTGAAGAGGTTGCTCACCGCGAGGGACAAGAGGAAGCTGGGCTTGTATTCAGCGCGTTGTGGCCGATCACTCAATACTTTCCTTCGCCGGGTGGCAGTAATGAATTCGTTCATCTGTTCTTGGGCAAGTGCGAAAGCGAGGGTGCGGGGGGCTTGCACGGGCTGGTCGAAGAGGCTGAGGATATCCGCGTGTCGGTCTGGTCGTTCGAGGATGCATTTCAAGCCGTGAAAGACGGACGCATCGTCAATGCTGCAACTATTATCGCCATACAGTGGCTGGCTTTGAACCGCACTGAAATCAGGGGGCTGTGGTCTTGAATCTTCTGCGCGACCGCTATCGTGTTGACCTTGCCGGGCTGCAAGCAGCCTGTGAGGCCAACTATGCGCGCTTGATGCGTTTGCTGCCGGATATGCGCAACGCTCAACGATCGCGGCGGGTGGCTGTGACCCAGGGTGATCAAATGCTTGGCGTGCTGGCGGTCGAAGTCATTCTCGATTGCCCGTACACCACCACTCTGCAAGTACGTCAGGAACACAGCCTGCCTTGGCTTCCGGTGCCTAAGCTGGAAGTGCAGGTCTACCACGACGCCCGCATGGCCGAAGTCATCGGCGCCGAACACGCGCGGCGCTTTCAGGGCATCTACCCGTACCCCAATCCCGAAATGCACCAGCCCGACGAAAAGGCCCAGCTCAACCTGTTTCTGGGTGAGTGGCTGAGCCACTGTCTGGCGTGCGGGCATGAGTTCGAAGCGGTTCGTTGATTTTCAGTGCAAGGTCCTTCCTCCCCGTGTAGGAAATGTTTATTCCATTCTGACTATTCAGTAGGACCGCTCTGAAATTAGATATTGGGTCAATTTTCTGCTTCGTTTTTTCTGCTGCAGAAGATAAGTTTTGCGATCTCTTTATGGGTCGCTTATATGAGTTATGTCGGAATACACCTTGATTCGTGTCAGGCAGTTCCTTTTAACTGGGATGACACCTGGTTGGTTGTGGTGAGGGGTGATGGTCCGAATATTTGTGGTCATGCGTTGCTTAGGGCAGGGGTATTTTATTTTCATATCGCCGGGCCCTTGAATAGGCCCTATTTCATGACAGAGCAAAACTACCGCCAGTACTCATTTGAAGGCCGCAAGCAGGAGTTATTCCGGCGCAGAGTGGTTTTGCCCAACCCCGCAAGCGCTCAGCGGAAGCTGGAAAGTTGAGGAGATATTGAAGGCAGGCGGGGCCCGTGAGTCTATAGTCAGTAACTGTCCGGTGCTGTGGAAATGAACGTGCTGAAAGTATTAATCTGCAGCACTTTGCTGGGGTTGCTTACTTTGTCCGTTGTTGGAATTTTCGATGCGAAAAGTGAACATCTTCACACTTTTTATTTTTGCGCGTTGATCTTTGCAGGATTTGCTTTTGGGGCGTATGCCGCGAGGTACATTTCTTGGGGATGGTTGTTAGGTGGTGTTGGGGGACTTTTCTCGGGCTTTTATGTGGCGCTGTTTTTATCAGTGATGATTTGGCCAGACAGGTCATACGAAGATGGGCTTGGCCTGCTATTGCTCAGTGCGGGGATTGGACTTGTCGTTGGCGGTTATCTACTTTCCCAGCGCTTCAAGAAACCTGACGCTTGAAGCCTGGCTGGTAGATAAGCCCCAAAACTGAGGCCTGACACTCATTGCGCTATTTACCGACCAGCGCGGCAGCCACCATAATCCGGCCATAACCCGCTCAAGGAGATGGCCATTGCCGAGCGCACCTTCACAATCCGCTTCTGTTCTTGTGGTCCAGTTGACCGACAGCCATCTATTCGGTGAAGCGGACGGCATGCTGATGGGCATGAATACTCGCGACAGCCTCAATGCCGCAGTGGATCGGGTACTTGACGAGCAATTTCAGATTGATCTGGTCATTGCCAGTGGTGACCTTTCCCAAGACGGCACAGTTGAGTCCTACCAGGCGTTTCGTGAGGCGAGCGAGCGCATCGCCGCGCCTAAACGCTGGCTTCCCGGCAATCACGACGAGCTTGCGGAGATGGCGTTGGCGGCGCAGCAAAGTGATTTTCTTGAGCCCGTTGTGGATGTTGGCAATTGGCGCATTACGTTGCTTGATTCAGCCGTACCTGGCTCCGTCCCTGGTTATCTCGAAAACAAGCAATTACAGCTGCTGGCCCAAGCATTGAGCGAGGCACCAGAGCGGCATCATCTGGTTTGTCTGCACCATCATCCGGTGCCCATCGGATGCGCGTGGATGGAGCCGATCGGCCTGAAGAACCCCGATGCGCTGTTTTCCGTGCTGGATCGATTTCCTCAGGTTCGGGCGGTACTGTGGGGGCATGTGCATCAGGAGTTCGATCAGTTGCGAGATGGCGTGCGATTAATGGCGTCGCCTTCGACCTGCATCCAGTTCGCGCCCGGCAGCGAAGATTTCAAGCTGGACAACCAGCCACCGGGTTATCGCTGGCTGCGCCTGTATCACGATGGGCAGCTCGAAACGGGTGTTTCCCGGCTGGCCGAGGGCGCCTTTGAGGTGGATCTCGATGGCGGCGGGTATTAGCCCGAAATTGAGTTATCCCTCTGTAGGAGCGAACTTGTTCGCGAGACTCCCGCGCATTTGTCCCTGTAAACTTCACGGCTTTGCCTGTGCCAGCGCGCTTCAAGTGATGGGTGCTGACCTGAAACGACCGTGCCCGGAGGCGACCGCGTGAATCAAGATCAGCCGACTCTGCTTTATATACACGGGCTCAACAGCTCGGCCCTGTCGAAAAAAGCCACACAGTTGACTGAGCTGATGCAGCGACTGGGCCTGAGCAATCAGCTTCGCGTACCCGAATTGCACCACCATCCACGGCAGGCCATCGCTCAGTTGGAAAGTGCCATCAGCGACCTCGGTCGGCCGCTGCTGGTCGGCAGCTCGCTCGGCGGCTACTATGCGACTCATTTGGCGGAGCGCTACGGCCTCAAGGCTGTATTGATCAACCCGGCAGTCAACCCGCATCAGCTATTCGACGGTTTTCTCGGTACTCAGGAAAACCTCTACACCGGTGAGCGCTGGGAACTGACTCATGATCACGTGGCTGCGCTGGCCGAACTCGAAGTGCCAGCCCCGCAGGACCCGCAGCGCATCCAGGTCTGGCTGCAGACTGCTGATGAAACGCTGGACTATCGCCGCGCACAGACTTTCTACCGGGCATGCGCTTTGCGTATAGAAGCGGGTGGTGATCATAGCTTCCGGGGTTTCGCCGCAAAGCTGCCAGCCTTGTTGAGTTTTGCAGGCTTCGCACCCCAATTGCCGCAAACGATCGATCTCGCTGCACGGTGATGGGTCGCGCTAACAGATTGCACAGAGTCAATCCGATATTTAATGAACGACTGATGACGAGACCCCATGGCCAATCCCAGCGCTAGCTCTTATAACGCAGACGCCATCGAAGTCCTCTCGGGCCTCGACCCGGTACGCAAGCGGCCGGGCATGTACACCGACACCTCAAGGCCGAACCACTTGGCGCAGGAAGTCATCGACAACAGTGTCGACGAAGCCCTGGCCGGTCACGCCAAATCCGTGCAGGTGATCCTGCACGCCGACAACTCCCTTGAAGTGTCCGACGACGGTCGTGGCATGCCGGTGGACATCCATCCGGAAGAGGGCGTGTCGGGCGTCGAACTGATCCTCACCAAACTCCACGCGGGCGGCAAGTTCTCCAACAAAAATTACCAGTTCTCCGGCGGCCTCCATGGCGTGGGGATTTCTGTGGTGAACGCGCTCTCAACCGAGGTGCGAGTGCGGGTCAAGCGCGATGGCAACGAATATGAAATGACCTTCGCCGATGGCTACAAGTCCACCGAGCTGGCGGTCATCGGTGCCGTCGGCAAACGCAATACCGGCACTAGCGTGTACTTTGCGCCGGACCCAAAATATTTCGACACTCCCAAATTCTCGGTCAGCCGCCTCAAGCATGTGCTTAAGGCCAAGGCTGTACTGTGCCCGGGCTTGCTGGTCAGCTTCGAAGACAAAGCCAGTGGCGAGAAAGTCGAGTGGCACTATGAAGACGGCCTGCGCTCCTACCTGCAGGACTCGGTGAGTGACTTCCTGCGTCTACCGGACGAGCCCTTTTGCGGCGTGTTCGCAGGCAATAAAGAGGCGGTCGATTGGGCGCTGCTGTGGTTGCCCGAAGGCGGCGACAGCGTGCAGGAAAGCTACGTCAACCTGATCCCGACGGCGCAAGGCGGCACTCACGTCAATGGCCTGCGCCAAGGGCTACTCGACGCGATGCGCGATTTTTGCGAATACCGCAATCTGCTGCCCCGTGGCGTCAAGCTGGCGCCCGAAGACGTCTGGGAACGGATCGCCTTCGTACTGTCTATGAAGATGCAGGAGCCACAATTCTCGGGTCAGACCAAAGAGCGACTGTCTTCCCGTGAAGCGGCCGCGTTTGTCTCCGGTGTGGTCAAGGATGCGTTCAGCCTGTGGCTCAACGCGAACTCCGAGCTAGGCATGCAACTGGCGGAGCTGGCGATCAACAACGCTGGCCGTCGCCTGAAGGCCAGCAAAAAGGTCGAGCGCAAGCGCATCACCCAAGGGCCCGCACTGCCGGGCAAGCTGGCCGATTGCGCGGGCCAGGACCCGATGCGCTCTGAGTTGTTTCTGGTGGAAGGTGATTCTGCCGGTGGTTCTGCCAAGCAGGCCCGCGACAAAGAATTCCAAGCCATCCTGCCGTTGCGCGGCAAGATCCTGAACACGTGGGAAGTAGACGGTGGCGAAGTGCTCGCCAGCCAGGAAGTCCACAACATCGCAGTCGCCATTGGCGTCGATCCAGGTTCCGCTGACATCGCCCAGTTGCGTTACGGCAAGATCTGCATCCTGGCCGACGCCGACTCGGACGGCCTGCATATCGCAACCCTGCTGTGCGCTTTGTTCGTCCAGCATTTCCGCCCGTTGGTGGATGCTGGCCACGTGTACGTTGCCATGCCGCCGCTGTATCGCATTGACTTGGGCAAAGACATTTACTACGCCCTGGATGAAGCCGAGCGCGACGGGATTCTCGACCGCCTGGTGGCCGAGAAGAAGCGGGGCAAGCCACAAGTCACGCGTTTCAAAGGTCTGGGCGAAATGAACCCGCCGCAGCTGCGCGAAACCACCATGGACCCTAATACCCGTCGGCTGGTCCAGCTCACACTGGACGATTTTGAAGCGACCTCGGAAATGATGGACATGCTGCTGGCCAAGAAGCGCGCCGGTGATCGCAAGAGCTGGCTGGAATCCAAAGGCAACCTGGCCGAGGTTCTGACTTGATGCGGGGCTGGCTTGCAGCGCTGCTGCTCATCGCTGCTCCGGTTTTCGCGGCCCCGTTACCTGAATTGAAGTTGTTGTCCGAGCATCCAGTGGATGACATGGTCGGCGGCAACCTTTCGGGTCTGGCTTCGTGTAATGGTGTGCTGTGGACGGTTTCGGACCGCGACGACTCGATCCTGTACAGCCTGGACACTACCGAAACCGTCTGGAAAGCCAAGCAGACGTCGCTTGTCATTCCGCCGGTTCCGGACAGTGGCCTCTCCACAACCATGACCTCGCTGGCCAAGGCGGCTGCGCTGATTCGTGGGGGCAGCCTGGATTTCGAAGGCGTCACCTGTGACGCGGCAGGCAATCGGTATCTGGTTAGCGAAGGCTATGCGACGGTACTCAAAGTCCCTGTTGAAGGTTCGCCGGTGTGGCTTGATCTGCCCAAGAAGGTCGTTCAGGAAGCTCAAGCGGCCGGGATGCTGGCGCACTTCAATGCCATCTTCGAAGGCCTCGCGATCAATCCGGCGGGCGATCAGTTGTGGCTTGCCGCCGAGCGCGACAAGCGTGGCGTGCTGGTCGTGCATCAGGACAAAGGCACTTGGGACTGCAAAGGCAGTTGCATCTTGCGAGTTGAGTCGGGCAATGATGTTCTTCCGCCGCAGGTGGGGGGGCAGTCTTTACCCATAGATTTCGCCGATATCTCACTCTTCAAAGGCAAGCTGTATGCGCTGGAGCGAGCCGCATACCGTATTTGCCGACGCAGTCTGGAGACCGGGAAAATCGAAAGCTGCTGGTCGTTCGCCAAAGAGGCCTTGCAGCCAAACCGCCTCTACGATCAAAAGTTCGGCCTGACCGAAGCGCTGGTGGTGGATGAAAAGGGTGCGTGGGTCGGGATCGACAATAACTTCGGCGTGCGTGCCGATGGCGAAAAACGCCCGATCGTATGGCGCTTTGCAGCCCCGGAAGGTGGTTGGGGCGGTAAACCTTGAGTCAGGCGCCTGCTGGCAAACGCGCTGGCCGCTTGATGTTGATAGTGGCCTGGGCCGCGGCGCTGTTTCTGGCGACGCGGTTTTTTGGCGATTGGGAGCAGCGTCAGGAGAACCCGAACACCGCCGTTGCATCGCAGCACCGCGATGGCTATATCGAAGTGCAACTGGCCGCCAATCGTCAGGGCCACTTCGTGATGACCGGGCTGGTTAACACCCGGCCCGTGCAGTTCATGCTCGACACGGGCGCTACCGACGTAGCGATCCCCGCGTCCGTGGCGGATCAGCTGGGTCTTGGTCGCGGAGCGCGGGTTGATGTGAGCACCGCAAATGGGCGCAGTGAAGGTTTTCGGACCACCCTGGAGCGCCTGCAGATTGGCGATATCGTCCTGACCAATGTGCGCGCCCTGGTGGTGCCCGGTCTTGACGGCGAACAAGCGCTGCTGGGCATGAGCGCCATGAAACAACTCGAATTCACCCAGCGCGGCGGCACTATGCTGCTGCGTCAGAAGACAAATTAATGAGGCCCGCATGAGCGACTCCCTTAACCTCAGTCTGGATGGCGTAGAACGCCGATCACTGTCTGACTTCACCGAACAGGCCTACCTCAACTATTCCATGTACGTGATCATGGACCGAGCGCTGCCCCATATCGGCGATGGCCTCAAGCCGGTGCAACGACGCATCGTCTACGCCATGAGCGAGTTGGGCCTGGATGCAGATTCCAAGCACAAGAAGTCAGCCCGTACAGTCGGTGACGTCCTCGGTAAATTCCACCCTCACGGCGATTCGGCCTGTTATGAGGCGATGGTGCTGATGGCCCAGCCGTTCAGCTATCGCTACACGCTGGTTGACGGGCAGGGCAACTGGGGCGCGCCGGATGATCCCAAGTCATTCGCGGCCATGCGTTACACCGAAGCACGCCTGTCGCGTTATTCCGAAGTATTGCTCAGCGAGCTAGGCCAGGGCACTGCTGACTGGGTGCCTAACTTCGATGGTACGCTGGACGAACCTTCGGTTTTGCCAGCACGGTTGCCCAATATCCTGCTCAACGGCACCACAGGTATTGCCGTGGGCATGGCCACCGACGTACCTCCGCACAATCTGCGGGAAGTCGCCGCTGCATGTGTGCGTTTGCTCGATGAGCCCAAAGCCACCATCAACGAGCTGTGCGAACACATTCAGGGGCCGGATTACCCGACCGAAGCGGAAATCATCACCCCTCGCGCCGACCTGCTGAAGATGTACGAAACCGGCAAGGGATCGGTGCGCATGCGCGCTGTGTACCACGTCGAAGATGGCGACATTATCGTGACCTCGTTGCCGCATCAGGTTTCCGGCGCCAAGGTGCTGGAACAGATCGCGGCCCTCATGCAGGCCAAGCCGTCCAAGGCACCGCAGGTTGCCGACCTGCGTGATGAGTCCGACCACGAAAACCCTTGCCGCATCGTGATCATTCCCGTGAACAGCCGGGTCGATCACGAAGCGCTGATGCAGCACCTGTTCGCCAGTACCGATCTGGAGTCCAGCTACCGCGTCAACATCAACATCATCGGTCTGGACGGCAAGCCGCAGTTGAAAAACCTGCGGGCGTTGCTGGTGGAGTGGCTGGAGTTCCGCGTTCGGACTGTGCGCCGCCGTCTGCAATTCCGTCTCGATAAAGTCGAGCGCCGTCTGCATCTGTTGGACGGTTTGCTGATTGCCTATCTCAATCTGGATGAAGTGATCCACATCATCCGCACCGAGGAGCATCCGCGAGCCAAGCTGATCGAGCGTTTTGAACTCAGCGAAATCCAGGCTGATTACATTCTTGATACGCGCCTGCGTCAGTTGGCGCGCCTGGAAGAAATGAAGCTGCGCAACGAGCAGGATGAGCTGAACAAAGAGCGAACCAAGCTCTTGGCCCTGCTGGGCAGCGAAGCCAAGCTCAAGAAGCTGGTGCGCACCGAGCTGATCAAGGATGCCGAAACCTACGGCGATGATCGCCGTTCGCCAATTGTCGAGCGTGCTGAAGCCAAGGCCATGACGGAACATGACCTGCTGCCCAACGAGAAAGTAACTGTGGTGCTGTCGGAAAAAGGCTGGGTGCGCTCCGCCAAGGGCCATGACATCGATGGCACCGGGCTTTCCTACAAGGCCGGGGATGGTTTTCAGACCGCTGCAATGGGGCGTTCAAACCAGTTCGCCGTCTTCATAGACTCAACGGGGCGTAGTTACTCCCTGGCAGCTCACACCTTGCCATCGGCACGGGGGCAGGGCGAGCCGTTGAGCGGCAAGCTCCAGCCACCTCCGGGGGCGACCTTCGAATGCGTGTTGCTGCCTGACGACGATGCGCTGTATGTCATCGCCTCTGACGCCGGCTACGGATTTGTGGTGAAAGGTGAGGATCTGCAGGCCAAGAACAAGGCTGGCAAGGCGCTGTTGAGTCTGCCCAAAGGCGCCAAAGTGATGGTGCCGCGTCCGGTTGCCGATCGTGAACTGAACTGGCTGGCTGCCGTCACGACGGAAGGTCGCTTGCTGGTGTTCAAAATCAGCGACCTCCCGCAATTGGGTAAAGGCAAAGGCAACAAGATCATCGGCATTCCTGGCGACCGTGTCGCGAGCCGTGAAGAATACGTGACAGGTTTGGCGGTTATTCCCCAAGGGGCTACCTTGGTGCTCCAGGCTGGCAAACGGACGCTTTCACTCAAGCCCGACGATCTCGAACATTACAAGGGAGAGCGTGGACGCCGGGGCAATAAGTTGCCGCGCGGCTTCCAGCGCGTGGACGGGCTGTTGGTGGAAAGCGCTGTATAAGCAGGCGCCTTGGGCGGTCGGTCTTCGTTCTGCCACGAAGATCGACGCATAATTGCTGGAGTCATAGCGCATATTCACGGATGATATGGCGTCTTGAGGTGCAGGCGTGGCTGAGTGCCTTCATGTGTTTTCTTGAGTCTTTAACATCGTGGCGCGCCTTGTGGCCGCTACCTGGATGGAATGATGAATTTCTTACGCGTTCCTTTTGTACTGCTGTTGACCGGCGTTCTAGGTTTGGCCGGGTGTAGCGTGCATCAACCCACTTCGCTGTATCAGCTTGATAGCGGCGCACCTGGGCAACCGAAACAAAGTGGCGGGGTGGCAGTTTTGCTGGGCCCGGTCTCTGTTGCTGACTATCTGCAACGCGAAACATTACTGCAGCGGCAACCTGATGGCAGCCTGACGGCTTCCACCGATGGACGCTGGGCCGGGAGTCTTTCCTCAGATATCGATCAATTGCTGCTGCGCCAATTGGCGTGGAAGCTGGACAGTCAGCGCGTCGTCATGGCGCCAGCGGCTGCCAACTTCACACCTGACGTTCAAGTGGTGTTGTCGATCACTCGCCTGGACTCAGGCAAGGATCAACCGGCCATTCTCGACGCGCAGTGGCGTTTGCTTGATCGTCGCGGCACTGTCCGTGACACCAAGCTAATTCATCTGGAAGAGGCGCACGCGGGTACTTCGGCTGCGCAGGTCAAGGCACAAGGCCTGCTGTTGCAGCGTCTGGCCGATCAACTGAGTGTGGCGGTCAGGCCGGTGGCCAGTCAGCCGCTGGTGGCTGAAGAGCCATGGAAAGTCGCTCCGGCCAAGACCCGGACCGATCAGGACAAGCCTAAGATCCCGATGGCATCGCCTATTCGTACCGATCTGGAAGTGTTCCGCTTCTAGCGTTAAGCGCCCAACAAAAAGCCCGCAGCGATGCGGGCTTTTTTGTGGGCGTTAACCCTATGTCATGAGCAGGTCTGGTGTGGGAGCGGACCTGTCCGCCAATGTGGCGTTATGGACGATAGAGGCGTGTTGACCGTACCGACCTATTCGCGGACAAGTCCGCTCCCATACGGCCGGCGTTTCGGTCATGCGACCTGCAAGGCCCGCGTCTATCTGAAGATAGCAGCGAGCCTGTAATGACAGGTCAGACCTTACGAGCCTCGTGCATACGCGCCAGTTGGCGTTCCAGCATCGACGGGTAGGGCTCCAGCAAACGCTCTACGCAGCTTGCGCCTTCCGGGCTTGCGATGGGGCGGATGCGTGCGCGCTGGCGGATGGTCGGGTCTTCACTGATCTTGCGCTCAACCAGTAACAGATTGCGGCTGTGTTGAGACAACGCCAGAGCATCCTGAGCCGTTTCAGTGAGCAGCAAGTCAATCTGAGTCATCCCGTGCAGGCCTTCGCCCTGAGTCAGACCCAACTGCAGTTGCAAGGCAATGCCGCTGTCTGCGACTTCGATCTGCAATGCATGGCTCAGCGCCCGCAGCAGTTCGCCGCAGCAAATGGCATTGGTCAGGTAGTCATCGCCGCTGTCCTGAGTGCTAAACAGCATGAGCGAGCTGCCGTCGTTCAGGGTGTGCAGTTCACTGTCGTACAGCGATGCGGCCTGGTCGATGCAATCACGATAACGTTCCAGCAGCTCCGTCAGGCGAGCGCGGGGCAGGCGACGCAATTGCTCCTGGGAACCCAGCTGCACCGCCAATACGGCGCTGTACTGAGGTTGCGAAGGCGCAACAGGCAGCGTTGGGCGGGCAATCGGCTTGGGCAGCGAGTCGTCCTTGAGATCTGAGAACGGATCGTCCTCTTCGTCTTCGTCAGCCACGATCTGACGGGGCGTGACGTTGACGCGAGGTTTGGGCGCGTCGTCAAAGTCAGGATCGTTCAAGTCGCTGTCGTCGAAGGACGTTTCTGCTTCATCGTCTTCGACGTACTCAGGCTCGGGTTCGGGAACAGGCTCCGGCTCCGGCGGTGCATAGGATGCCTTGAGCTGACGCGCCAGATCGCCGATTTCATCCTGACGATCAGTCGCCGGGGTGTACGGGTCGATGTAGCGCAGCCACATGCGCAATTGCAGCAGCGGGGTGGAGATGTGCCGCCCCAGACGCAGGCTCAGCGCCAACGACAATGCCAGCAGGATACCGCTGAGAATGGCCATGCTTTGCAGGCTGATCGTCATAGGTTGCTGGAATTGCGTCATGTCCAGACTGATGCGCAGATGGCCTGCGACCACATCCTGGAAGGTGATTTTGATTTCGTACAGACCTTCAGCTTCGCCCAGCAGCCCGTTTTTTGGGCGCTGGCCGGCTTCGGCGAGAATCCGGTTGTCGACGCTGTAAATAGCCGCATGGGCCACCAACGGGTTTTTAACCAGATTGCCCAGTAGCACGTTGAGACTGAGGTTGTCGTTGGACACCAACAGTTCAGTGGCTGACGTGGCGGTCTGCGTGGTCAGGGCCTGCCCCAGTGCGTCGGCCTGTTCGTGCATGGCCTGCTTGAATTGCAGGCCCATCACGCAGGCGTAGATCACCAGAGCCAGCGCGACGAGGATCACGTTATGGCTGGCGATACGCAAAGCTATCGGTACGCGACGATGCCGCAATGCCCGGAAGATTAGCAGGAAGAAGTTATCGGTTTTAACGGGCGTGGGCCGGTTCACAGAGCACGGCTCTCTTGGAGAAGTTGCCGCGCAGTATAGCGAGCGACCCAGGTGCGGCAAAGCGCTCGCTGTGCCCGGCGGTCACTGAAAGTGAGTAGAATGCGGTTTTTTTCCACTGCGGGGGTGCGCCTTGCGCGAAATTGTCCTGATAAACATCACAGGTCTTGACCGTCCAGGTCTCACTGCCGCCATCACCGGTGTGCTTGCCCAGGGTGGCGTGAACATTCTGGACATCGGTCAGGCAGTGATCCACGACACCTTGTCGTTCGGCATTCTGGTTGAGATTCCGGGCACCGAACAAGGCTCCTCGGTGCTCAAAGACATCCTGTTCACGGCTTACAAACTCGACCAGCAGGTCCGGTTTACCCCGGTTTCCGAAGACGACTATCAGCATTGGGTTGAGGGACAGGGCAAGGCGCGGCATATCGTGACGTTGCTGACGCGCAAGGTCACGGCCGAGCAACTGCAGCGCGTCAGCGCTATCACTGCCAAATACGGACTTAACATCGATCAGATCGATCGTCTGTCAGGGCGGATGCCGCTGGACACCCCGGCCGATCAAGGCAAAGGCTGCGTCGAGTTCTCGGTGCGTGGCGAGCCAGCCGACCCGAAAGCGATGCAGGCCGAGTTCTTGCACGTGGCGCAAGAGCTCAACGTCGACATCGCGTTCCAGCAAGACTCCCTGTTCCGCCGCAACCGCCGTCTGGCGGTGTTCGATATGGACTCGACGCTGATCGAAGCCGAAGTGATCGATGAGCTGGCCAAAGCCCACGGCGTTGGCGAGCGCGTGGCCGAGATCACCGAGCGCGCGATGCGTGGCGAGCTGGACTTCAAGGCAAGCTTCAAAGAGCGGATGGCATTGCTCAAAGGGTTGGATGTCAGCGTCCTGGACGAAATCGGTGCTTCACTGCGACTGACCGAAGGCGCGGAAAACCTGTTCGCCGAACTCAAACGCCTGGGTTACAAGACTGCAATCCTGTCAGGCGGCTTCACCTACTTCGCCCGGCAGATCCAGGCCCGGCTCGGTATCGACTATGTGTTCGCCAACGAGCTGGAAGTGGTCGATGGCAAATGCACTGGCAATGCCATCGAGCCGATCGTCGATGCCCAGCGCAAAGCCGATTTGCTGCGCGAACTGGCGGCAAAAGAAGGCTTGAGCCTGGAGCAGACCATCGCTGTGGGTGATGGAGCCAATGATTTGCCGATGCTCGCGATTGCCGGATTGGGCGTTGCGTTCCGCGCCAAGCCGTTGGTCAAGCAGTCGGCGAAACAGGCGATCTCGACCTTGGGACTGGACGGGATTTTATACCTGCTGGGCTTTCGTGATCGCGAAGGGCGCGGCTGAAGATTGGCACCGTCTCCGTAGGAACTAACGAGCTGCGCGAGGCTGCGATGCGGCAGATCGGTAGTTCCTGCAAAAAAGCCAAGCAGGCTGCCGCGTTACAACACGCCCCACAACGAATCGAATTCCTGCTCCGGCTCTGAATCGTCCGGTGGGCCATCCACCTTTTTCGGCCCTTCGTGAATCTGGTACTCAAACTGGTTGTAACTGCCGGTGGTCGACCGCCGTTTGCTCAGGCCTGCGCGGCGTTCCTGGCCGCTGGTGTTGATTAGCACCTTGCTGCCTTCCTCAAACGGCAAACGTGGCGCCATGACTGTCGGCGGCACATCAATGGCGCGCACCTCTGGCAGTAGCAATGCACGCAAATACTGACTTTTGTGTTCGGTGCGCAGCAGTTGCAGACCGCACGCCTGGGCAAACGGTGCGATCAACTCAATGCCCATCTGCATGCCGCCGCTGCGAACCTGCCTGACCCAACGCACGGTGGCGATGCTCCAACCCTGGCCGGGATCGTAAATGCCGACCATCTCCCCAGCCTGCAATTGATCCGGGACTTCCTTCGCCCATGCCAGGCAATAACCGCCCGGGCTGTGGTTCACAATGCTCAAACTGTAAGTCGGGAAGCTCTGTTGATTATCGAAGGCGCTGCCCGTGGCTTCCTCCGCAGGCCGATACTGGATTTCCTCATGGGCCGAGCCGTTGCTGGCCCTCAGATCATCCTTCACGTGCCCCCAGGCGTTGGGTTTCCCGGATGGCAGCGGTTGCAGGCTGAACTCGGCAGGCTTACTGACGACGGGCAGTTGCAGCACGTCGCTGAAAGATTTCTCACCACTGATGAAGTAGTGCAATGCGCTCATCCCCACGCACAGCGTCAGTGTCCCTTGGCCAGGCGTACGCTGGAATGCACGTTCGGACACATCGCCCCACGCGGCGGCCAGATGTTGTAACAGGTCCACCGAAAACCCTGTCGGCACCGTCAGATAGGACGCTGAGCGCTGATCTGCCGGCGTTTCCAGATAGCGCTGAATAGCGGCCGCCAACGCCAGTGGGTTTATCCCCAGCAGGTTCGGCAGTTGCTCCGGCGTATACAGGGATTTGTAGCGCGGCGCGGCATCAGCTGTTGGCGCCAGTGCAAACAGGCTGGACTCCTCCGCTGGCGATTGCAGCTTGACCAGTGAGCTCCAGGCGTCGAGCACTTCGGCCAAACGCCCGATATTGTGCTGGCGCATCTGATTACAACGCGCACTCCCCATCAGCAACGCGATGATGTAAGTCTGCTCGACCGTCAGCGTGCGGGTATGCAGCGCCAGATTGTCGGCTACGGGAATGTTCTGCAGTTTGCTGTGTTGGGCGATTTGATAGATCTGATGCAGTTCAAGCCACAAGCCATCCTGAACCGGGCAATACAGCTGATTGGCGCGAATCAGCGGACCATTCAAGCAATGCAATGCGCGCTGCAATGCGGTCGTCAGCAGTGACGTGCGGTCTTTGGTCAGTTTGGGGGCGATTCGGGCGATGATTTGCTTGTAGCCAATCGCCAGATGGTTTTGCAGGGCCTGGCACAAATTGGCGACTTTGCGCGGTCGCTCTTCAAGCACCACAGATTGATTGAGGAAGTGGCGTTCCAGGTGTTTACAGACGTAATACACCTCGGGCCGCAGCAATTCGAGCAGTTGCAGGCGGTTGTCACTGGGGGTCAGCAGTTGATTCAGTTCGCCAAGCCCTTGGTAGAGCTGGCGTGCCATTTCCCCGAGATTGGCTTTGGGCAGCGTTGATATCCAGCGCTTCAAGTCCTTGGGTGTCGCGTCACAGAATGACAGGCTCGACCGCGTCGGCACGGGTGCGCGCAACAACAGTGGGAGACTTAAATTACTCATGTGACAGGCTGACTCCAACAACTACTGGCCCGAACAGCGGATCGAAACTGAGGTAAAACCAACGTCTGGCTCTGTTAAGCCATCCACTTTACGACAGTCTAAAGCGAAGATTCCTACAGCGCCGATGGTCGACTTTAGCAGCATCGGTTAGCCGTAGCAGCCCCAAGATCTAAGCAACAGTGTATCGGCGTCGACACTTCAGGCCCATGACTATGCTGACGACGCCATATAAAAGGACGTGCGTCAGCAAAATGCTGCCAGAAAAATCAAACGCAAGAATCAGGCCTGAACGGGAAGTGCCAGCGCCTGGCCCATTTGAGTCGGGGAGCCCGCTACCAATTGCTCGGCCCACTTAACTTGATTCGGACCAAACAAAACGATGGCCGTGGAGCCCAATTTGAAGCGACCCAGTTCAGCGCCTTTTTCCAGATGAATGGGCGCGCGAGCGGCTTCATCGTAGCGGGTGGTTTTCAGTTCGCGCTTAGGCGGTGTGACCAATCCGGCCCAGACCGTTTCAATGGACGCGACAATCATTGCGCCGACCAGCACAACGGCCATCGGACCGCGCTCGGTATCGAACAGGCAAACCACCCGCTCGTTGCGGGCAAACAACTCTGGCACGTTTTCGGCTGTGGTCTGGTTGACCGAGAAAATGCGCCCTGGCACATAGACCATTTCGCGCAGCGTCCCGGCCAGCGGCATGTGTACGCGGTGGTAGTCCTTAGGTGACAGGTAAATAGTCGCGAACTCACCTCCCATGAACGGCGCTGACAGGCGCGAGTCGCCCCCCAACAACTCAAGCGTGCTGAAGCTGTGGCCTTTGGCCTGGAAGATCCGGCCGTGCTCGATAGAGCCCAGTTGGCTGACAGCGCCATCGGCCGGACACAAGATCGCGCCAGGCGTTGGGTCGAGCGGGCGTGCACCGGGTTTCAAGGCACGGGTGAAAAATGCGTTGAAGTGCTCGTAAGCGGTGACGTCTTCCACCAGCGCCTGCGACATATCGACTTGATAACGGCGCGCGAACCACTGAGTAAATGCATTCTTGAACCAGCGCACCCGGCATTCGGCAACGCAGCCGGCCAATCGCGACAGCAAGTGGTGAGGAAGTACGTATTGAAAGAAGATAAACAGACGCTGTTTCATCAGAATTCCTAAAACATGTTCTTGAGTTGAAGGGCGGCTCCGATCACTGGAGCGCGCCGTATTGCGGTCAGGTATCAGCGCTCGACCGGTGTGTCCGGGTGATTACCCCATTCGCCCCACGAACCGGCGTAGCCCTTGACCCGCGGATAGCCCAAGGCTTTGGCCACCAGATAGGTAAAGCCCGAGCGGTGATGGGTCTGGCAATGGGTAATGATTTCCTTGTCCGGGGTGATGCCGAGGCTTTCGAGGATCTGCGGCATGTCCTTGCGAATCCGGAGTTGGCGGGCGGGGTCCATTCCGGCAGTCCATTCGAAGTTCACCGCGCCTGGAATGTGGCCGCCTTTGGCTGCGACGACTTTCTCGCCGGAGTACTCGGTCGGGGCGCGAGCGTCCCATATTGCGAGGTCTTTGGCGCCAAGGCGGCCTTGCAAGTATTCACGGGTGGCGGTCGGCTCATCGTGCAGCGTCAGCGGGACTGGACCCCCAACGGCGGCAGGCATCTCCTTCGACAAGGGCAAACCTTCAGCTTCCCAGGCGAGCAGGCCGCCATCGAGATAGTGATATTGGTGATGACCGATCACATCGAGCAACCAGATGAAACGCCCGGCCCAACCGCCGCCCTCGTCGTCGTAGACCACGTAAACCGCATTTGGGTTATGGCCCAGTTCACCGAACAGCGCCTGTAGTTGCGCAAGGGTAGGCAGCAGGCCGGGAGCCGGAGGCTGGCCCAGTTGTGTGCGTTTGGGATCAACAAAGCGCGCGCCGGGAATGTGCCCGGCCTCATAGCGGGCGCTGCTGGTCAGGTCCACGAGAATCAGCTCTGAAGCACCAAGCCGTGCCTGGAGTTCGCTGGGTTCAATCACCAGCGGCAAGCTTGAAAAGGCAGACATGTAGAGGTCTCCAGATCGTCAAAAGAGGCGAATTGTAGCTCAGGCGTCATGTATTGCGATGGCTAAACGTCGTCAGCGCTTTCTCAATGCATTGCGACGTTTTTCCGAATGCCTGCACGGAAATTTCTGACAGCAGTCCGCCCCCTTGATCGGCTACCAACAACATCACTACCCGGCCATTACTGGCCAGCGAGCGGATCAACAGGTTTTCCCCGCTGAACTGGCCCCGCAGGCTGGCGGGCAGCAGCGCCGAGAACTGTGCGTTATTGGCGGACGTCAGGCGCAGTTGGGTTGCCTGGGCCAGCAAACGTTGCAGGACGGTGCTGTCTTGGATCGGTATCAGCAGGGAGGCGGCGGACTTGTCCAGTCCGGCAGTTTGATGGACGCGCAGGGCATCGACTTTGCGGTCGATCATCAACAGCATCACCCGCTGCATGCCACAGGCGAGCAGCGCATCCCGGGCGAACGAGGTCAGATTCATGGCGTTAGTGAATGGGCTAGGCTCTTTCAGCAGTTGGGCACATTGCTTGCGCCAGTCTTGTAGCGCCTCGGTGGAAGGCGCTGGTGCCGGCAGCATGCCTTTGTGGCCGCGCCGGGCTTCCCATGGCCACAGCAGCGCTTCAACCGGATGCCAGACGCCGGCGCCTGCGTGGGATCGCGCACTGCTCGCAGCGTTTTGGTGGACTTGTTGTTGAACGCTCGCCAACGGTTGTTGCAGATACAGGCTGGTCAACAACTCCCAGCGCACGTTATGGGGGCTGTTCCAGGCGTATTGCGCCGAGAGAGCCAGCCCGTTTGCCAGCAAAATGGTATTGGCAGGCTGATTCAGCCAGCGTTGCAGGGGCAGGTCTGTATCCAGACGCTGCTGTTGTATGAGCGGATCTTCATTTTCATGGGCAATACGCAGCACCTTCACCAGATTGCGCTGCTCGCTGATCAACAGTTGATAGCCGCGCATGACCCACATCGGCAGATGCCAATGTTCAGCCAGCGCCCTGCACAGCACGATCAAGCGAATGCCAAACAACGCCTTTTCAGTCTTTTTCGCGCATTCGCCCTTGTGAATGACCCGCAGCTCCCACTCTTCGAGCAATTTAGGATGTGCGAGAGCCATCGGCCAAAGCGGAGACAGAAACAGCAAGCTGCCCAGATGAATGTCCTGCCACAGCCGGGCCAGTTGATTGGCGAACAAGCCAGTGGCTTGCTGCGTAGCGTGCTGGCTGATCATTTGCAGCTGCCGCAGGGCGGGAGGGATATCCCGCTCATCCACAGCGGGCAGCCGGGCGAGCAATGTTTCAGTACGCGCCAGACCTAGCCGATTGATCGCCACTTCCAGGCTCTCGGCAGGTTCTGCAAAGCCGCCGCTGCTTTGATGATTGGCTTCGCGCATCACACTCAAGACCAGTGCCGGGCTTGCCTGCATCATTTCAGCGATATCGCGAATAGAACGACGACTGTCATTCAGGCCCGCACGCACTTTTGCGTGCGCGGCCGCAGGCACCGGCAACGCAATGCCATCGAGTTGCTTGATCCAGGCATCGAGCGTCTTGGGGACGGGCCGTGGTGACGATGTTTCCGGTTGCATTCAGGAATCCCGTACGGCTGGGTGGTTTTGAAGGAAGTCCAATACTGGCATCATGCTGGCCCTCGCGCTAAACCCCACGTGATGTCTATCACGGGGGTTTTTTCGCTCTGCTTGCCTACAGTCTGGCGCAGGAAGGCCGATATGTAGAACAAGAGTTTTGACACTCCTGCGAAACATGACCATGAACCCGACTCAGTAAGTATTCATTATCTATGGCAAAAATTATCGGCATCATCGTCGTTTTCGCGAGTGTACTCGGCGGATACGTCTTGTCCCACGGCCAGATCGCTGCGCTGATTCAGCCTTTCGAGGTGATGATCATCGGCGGCGCTGCATTGGGTGCGTTCTTGCAAGCCAACCCTGGCTACATGACCATGCTCGTCATCAAAAAATCCCTGAAGATGTTCGGGACGCGCTTTACCCACGCCTTCTATCTGGAGGTCCTGGGACTGATCTACGAGATCCTCAACAAGAGCCGCCGCGAAGGCATGATGGCGATTGAAGGGGACCTTGAAGAGCCAGAGAACAGCCCGATCTTCACCAAGTACCCGAGCGTCCTGAAAGACACGCGCATGATCGCCTTCATCTGCGATTACTTGCGCATCATGTCCTCCGGCAACATGGCCCCGCACGAGCTTGAAGGCTTGTTCGACATGGAGCTGTTGAGCATGAAAGAAGAGCTGGAACATCCCTCCCACGCGGTCACCGGTGTGGCCGATGCCATGCCTGGTTTCGGTATTGTCGCCGCGGTACTGGGTATCGTTGTGACCATGGCATCGCTGGGGTCGGGCGACAAGGCTGCTATCGGTATGCACGTGGGTGCAGCCCTGGTCGGTACCTTCTTCGGTATTCTCGCCGCTTACGGTTTCTTCGGCCCGCTGGCCACTTCCCTGGCCCACGATGCCAAAGAAGAGATGAACGTCTTCGAATCGATCAAGGCGTCGCTGGTTGCGTCGGCCTCAGGCGTGCCGCCTTCGCTGGCGGTGGAGTTTGGCCGCAAGGTTCTGTATCCAATGCATCGCCCCAGCTTCAGCGAGCTGGAACAAGCTGTTCGCGGTCGTTGATCCATGGAAAATAATCAGCCGATCATAATCAAGCGCGTCAAGCGCTACGGCGGCGGCCACCACGGCGGCGCCTGGAAAATCGCCTTCGCTGACTTTGCGACAGCGATGATGGCTTTTTTTCTGGTGCTTTGGCTGATGTCGTCGGCTACCCCGGAGCAGTTGATTGCGATTGCCGGTTATTTCAAGGACCCGGTCGGGTTTTCCGACAGTGGCTCGCCCTACGTTATCGATTTGGGCGGCTCGCCCGAAATGTCCCCCGACCAGACGCTGAATCCGGAGGTCAAGTCCACGCCAGCGCCCGACAGCGTGCCAATCGAGGCAGACACCCAGGACGCCGCAGCTCAGCAGGCCGAGCAAGTTGAGCAGGAGCGCCTTGAATTGCTGCTGCAAGAGCTGCAAAACAAGGTCAACGAAAACCCGCAGCTGCAGAAATTCAAAGACCAGATTTTGTTCGAGATCACGCAGGATGGCTTGCGGATCCAGATCATGGATGCTGACAACCGGCCCATGTTCGACATTGGCAGCGCACGCCTGAAACCATATTTCGAAGACATCCTGCTGGCCATGGCCGACACCATTAAAGCGGTGCCCAACAAAATCAGCGTCAGTGGTCACACCGATGCAACGCCCTATGTGGGGAACAACGGTTTTGGCAACTGGGAGTTGTCGGCTGGCCGCGCCAATGCCGCACGTCGTGCGTTGGTGGCCGGTGGTTATCCGGATACTCAGGTGGCGCGCGTCGTGGGTTATGCCTCATCGGCGCTCTATGACAAAGAGCATCCGACAAACCCGATCAACCGTCGGATCGATATCGTGGTCATGACCAAGAAGGCGCAGCAGAAGATTGAAGGCTCGCAAAACGTAGGTGAGGCGCCTCAAACGCCGGATGCGCCCAAAGCGCCAACTCCTGACGCCAAGCCTGGCGCTTCGATTTCCACGCCCGCTGTCGATCCACAAGCCTACGCCCAGCCCCATGAGATTCGGCAAAAGCTGAATATCTTCGAGCAGGGCACGCTGAAGGTTGAAGAGACCAAAAACTAGGTTTGTGGACAATAAAAAACGCCGCGATGATCGCGGCGTTTTTTGTTTTCTTACTGTAGGAGCGCGCTTGCCCGCGATTGAGGTGTGTCAGGCACCATCTATGACGGACATGCTGACGCCATCGCGGGCAAGCGCGCTCCTACAGTTTGGCGTCGATCAGTGACTACTTTCCGGCAAGCTGGCGATGATCGAGCGATAGCTGTTCATGCGCTGTTGCTGCACGCGGCCCTCGTCCAGCGCCTTGAGCAGCGCACAGCCTGGCTCGCGATCATGCTTGCAATCCCGGAAGCGGCAAGTGCCGATCAGGTCGTTGAACTCGATGAAGCCCGCTTCGACATCAGCGCGGCTCACGTGGCCCAGGCCGAACTCACGAATACCTGGCGAGTCGATCAGATCGCCGCCATTGGGAAAGTGGAACAATCGGGCGGTGGTCGTGGTGTGCGTGCCCTGACCGGACAGCTCCGAGAGCGGCCCGACGCGGGTGCCGACTTCCGGCAGCAGGCTGTTGACCAGCGACGATTTGCCTACGCCTGACTGACCGACGAACACGCTGATGTGCCCATCCAGCTGCGCCTGCAACTGCTGCATACCGTCGCCGTGATGCGCCGACACTTCCAGCACCGGATAACCCAGCGTTCGATAAACCGCCAACAGCGCATTCAGCGCCGGGGCGTTTTGATCATCGATCAGGTCGAATTTGTTCAGCAACAGCAGCGGGTGAATGCCCGCATGCTCGGCGGCCACCAGATAACGGTCGATCAGGTTGGCATGAGGCTCAGGCATCGGCGCGAACACAATCACGATCAGGTCGACGTTGGCAGCCACCGGCTTGAGTTGGCCGCGGCTGTCCGGACGGCACAGCTCGGTAGTACGAGGGAGTTGCGCAACGATTACGCCGATGCCCTGATTGCCAGCGCGCCAGACCACACGGTCCCCGGTCACCAGCGCTGGCAGGTTCGCCCGCAAATGACAGCGGAAAACCTGTCCGCTCAGCTCGCCTTCCTGCGCCTCGACTTCCACCTGTACGCCGAAGTGCGCGATCACCAGCCCTGTTTGCTCGGGGCCAAGATCGCCGCCTTCCAGCGATTCCAGGGTCAGCGTTTCACGCTTGGCGGCACGGGCAGCGCGCTCGCCTTGGATCTTTTCGATGCGCCAGTTCTGACGACGATTGAGTTGGCGTTTGGCCATGTGTGTTCAGTGTTCCGTTTTTATGTCGCGAAATGCAGCTGATAGTGTGAAGCGGGAAGGAGTCTAGCATGCCCGCCTGAGCTAAACTGCGCGCCTACGCTGAGGAGCCGACATATGCAGAACAAGCAAAATCTCATCTGGATCGACCTGGAAATGACCGGTCTGGACCCCGATAACGACGTCATTATCGAGATGGCGACCATCATCACCGACAGCGAACTGAACACGCTGGCCGAAGGCCCGGTCATCGCTGTTCACCAAAGCGATGAGCTGCTGGCTGGCATGGACGAGTGGAACACCCGTCAGCACGGTGGCTCTGGCCTGACCCAGCGGGTTCGCGAGAGCAAGATTTCCAACGACGAAGCCCAAGCGATGACCTTGGACTTCATTAAGCAATGGGTGCCCGAACGCAGCTCGCCAATTTGCGGTAACAGCATCTGCCAGGATCGCCGCTTCCTTTATAAGCGCATGCCGGCCCTGGAAAACTACTTCCATTATCGAAATCTGGACGTCTCGACGCTCAAGGAGCTGGCCGCGCGCTGGTCCCCAGAGCTGAAGTTCAAAAAGGGCAGCACGCATCTGGCGCTGGATGACATTCGTGAATCCATTGCCGAACTGCAGTTTTATCGCGAGCACTTCATCAAGGTCTGAGCGCCACTATGTTGTTGATGCTCTATCTGATCGCCATCACTGCAGAGGCCATGACCGGCGCGCTGTCGGCTGGGCGCCGTGGCATGGACTGGTTCGGCGTAGTGCTGATCGCCAGCGTCACGGCGTTGGGCGGCGGCTCGATGCGCGATGTGCTGCTGGGTCATTACCCGCTGACATGGGTCAAGCATCCCGAGTACCTGATGTTGACCTGCGTCGCGGCGCTGATGACGATTCTGATCGCGCCGCTGATGCGTCATCTGCGCTCGCTGTTTCTGGTGCTGGACGCGTTGGGGCTTGTGGCGTTCACAGTGATCGGCTGCACAACTGCGCTGGATATGGGCCACGGATTGGTCATCGCTGCTGTCAGTGGAGTGATCACTGGAGTATTTGGCGGGATCTTGCGCGATATCTTCTGCAACGACATCCCGTTGATCTTCCGTCGAGAGCTTTACGCCAGCGTGTCGTTCGCCGCGGCGTGGTGTTTTCTGCTGTGCCAGTATTTCGGCTTGCCGGTGGAGCAGGGCACCTTGATCACTCTGTCAGGCGGCCTTTTGTTGCGCCTGTTGGCGATCAAGTTCCACTGGGAAATGCCCAAGTTTGTCTACAAGGATGGGCACTAAGCTGCGACCCCTGCAGGAGCGAACTTGTTCGCGAAGCGGCGTATCTCACGCACTATGTCGTTTGCATCGTCAACAAGTTGGCTCCTACAGGGTTGTCGCGCGTTTATCGTGCTGATTCAGCGCCCACTCCACATGCTCACGCACCATCTCCGACGGATATTGCGCGCGTGACTTCAGCGCCTCCATTACCGGAATCGTCGACGGTGCATTGCCAAGCCCCACCGCAAGATTCCTCAGCCATCGTTCATACCCCGCCCGGCGCAGGGGCGAGCCTTCGGTGTTGCTCAGAAACGTCTCTTCGTCCCACAAAAACAGCTCGGCCAAGCCTGCGTTATCGAGGTTGTGGCGTGGCTTGAAATCGTTCTGATCGGTCGGTCGGGCAAAGCGGTTCCAGGGGCAGACAATCTGACAATCGTCACAACCGAACACCCGATTGCCGATCATCGAGCGAAATTCTTCCGGGATCGCGGTTTTCAGCTCAATAGTCAGGTAAGAAATACATCGTCGCGCATCCAGTACGTATGGACCGACAAACGCGTTGGTCGGGCAGATATCCAGACACGCCGTGCAGCGACCGCAGTGTTCGGTTGCGTGAGGTGGATCGACTGGCAACGGCAAATCGACAAACAACTCGCTGAGAAAGAAGTAACTTCCGGCCTTTCGAGTGAGCACCAGTGTGTTTTTGCCGATCCAGCCAAGCCCTGCCTGTTCGGCGATCGCCTTTTCCAGCACCGGTGCGCTGTCGACGAACGCCCGAAAACCAAAAGGCCCGATGGCCTGCTGAATACGCTCTGCCAATTGCTGTACGCGCTTGCGAATCAGCTTGTGATAATCACGGCCCAAGGCATAGCGGGACACGTAGGCTTTTTCAGGTTCAGTCAGGCGGTGCGCCATTTCGGTGTCGCCGGGCAGGTAGTCCATGCGCAGGGATACCACTCGCAACGTACCCGGCACTAACTCGTCGGGATGCGAACGTTTGCTCCCATGGGCTGCCATATAGTCCATCTCGCCGTGATAACCGGCGTCGAGCCAGCGCTCAAGATGCTGTTCATGCTCGGCCAGATCCAGACCCGAGATGCCCACCTGCTGAAAGCCCAACTCACGGCCCCACGCCTTGATGGACTCGGCAAGGTCGTTCAGTTCAGCGGTCGTCAGCGACGTTGAAGGGGCGGATGGATCAACTGTAATAGCGGTCATGCAAAGAGGACACCGGGGCGCAGGTGCGTATAATTCTGCCAGACATCGGAGCTCATAAACGTATGTTGCACAGCAAACCCCAATTACCCGACGCGCTGTACGACGCCGCGCAGGTGCGTGATCTCGACTCACGGCTTATCGCCGCAGGCACGCCGGGCCTGGAATTGATGCAGCGTGCCGCCCATGCAGCCTGGCGCGCAGTGCGTCGACGCTGGCCGGATGCGGGGCAAATGACCGTGATGGCAGGCCATGGGAACAATGCAGGCGACGGCTATCTAGTGGCTGCGCTGGCGCAACGGGCCGGGTGGCAGGTCAAGGTTTTGGCCGTGGGCGATGTCTCAGCGCTGACCGGCGATGCCGAAGACGCTTATAAGGAAGCGCTTGGCACTGGCGTCGATGTTCAACCCTGGACGCAGCAAGTCTTGAATGGCGTGGTGCTGGACGCGTTGCTCGGCACTGGGCTCAAAGATGATGTTCGCAGCCCTTATTCGGAAGCGATTCAGGCGATCAACGACAGCAGCTTGCCGGTCGCTGCGATTGATATCCCGTCAGGATTGAGCGCCGACACAGGTCACACGTTGGGCGTCGCGGTGCGCGCAGATCTCACCATCACGTTCATTGGCTTGAAGACTGGATTGTTTACCGGCGATGCAGCGGATCTGGTCGGCGAGTTGGTGTTCGACGATCTTCAAGCCGATGCGGCCCTCGTTGCCGCGACCGCTATCAGCGTAAAACGCCTCGATACCTTCAATCTTCCCACTTTGGCGCCGCGCCCTCGCACCGCGCACAAAGGCATGTTCGGCCGGGTGCTGGTGATTGGCGGTGACCACGGATTTGGCGGCGCTGCGCTGCTGTCCACCGAAAGCACGCTGCGCACCGGCGCGGGGATGGTCACGCTGGCGACTCGTCCTGAGCACGTCCCGGCTGCGCTCGTGCGATTTCCCGAGGTCATGAGCGCAGGCATTAGCTCGGCCAATCAATTGATGGCGCTGATCGAGCCTGCGTCAGTGCTGGTGGTCGGTCCCGGCATGGGGCAGCACAGTTGGGGACGCAGCCTGTTATCGGCAGCCGCCAACGCCGATCGCGCGCAGGTGTGGGATGCCGATGCGCTCAATCAACTGGCCCAAGGCTGGGTGCAGTTGCCCAAGGATTGCGTGATCACGCCGCATCCGGGTGAGGCGGCGCGCCTGCTTGGCGTCAGTACCAAAGAAATCCAGGCTGATCGCCTAAAAGCTGCCCGTGCCTTGGCGCAGAAATTCAATGCGGTCTGCGTGCTTAAAGGCACTGGGAGCTTGATTGCCAATCCTGTTGGCGATCTTGCGCTGTGTGATCACGGCCATCCGGCCATGGCAACGGGCGGGCTTGGCGATGTTCTGGCCGGTGTCATTGGTGCGTTGATGGCGCAAAAGATGCCTGCTTTCGACGCTGCCTGTCTTGCGGTCTGGTTGCACGCCAAGGCTGGCGAGCAAGTGGGCCAGCTTGGCCGTGGATTGGCTGCCGCTGATCTGATTCCTGTTATTCGTACACTGCTGGAGGAGCAACAACCGTGTCTGAGCTAACCCTGCACCTTGCGGGTGAAGAGGCCATGACGGCATTCGGCGAGAAAATCGCTCAAGTCACTGATGGCAATGGGATTATTTTTCTGGAGGGCGATCTCGGTGCAGGCAAGACCACGCTTTCGCGTGGAATCATCCGGGGACTGGGCCACGTAGGCGCGGTAAAAAGTCCGACTTTCACGCTGGTAGAACCTTACAAAATTGGGAGATATCGCGCGTATCACTTTGATCTTTACCGACTTGTTGATCCAGAAGAGCTAGAATTCCTGGGCATCCGCGATTATTTCGAAGGACAAGCGCTCTGTCTGATTGAATGGCCCGGTCTGGGTGCAGGCTTTTTGCCAAAGCCTGACATGACCATTACCATTGGGCCGCACGCTGACGGTCGAGCGCTGACTCTGAGCCCGGAAAGCTCACGTGGCGAAGCTTGGTGTGCCGCTTTGGCTTTTTGAATTCAAATAGATATGGGGTTAGGTATGCGCATGCGCGCGCTGGTTACTGTGATAGGGCTGTTGCTGACGACATTAGCCATTGATGCGTTCGCTGCTTCACAGGTACGAAGTGTTCGCTTATGGCGTGCACCGGATAACACTCGGCTGGTTTTCGATCTTTCCGGCCCGGTCCAGGCCAGCGTATTCACGCTTGAGTCGCCCGATCGTCTGGTCATCGACATCAACGGCGCCACATTGGGCGGCTCGCTGAATATTGGCACCGCCAATACACCGATCACCAGCATGCGCTCCGCGCAACGCACCCCTGACAGCCTGCGTGTGGTCATCGACTTGAAAAAGGCCGTGACCCCAAAAAGCTTCACGCTGGCGCCCAACCAGCAGTACGGCAACCGCTTGGTGGTCGATCTGTTCGATAACGCCGCTGACGCCAACCCCACGCCAATCTCCACTGTTCCTGATACGGCCGCCAACACTGCGCCTGCCGTACCAGTAAGCCCTGCCAAACCTGAAATCAAGCTGACGCCTGTGCCAAGTGGCAAGCGCGACATCGTTGTGGTGATTGACGCAGGCCACGGCGGTGAAGACCCGGGTGCGTCCGGTGGCCGCGGGCAGAAAGAGAAGAATGTGGTACTGGCAATTGCCAAGGAGTTGCAGCGTCAGATCAGCTCGGAAAAAGGCTATCGCGCCGAACTGACCCGCACTGGCGATTACTTCATCCCGCTGCGCAAGCGCACTGAAATCGCTCGGGCCAAAGGCGCGGACCTGTTTGTATCGATCCACGCTGACGCTGCGCCGTCTTCTGCGGCATTCGGGGCGTCAGTGTTCGCACTGTCCGAACGCGGTGCCACGTCCGAGACCGCCCGTTGGCTGGCCGACAGCGAAAACCGTTCCGACTTGATCGGTGGTGCTGGCGCTGTAAGCCTGGATGACAAGGACCGGATGCTTGCTGGCGTGCTGCTCGATCTGTCGATGACTGCTTCGCTGACTTCCAGCCTGAACGTTGGGCAAAAGGTGCTGAGCAACATCGGACGCGTCACTTCGCTGCACAAATCCCGCGTCGAGCAGGCCGGCTTCATGGTGCTGAAATCACCAGACATTCCATCGATCCTTGTTGAAACCGGGTTCATCTCCAATGCCGCAGAAGCCAACAAGCTCGAAGGTGCCAGTCATCAACAGGCATTGGCGCGTTCGATCACAGCGGGCGTGAAGCAGTTCTTCCAGCAAAATCCGCCGCAGGGCACTTACATTGCCTGGCTGCGCGATACCGGCAAGCTCGCTATGGGGCCGCGTAACCACGTGGTACGTCCGGGCGAAACGCTGGCAATGCTCGCTGCGCGTTACGACTTGACCACCGGGGCGCTGCGCAACGCCAATGAGTTGAAGTCCGATGAGCTGAAAATCGGTCAGGACCTCAAGATCCCAAGCACTGCATTGGCAGGTGAGCCGTGAGCGATCTGTTGCTGGATGAATCAGGGTTTGAGGCTGCGGTAATGCAGTCCGGTAATCCTGAGGCCAAATCCGCTCGCATCGAGTTACTCAGCCCGCGTCTGGCGAACCAGATTGCGGCGGGTGAGGTGGTTGAGCGTCCAGCTTCGGTGATCAAAGAGCTGCTTGAAAACAGCCTGGATTCCGGCGCGCGGCGCATCGATATTGATGTCGAGCAGGCAGGCATCAAATTGCTGCGAGTGCGCGATGACGGCGGCGGCATTTCCTCCGACGACCTGCCATTGGCGCTGGCGCGACATGCCACCAGCAAAATTCGCGATCTGGAAGACCTCGAGCGTGTAATGAGCCTGGGTTTTCGCGGCGAGGCGTTGGCGTCGATCAGTTCGGTCGCACGCCTTACGTTGACTTCTCGTACCCGCGATGCCGATCAAGCCTGGCAAGTAGAAACCGAAGGCCGCGACATGGCCTCGCGCGTTCAGCCTGCAGCGCATCCGGTCGGCACGTCGGTTGAGGTGCGCGATCTATTCTTCAATACCCCCGCACGGCGCAAGTTTCTCAAAGCCGAGAAGACCGAATTCGATCACCTGCAGGAAGTCATCAAGCGCATGGCGCTGGCCCGGTTCGATGTGGCTTTTCACCTGCGGCACAATGGCAAAACCATTCTCAGCCTGCACGAAGCCCACGATGACGTGGCGCGTGCGCGGCGGGTGTCGGCGATCTGCGGAACAGGGTTTCTTGAGCAGGCGTTGCCTATCGAGATTGACCGCAATGGCTTGAAGCTGTGGGGATGGGTCGGGTTGCCGACGTTTTCCCGCAGCCAGGCCGATCTGCAGTATTTCTTCGTCAACGGGCGTGCAGTGCGCGACAAACTGGTCGCCCACGCGGTGCGTCAGGCTTATCGCGATGTGCTGTTCAATGGTCGACATCCGACGTTCGTGCTTTTTTTCGAAGTTGATCCGGCGGTAGTCGACGTCAACGTTCACCCGACCAAGCACGAAGTACGTTTTCGTGATGGCCGCATGGTTCACGACTTTCTATACGGCACGCTGCATCGCGCGCTGGGCGACGTGCGTCCGGAAGATCAACTGGCGGGCACTACTTCGGTTACTGCGCTGGTGCGTCCGACCGGTCCGGATGCCGGCGAATTCGGGCCTCAGGGGGAGATGGGCCTTGCCAACAGTCTGCTTGATCAGCCACAGGCCGATCCCTTGAACAGACCGGCAGGCTCGGGCAGTGGCGCCGGTTATCAGTATCAGTACACGCCGCGTCCGTCCTCGGTGTTACCGGCAGCAGAAGCGCAGGCCGCCTATCGCGAGTTTTTCGCGCCGCTGCCGAGCGCTCAGGGTGGTCAAATGGCTGCCACTGCGGTGGCATTGCCCGAATCCACCGGTGACGTTCCCCCGCTGGGTTATGCACTGGCGCAGCTCAAGGGCATTTATATCCTGGCCGAGAACGCCCATGGGCTGGTGCTGGTGGACATGCACGCCGCTCACGAGCGGATCATGTATGAGCGACTTAAGATCGCCATGGCCAGCGAAGGCTTGAGCGGCCAGCCATTGCTGGTGCCAGAGTCGCTGGCGGTCAGTCAGCGTGAAGCTGATTGCGCCGAAGAACACATCGCGACCTTCCAGCAGCTAGGCTTCGAGTTGCAGCGCCTGGGGCCGGAAACCCTGGCGATTCGACAGATTCCTGCACTGCTTAAGCAGGCCGAGGCTAATCGCCTGGTTCAGGATGTTTTGGCGGACTTGATGGAATATGGCACCAGTGACCGAGTGCAAGCCCACATGAACGAGTTGCTCGGAACTATGGCCTGTCATGGAGCGATTCGGGCGAACCGGCGTCTCGCTATTCCCGAAATGAACGGCCTGCTGCGTGACATGGAAAACACCGAGCGCAGCGGTCAATGCAACCACGGCAGGCCGACCTGGACCCAATTGGGGCTGGACGATCTCGACAAGCTATTCCTGCGCGGTCGCTGATGAGCGCCTTGCCTCCCGCCATCTTCTTGATGGGGCCGACCGCCGCAGGTAAGACGGACTTGGCCATCGAGCTGACCAAAGTGCTGCCGTGCGAACTGATCAGTGTTGATTCAGCGCTGGTCTATCGCGGTATGGACATCGGCACGGCCAAGCCATCGAAGGCGCTTCTAGACAAGTTTCCTCACCGGTTGATCGATATTCTCGACCCCTCGCAGAGCTACTCGGCTGCGGACTTTCGAAGCGATGCTCTGAGCGCCATGGCTGAAATAACCGCGCGCGGAAAAATTCCGTTGCTGGTGGGCGGCACGATGTTGTATTTCAAGGCTCTATTGGACGGATTGGCAGATATGCCAGCGGCGGACCCCGAGGTCCGTGCGCAGCTGGAAGCCGAAGCCGCGAGCAGGGGATGGCAGGCGCTGCACGATGAATTGGCGGTCATTGACCCGGTGTCGGCGGCGCGGATTCATCCCAACGACCCGCAGCGGTTGTCCCGCGCGCTGGAAGTCTATCGGGTGAGTGGATTGAGCATGACCGCACACCGCGAGCAACAAAGTGCGCAAAGTACTGAAGCAGCCGCTTCGGGGCGTCATCAATTGCCCTATACTGTCGCGAATCTGGCGATCGCTCCGGTGGATCGCAAGGTATTGCATGACCGCATCGCGCAACGTTTTACGCAAATGCTTGACCAAGGATTCGTAGAAGAAGTTGTGGCGCTACGCTCGAGGGGTGACTTGCACTCGAACTTGCCGTCAATAAGAGCTGTAGGGTACCGGCAGGTCTGGGATCATCTGGACGGCAAGCTGACCCGCGACGAGATGCAGGAACGAGGCATCATCGCTACGAGGCAGTTGGCCAAAAGGCAATTCACCTGGCTGCGAAGCTGGGAAAATCTGCACTGGTTGGACAGCCTGGCTTGCGACAATCTGCCACGCGCCTTGAAATACTTGGGATCGGTCTCCATATTGAGCTGAGTCCTTGCAATAGCCGTCTATCCTTGGGGGGTAAGCGGCCCGAGCAAAAAAATTTTCGAATTATTCTATTGATCCTTAAAGGAGTGCGGCACATGTCAAAAGGGCATTCGCTACAAGACCCTTACCTGAACACTTTGCGTAAAGAAAAGGTTGGGGTTTCGATCTATCTGGTAAACGGTATCAAGCTGCAAGGCACGATCGAGTCTTTCGACCAGTTCGTCATTTTGCTGAAAAACACTGTCAGCCAAATGGTTTACAAGCACGCCATCTCTACCGTCGTACCGGTCCGTCCAATTCGTCTGCCTAGCGCAACCGAATCCGAAGCGGGTGACGTTGAGCCAGGTAACGCCTGATAGGAGTCTCCTTTGTTCTTTGAGCGCCACAGTGGTGGTGAGCGGGCTATCCTCGTTCACTTGGATGGTCAGGACCCTGAGGCGCGCGAAGATCCGCAGGAGTTCCAGGAACTTGCTCTGTCGGCAGGCGCCGATACCGTCGCATTTGTTAACGTGCCACGGCATCGGCCAACGGCCAAATATCTGATCGGCAGCGGCAAGGTCGAGGAGTTACGCGACCTTGTCAAAGCCGAGAAGGTTGACATCGTCATCTTCAATCACGTCCTTACGCCCAGTCAGGAACGCAACCTCGAACGCGTTTTCGAGTGCCGAGTGCTTGACCGTACGGGACTGATTCTCGACATCTTCGCCCAGCGCGCGCGTACTCATGAAGGTAAATTGCAGGTCGAGCTGGCACAGCTCGAGCACATGAGTACCCGTCTTGTTCGCGGCTGGACCCACCTTGAGCGTCAGGGTGGCGGTATCGGCATGCGAGGTCCGGGCGAAACCCAGCTCGAAACAGACCGTCGTCTGTTACGTGTTCGTCTACGGCAGATCAAAGGCCGTCTCGAAAAAGTTCGCAGTCAGCGAGATCAGGCCCGTCGCGGTCGTTCCCGCGCCGATATCCCGACGGTTTCACTGGTGGGCTATACCAACGCCGGCAAATCGACGCTCTTCAACGCGGTCACTGATTCCGACGTCTACGCAGCCGATCAGCTTTTTGCGACCCTTGATCCCACTTTGCGTCGTCTCGAACTTAAAGATCTCGGCCCAATCGTGCTGGCTGATACGGTGGGCTTCATTCGCCATCTGCCTCACAAACTGGTCGAAGCCTTTCGCGCGACTCTCGAAGAGTCGAGCAACTCCAACCTTCTTTTGCATGTGATTGACGCTCATGAGCCGGATCGCATGGAGCAGATCGAGCAGGTTATGGCAGTGCTGGGCGAGATCGGCGCGCAGGACTTGCCGATACTTGAGGTCTATAACAAACTCGATCTGCTTGAAGGGGTCGAGCCACAGATCCAGCGCGATCCAGATGGCAAGCCACAGCGGGTGTGGGTTTCAGCCCGTGACGGGCGTGGTCTGGATCTGCTCAAGCAAGCCATCTCCGAGTTACTGGGTGACGATTTGTTCATCGGCACCTTGCGCTTGTCTCAGGGTTTTGCTCGACTGCGGGCTCAGTTTTTCCAACTGGGTGCAGTGCAGAGCGAAGAGCACGACGAAGAGGGCACAAGCCTGTTGGCAGTACGTTTACCGCGAGTTGAATTCAATCGCCTGGTGAGTCGCGAAGGACTGCAGCCGCTGGAATTCATCGAGCAACACACTTTGCAATAAAAGCCTGAGAAAGCGGTTGTATCGCTTTCGCAGGCATTCTGTAGCATTGGTCGGCGCGCCGTGGGCGCGTCTTTGCTTTATCAGATGGAGAGCGCTATGGCTTGGAATGAGCCGGGTGGCAACTCGAATAATCAGGATCCTTGGGGTGGTAAGCGCAAGGGCGGCGACCGCAAGGGGCCACCAGATCTCGACGAGGCCTTCCGAAAGCTGCAGGAAAGCCTGAATGGGTTGTTCGGTGGTGGTAAAAAACGTAGTAGCGACGGTGGCGGTGGCGGCGGCTCTCGAAAAGGCGGTGGCCTCGGTTTGCTCGGTATCGGTCTTGTCGTGCTTCTCGCGGTCTGGCTCTACAACGCCATCTACGTGGTCGATGAGCAGGAGCAAGCTGTAGTGCTGCGCTTCGGCAAGTATTACGAAACTGTCGGTTCGGGTCTGAATATCTATTTCCCGCCGTTTGATCGCAAATACCTCGAAAACGTGACGCGCGAACGTGCGTACAGCAAGCAAGGCCAGATGCTCACCGAAGACGAAAACATCGTCGAAGTGCCGCTGACCGTGCAATACAAAATCACTAACCTGCAGGATTTCGTGCTGAACGTCGATCAGCCGGAAGTCAGCCTGCAGCACGCCACCGAAAGTGCCTTGCGCCATGTGGTCGGTTCGACCGCAATGGATCAGGTGCTCACCGAAGGTCGTGAATTGATGGCCAGCGAAATCAAGGAGCGCCTGCAACGGTTCCTCGATACCTATCGCACCGGCATCACCGTTACTCAAGTGAACGTGCAAAGCGCTGCTGCGCCGCGTGAAGTTCAGGAAGCGTTCGATGACGTGATCCGCGCCCGTGAAGACGAGCAACGTTCGCGTAACCAGGCTGAAACTTACGCCAACGGTGTGATTCCGGAAGCACGTGGTCAGGCCCAGCGTATCGTCGAAGACGCCAACGGCTACCGCGATGAAGTCGTGTCTCGCGCCAAGGGTGAGGCAGATCGTTTCACCAAGCTGGTCGCCGAGTACCGCAAGGCACCGGAAGTCACGCGTGAACGTCTGTATCTGGACACCATGCAGGAAGTCTTCAGCAATACCAGCAAGGTGCTCGTGACCGGCGATAAAGGTCAGAACAACCTTCTTTACCTGCCATTGGACAAAATGATCGAGAGTGGTCGTAACGGTGCTCCCGCTTCAACCGGCGCTGCTGCGACAGTCGTTGATCCAGGTTCAAGAGCCGCGGACATGCAACAGCAACGCGACACGCGTACTAGGGAGACTCGCTGATGAGCAATAAATCTCTGGTCGCTCTGATCGTCTGTGTCGTACTGGCCGTAGTCGCATGGAACAGCATCTACATCGTCTCGCAAACTGAACGTGCGGTTTTGCTGCAGTTCGGTCGTGTGGTTCAGGCTGATGTTCCACCGGGTCTGCACATGAAGGTTCCTTATGTGAATCAGGTGCGCAAATTCGATGGACGCCTGTTGACGCTCGATGCGCCAACGCAACGTTTCCTGACTCTTGAAAAGAAAGCCGTCATGGTTGATGCCTACGCCAAATGGCGAGTGAAGGACGCTGAGCGTTTCTACACCGCGACATCTGGTCTCAAGCAAATCGCCGATGAGCGTCTGTCGCGCCGTCTTGAATCGGGTCTGCGTGACCAGTTCGGTAAGCGCACCCTGCACGAAGCTGTGTCAGGTGAGCGTGACGCATTGATGGCAGACATCACTTCTTCGTTGAACAAGATGGCCGAGAAAGAACTGGGCATCGAAGTCATCGACGTTCGGGTCAAGGCTATCGACCTGCCGAAAGAAGTGAACCGTAGCGTGTTCGAGCGTATGAGCACCGAGCGTGAGCGTGAAGCCCGCGAGCACCGCGCCAAAGGTAACGAGCTGGCCGAAGGCATCCGTGCCGACGCTGATCGTCAGCGTCGCGTGTTGCTGGCAGAAGCCTATCGTGAGTCTGAAGAGGCCCGCGGTGATGGCGATGCCCAAGCATCGGCGATCTACTCGAAAGCTTACGGTCAGGATCAGGAGTTCTACGCGTTTTACCGTAGCCTGCGTGCCTACCGTGAAAGCTTTGCGAACAAAAGTGACGTGATGGTGCTGGACCCAAGCAGCGATTTCTTCCGCTATCTTGAGAAGGCCAAGCCGTAGTTTTTGACGTTGTTTGAGAGCTCCGCCGGGCGGCAAAACTTTCCGGCGGGGTGATCACTCGCTAAAACGTGTGTATGATGCGGCAGCCGGGAAATTCCCGGCTTTTTTGCGTCTGCACGATTGATTGGCCGTGGCGTATTTCGTGCGCGGCAGTTTTTTCGAGGACAGTGGCGCTAGCCTTCGCTTGGCTGGTTCATGTCGAAAGCATGGGCTGACTGCGAGGGGCCGCTGTCTGCTTCACTCAAGGCTCGCCCACGGGTTGTGGCCGCCCGGATCATAGGGGAAAGGCGTAATGGCAACGGTTGACCGCTGGCTGCTGCCGGATGGCATCGAAGAAGTACTGCCGCCGGAAGCTGCGCGCATAGAAGTAGCGCGTCGTCAGGTGTTGGATCTGTTTCAAAGCTGGGGCTATGAGTTCGTCGTCACCCCGCATATCGAATACCTCGAATCACTGCTCACGGGCGCTGGTTCGGATCTGGATCTGCGCACCTTCAAAGTCGTCGATCCGATGTCAGGTCGGCAGATGGGTTTCCGGGCGGATATCACGCCGCAGGTCGCCCGCATCGATGCCCACACCTTGCGTCGCGAAGGCCCAAGCCGTCTGTGCTACGCCGGCAGCGTGCTGCATGCCCAGCCGCGTGCATTGTCTTCCTCGCGCAGCCCGATCCAGTTGGGTGCGGAGTTGTACGGTGATGCCAGTCCGACCAGCGATGTCGAAGTCATCAGTCTGATGTTGGCCATGTTGAAGCTGGCTGATGTGCCTGACATTCATATGGATCTGGGGCATGTCGGCATTTACCGCGGTCTGGCCCGTGCGGCCGGTCTGTCAGGTGAGGTTGAGCAACAGCTGTTCGATGCGCTGCAGCGCAAAGCGATCGATGAAGTGATCGCCCTGACCGCCAATCTGCCTGACGATCTGGCCACCATGCTGCGTGCGTTGGTCGATCTGTGTGGCGGACGTGATGTGCTGGCCGCCGCCCGTGACCGCCTGGCTAAAGCGCCAGCACCGGTCATTGAGGCGCTGGACGACCTCCAGGAGATCGCTGAGCGGTTGTCGGCGCGCTTCCCGGATATGCCGTTGTACTTCGATCTCGGTGAGTTGCGCGGTTACCACTACCATACAGGTGTGGTGTTTGCGGTATTCGTGCCGAGTGTTGGTCAGTCGATCGCCCAGGGCGGTCGTTACGACGACATCGGTGCAGACTTCGGCAGAGCGCGTCCGGCAACGGGCTTCTCTACCGATTTGAAAACACTGGTCACGTTAGGGCAGGCACAGATCGAGCTACCGTCTGGCGGTATCTGGATGCCCGACAACACTGACACAGCGCTGTGGCAGACCGTCTGCCAGCTACGCAGCGAAGGTCAGCGCGTGGTTCAGGCGTTGCCAGGCCAGCAGGCCTCGGCAGCGCGCGAGGCTGACTGCGACCGGCAATTGATTCAGCATGGCGAGCACTGGCAGGTAATGCCGCTGGCCTCTTGAGTTTCCCTGCCGGCCGCCGCCGGCACCAAGTTTGCGTGAATGAGGACAAGTGAAATGGGTAAGAATGTCGTAGTCCTGGGCACCCAATGGGGTGATGAGGGCAAAGGCAAGATCGTTGATCTGCTGACCGAACACGCTACCGCGGTAGTGCGCTATCAAGGCGGCCACAACGCTGGTCACACCCTGGTAATCGACGGCGAAAAAACCGTTCTGCACCTGATTCCGTCTGGTGTTCTGCGCGAAGGCGTTCAGTGCCTGATCGGTAACGGTGTGGTAGTTGCGCCCGATGCACTGATGCGTGAAATCACCAAGCTGGAAGAAAAAGGCATTCCGGTGCGCGAGCGTCTGCGCATCAGCCCTTCCTGCCCGCTGATCCTGTCCTACCACGTCGCGCTGGACCAGGCCCGTGAAAAGGCCCGTGGCGAGCACAAGATCGGTACGACCGGTCGCGGCATCGGCCCGGCCTACGAAGACAAGGTTGCGCGTCGCGGTTTGCGCATTGGCGATCTGTTCCACCGTGAGCGCTTCGCGGCCAAGCTCGGCGAGTTGCTGGATTACCACAACTTCGTGCTGGTCAATTACTACAAAGAGCCTGCAATCGATTTCCAGAAGACACTCGACGAGTGCATGGAATACGCCGAGCTGCTCAAGCCAATGATGCTGGACGTGACTGCTGCGCTGCATGACATGCGCCGCGCTGGCAAAGACATCATGTTCGAAGGCGCTCAAGGTTCGTTGCTGGACATCGACCACGGCACCTACCCGTACGTGACCAGCTCCAACACCACGGCTGGCGGTATCGCTACCGGTTCGGGCATGGGGCCGATGTACCTGGATTACATCCTGGGCATCACCAAGGCTTACACCACGCGCGTCGGTTCAGGTCCTTTCCCAACTGAGCTGTTCGACGACATCGGTGCATTTCTCGCCAAGCGTGGCCACGAGTTCGGCGCTACTACTGGCCGTGCCCGTCGTTGCGGCTGGTTCGATGCCGTGATCCTGCGTCGCGCCATCGAAATCAACAGCATCTCGGGCATTTGCCTGACGAAGCTGGACGTGCTCGACGGTCTTGAAACCATCAATATCTGTGTGGGTTACAAGAACGAAAACGGCGCCGTAATCGACGCCCCGACCGACGCTGACAGCTACATCGGCCTTGAGCCGGTGTACGAGCAAATTCCGGGCTGGTCCGAGTCCACTCTCGGCGCCAAAACCCTGGAAGAACTGCCAGCGAACGCGCGTGCTTACATCAAGCGTATCGAAGAGTTGGTCGGCGCGCCTATCGACATTATTTCGACGGGGCCCGATCGCAACGAAACAATCGTTCTGCGTCATCCGTTCGCTTGATAAGTCGTTGAAATACAAACAAAGGGTCGCTTATGCGGCCCTTTGTTTTGTCTGGAAAATTTTGTTGCCCGCAACGGCACGGCACTTGCTGTAGAAACCGCCAGAAAAGATGCCATCATTTTAATGGCGTTTGTTGTGGGGGAATTGCCCGTGTCAGCCGTCCTATCGCTTTTGCGCAGCCGCTTGCTGCGGCCCGTATTCATTGCTCTTGGCATTGCTCTTTTGGTGCAAGTGCTGGTGGCCGTCGCCCTGACCCGGAGCACTGTCACAGCACTGGAGGCCGATCTCGCTGTGCGGCTGGGTGTAGATTCGCAACACTTGTCATCTGAACTTGAGCAGGCCAGTCGCGACGTAACGGCCAGTCTCGACAGTCTTTCGCAAAACACCCGTCAGCGCCTCAGCGTTGGTCTGTCTGCCCGACTAAAGGATGAGCAGAAGCAGCTACGTGCGACTTTGGAGAAAGATCTTCACGACTCAGCCACAGACATGGCTGAGCTGCTCGCGGCCGTCGCACCTCGCGCCATGTGGGATGGCGACACCCCGACACTTTCCGAATTCGCACGCCGAGCGCAGCGCAATCCCAACGTGCTGTTCGTCGTGTACGACGATGCCCAAGGTGAGCATCTGACCCGTTATTTGAATCGGGACAATGAGTCGATCAAAACCCTGCTGGCTAAAGGCGAGGGTGATCGGGCCATGGACAAGGTCCTGAATGCCGCGAAGAGCGACCCGTCGGTGTATTACGTCGAAGCTTCGATCAGCCCCAATGGCGTAGAAATTGGCAAAGTGCGCATGGGCGTGTCGACGGTCACAGTCGAAGAAAACCTGGCAGCACTGGACAAGCGATTTACAGCGCTGATCGGTAACGGCGAGCAAATGGTCAGTGAGAGCCTCGCAGGTGCCGCAGCTGAAAGCTCCGCTGCACTGCGTACGCGTCTGCAATCGGCGCAAACCGCTGCTTCAGCGATGTCGAGCAATACCACGGCAACCGTTCAAGAAGCCGCTCAGACTTTGCGCTGGAGAATAGGTCTAGGCTTGGGGCTAATAGGCTTAGGTGTGTTGTTGGTGCTGGCCGTTGTATTAGGGCGTCGCGTGGTCACCAAGCTTCACTTGCTCATCGGCGCGCTGAATGATCTGGCAGCAGGCGAGGGGGATTTGACCAAGCGTGTGAAGCTCAACAGCAATGATGAGATCGGCGATATGGCTGCAGCCGTCAACCGCTTCGTCGACAAGCTGCAGCCTATTGTTCGTGAAGCTGGCGACGTGGCCCAGCAGACCGGTGTGGAAATCGGCGCGTTAAGCAAGCGTAATGCCGGCGCCAGTGCCGCGGCCGAGTTGCAGCGTGATGAAGTGGCTGCAAGTCTCAACGCGCTGGCGCAAATGGCAGACGAAGCACAGTCGGAAAGCCATGCGATGCAGGCCGCGCTCAAGCAGGTGGTAGATATTCGTCAGGCAACCGACGAAACCACGCGCACCTCCAATCAGGTGGGCAATCTCATCGAAGCGCTGGCCGGCCAGGTTGAAACCGGCTCCAAGGTCATTGAGCGTCTTGCCCAGCAGAGCGAGCAGATTGAGGTGGTGCTAGAGGTGATTCACGGTATCGCTGAACAGACCAATCTCCTTGCGCTGAATGCGGCGATCGAGGCCGCACGGGCGGGTGAGACCGGTCGCGGTTTCGCGGTTGTCGCCGATGAGGTACGAGCGCTTGCGAGTAAGACGCAAAGTTCGACGGGTGATATTCAAGCGCATATCGGAGCGCTGCAATCCGGTGCGAAGGAAGCTGTCGCGGCAATCGGGCTGGCAGGGCGTCAGGCCAAGGAAGGTCTGGCTGTACTGCGTGACAGCGCACGACTTCAGCAATCAGTGCAGGTATCGGTCGAGCAAGTCCACGCAGCGATTGGATTGGCGACGCAAGCGGCTGCGCATCAGGCCGAGGGCGCACACAAGGTAAGGGGGCGCGTTGAGGTTATCCACGCCCAGGCCGAGCGTGCGGCGCAGGCGGTCATCGAAACAACTGCGAGCGGTAAAGCGCTGGATAAGCTGGCTGCGCAGCTCAAGGCCAGCCTTGGGCAATTCAGGGCTTGATGATCGTTGTGGGGATTTGCTATCCCCATAACGCACAAAACCGAGCACTAGGCTCGGTTTTGTTTGTTTGGTGCCCAGAAGAAGACTCGAACTTCCACGACCTTGCGGTCACCAGCACCTGAAGCTGGCGTGTCTACCAATTTCACCATCTGGGCAATGCGCTGATTTAATTAGATTTATGGAGTGATTGCAACAGGAATTTGGTATTTGGCGAGCAAGATGGCGCAGTCTTGATGCCATCTGCAGGAGAGAACATGTGCGGCAGGACAATAGCAGGGAGCTGCACAGGCTCAAGATTGATCTACGCTCAGTGTAATCCGATCCATTTGAGTGTTATTTTCAAATGCCAGAAAGCACAAAACCGAGCCTAAGCTCGGTTTCGTTTAATTGGTGCCCAGAAGAAGACTCGAACTTCCACGACCTTGCGGTCACCAGCACCTGAAGCTGGCGTGTCTACCAATTTCACCATCTGGGCAAGTCGTTGATTTCAATCGAAAAAACGGTTGACTTCAACTACAACGTGGCACTGCCGTCGTTGTGGGGCGCATCTTACGGAGGAGATCGGATACTGTAAACCCCCGCTGTGAAATATTTTTTGAAATAGCGAGAACACCCAGCAAATGGTGTCTTCGCGTTTCAATCGGGTATATGCCAAACTAAATGCATACAGATAAGGTGAACTCATTCTAATGGCCGATTGGCAGTCCCTCGATCCCGAGGCCGCTCGTGAAGCGGAAAAATACGAAAACCCTATTCCCAGCCGTGAGCTGATTCTCCAGCATCTTTCCGACCGCGGTTCGCCGGCGAGTCGCGAGCAGTTGGTCGAAGAGTTCGGCTTGACGACTGAAGATCAGTTTGAGGCCTTGCGTCGTCGCCTTCGCGCGATGGAGCGCGATGCTCAACTGATCTATACCCGCCGCGGAACCTACGCGCCGGTCGACAAGCTCGACCTGATCCTGGGCCGCATCAGTGGTCACCGTGATGGCTTCGGTTTCCTGATCCCCGACGACGGCTCCGATGACTTGTTCATGAGTCCGGCTCAAATGCGTCTGGTGTTCGACGGCGATCGTGCCTTGGCCCGCGTCTCCGGCCTCGACCGCCGTGGCCGCCGCGAAGGTGTGGTCGTTGAAGTGATCTCCCGTGCGCACGAAACCATCGTTGGCCGCTATTTCGAAGAAGCCGGCATTGGCTTTGTGATTCCGGACAATCCAAAGATCCAGCAGGAAGTGCTGGTGACACCGGGTCGCAACAACAGCGCCAAGATCGGTCAGTTCGTGGAAGTGAAGATTACTCACTGGCCGACCCCGCGCTTCCAGCCGCAGGGTGATGTGGTTGAAGTAGTGGGCAACTATATGGCGCCCGGCATGGAAATCGATGTCGCGCTGCGCACCTACGACATTCCGCACGTTTGGCCTGAAGCTGTGCTCAAAGAAGCGGCCAAGCTCAAGCCGGAAGTTGAAGACAAAGACAAAGAGAACCGTGTCGACCTGCGCCATCTGCCGTTCGTGACCATCGACGGTGAAGATGCTCGGGACTTTGATGATGCCGTTTACTGCGAAGCCAAGCCCGGCAAACTGCGCTTGTTCTCGGGTGGCTGGAAGCTCTACGTCGCCATCGCCGACGTCTCCAGCTACGTGAAACTTGGCTCGGCGCTGGACGCTGAATCGCAAGTCCGTGGCAACTCGGTGTATTTCCCTGAGCGCGTCGTACCGATGCTGCCGGAGCAGTTGTCCAACGGCCTGTGCTCGCTAAATCCGCATGTCGATCGCTTGGCTATGGTTTGCGAGATGACCATCTCCAAAACCGGCGAGATGACCGACTACGTGTTCTACGAAGCGGTGATTCATTCCCACGCACGCCTGACCTACAACAAGGTCAGCACGATTCTTGAGCATTCGAAAACCGCTGAGGCCAAACAGCTTCGTGGCGAGTACGGCGATGTCGTGCCTGACCTCAAGCAGCTTTACGCGTTGTACAAAGTGCTGCTCGGGGCGCGTCATACTCGTGGTGCAATCGATTTCGAAACGCAGGAAACCCGGATCATCTTCGGTACCGAGCGCAAGATTGCTGAGATTCGACCGACGACGCGTAACGACGCTCACAAGCTGATCGAGGAATGCATGCTGGCGGCGAACGTTGCCACGGCGGAATTCCTCAAGAAGCACGAGATTCCGGCCCTGTATCGCGTTCACGATGGTCCGCCGCCAGAGCGTCTGGAAAAACTGCGCGCGTTCCTGGGTGAGTTGGGCTTGTCCCTGCACAAAGGCAAAGACGGCCCGTCGCCGAAGGATTATCAGGCGTTACTTGAGACCATCAAGGATCGCCCGGACTTCCATCTGATCCAGACCGTGATGCTGCGCTCTCTGAGTCAGGCGGTTTACAGTTCCGACAATCACGGCCACTTCGGTTTGAATTACGAGGCGTATACCCACTTCACCTCGCCAATCCGTCGTTACCCTGACTTGCTTACGCATCGCGCGATCCGCAGTGTCATTCGCTCCAAGCAAGACACGCCGCATGTTCGTCGTGCTGGCGCAACTGTGATCCCGAAAGCGCGCATTTATCCGTACGATGAAGCTGCGCTTGAGCAGTTGGGTGAGCAGTGCTCGATGAGTGAGCGTCGTGCAGACGAAGCCACGCGTGACGTGGTCAATTGGTTGAAGTGCGAGTACATGAAGGACCGCGTGGGTGAGTCGTTCCCGGGCGTGATCACGGCTGTTACCGGCTTTGGTCTGTTCGTTGAGCTGACTGATATCTTCGTCGAAGGTCTGGTCCACGTAACTGCGCTGCCGGGCGATTACTACCACTTCGATCCGGTCCATCATCGTTTGGCTGGGGAGCGCACTGGTCGCAGCTTCCGTCTGGGCGACACCGTGGAGGTGCGCGTCATGCGTGTTGACCTCGACGAGCGCAAGATTGACTTCGAAATGTCGGAAAAGACCACTAGCGCGCCGATCGGCCGCAAGCGTCGTACGTCCGAGCCGACCGCTGCTCCTGCCGAGAAGGAAAAGCCTGCAGCGTCTAATAAATCCGGTCGCCGCAGTTCCCCTGCCAAGGCCAAGGCGCCTGCTGCAACCGAGGCCTATCGGCCGAGCGATGCTGCGGCGAAAAACGCAGAAGTTCGCAAAAGCCGGGAGCTGAAAAAAGCTCTGCTGGCAGACGCGAAGGGCGGTAGCAAGGCACCGTCGGGAAAGTCGAGTAAGGCTGGCGCGGATTCCGCGCCATCCGGCAAATCGAGCAAGCACCGTAAAGGCCCGTCGAAATCGGGCTCCGCTCCTGCTGCCAGTGGCGGCGGAGTGCGTAAACCTAAGGCCAAGTCATGAGTCAGCTGGAAAAAATCTACGGCGTTCATGCCGTAGAAGCGTTATTGCGTCACCACCCCAAGCGGGTTAAGCAGGTCTGGCTGGCGGAGGGTCGTAGTGATCCGCGTGTCCAGGTAATTGTTGAGCTGGCGACGCAGAGCAAAATTGCTGTCGGTCAAGCTGAGCGCCGTGAGATGGACGTCTGGGTTGAGGGCGTTCACCAGGGCGTGGTCGCGGAAGTGAGCCCAAGCCAGGTCTGGGGCGAAGCGATGCTCGATGAGTTACTGGATCGCACCGAAGGCGCGCCACTGATTCTCGTGCTCGACGGTGTTACCGACCCGCATAACCTCGGCGCGTGCCTGCGCACTGCAGATGCGGCGGGCGCGCTGGCTGTTATCGTGCCCAAGGACAAGTCAGCAACTCTGACCCCGACCGTGCGTAAAGTGGCCTGTGGCGCAGCGGAAGTGATTCCTTTGGTTGCCGTGACGAATCTGGCGCGCACCCTGGAAAAACTCCAGCAGCGTGGCCTGTGGGTAGTGGGGACCGCTGGCGAAGCCGAGCTTGAGCTGTATCAGCAAGACCTTACTGGTCCGACGATCCTGATCATGGGTGCGGAGGGCAAGGGCATGCGTCGCTTGACCCGTGAGCATTGTGATTACCTGGTTCGCCTGCCCATGGCGGGAAGTGTCAGCAGCCTGAACGTGTCCGTGGCGACGGGTGTATGCCTGTTTGAAGCTCTGCGTCAGCGCAGCGTCAAGGCCACCGCTTCTCGGAAGTAAGAAGCGGCAAGCTACAAGCCTCAAGCTAAAAGCGGCCCATGCTTAGCTTGTAGCTTGTAGCTTGTAGCTTGTAGCTTGTAGCTTGTAGCTTGTAGCTTGTAGCTTGTAGCTGCCATTGTTCAAATAATCACCAATTGCCTTGCGCCCCTCTCGACCCTTCTCTACAATTGCGCCCCTTGCTGTGACGGCAGGCGCTCACGTGCCTGTCTCTGTGCAAGACAAACCAGTGTTATTCACTCCTTGTCTGACCGCTATATGGCGGCAGGCTACAACCCGTAAGGAGCATTCATGCGTCATTACGAAATCATCTTTCTGGTTCACCCGGACCAGAGCGAGCAAGTCGGCGGCATGGTTGAGCGTTATACCAAGCTGATCGAAGAAGACGGCGGCAAGATCCACCGTCTGGAAGATTGGGGTCGTCGTCAACTGGCCTACGCAATCAACAATGTTCACAAGGCTCACTACGTGATGCTGAACGTTGAATGCACTGGCAAGGCTCTGGCCGAGCTGGAAGACAACTTCCGTTACAACGACGCTGTGATCCGTAACCTTGTCATCCGTCGCGACGAAGCCGTAACCGGTCAGTCCGAAATGCTCAAGGCCGAAGAAAACCGCAGTGAGCGCCGTGAGCGTCGCGACCGTCCTGAGCACTCCGACAGCGCCGATGGCGATGACGGCGACAACAGTGACAACAGCGATAACGCTGACGAGTAATCCACGGACCTTTTGAGGAGCCTATTACATGGCACGTTTCTTCCGTCGTCGTAAATTCTGCCGCTTCACAGCTGAAAACGTGAAGGAGATCGATTACAAAGATCTCAACACTCTGAAAGCTTACGTATCTGAAACCGGCAAGATCGTTCCAAGCCGTATTACTGGTACCAAAGCTCGTTATCAGCGTCAGCTGGCTACCGCTATCAAGCGCGCCCGCTTCCTGGCCCTGCTGGCCTACACCGACAGCCACGGCCGCTGAGACCAGGTAGTCGACAAGCAGTAAGGGATAGATCGCATGCGCGCGTTGGCTGACTTCATCATGCGCGGCCGCATGCAAGCCATCCTCGTGATGGTTGGATGTGCGGCGTTGCCGCTGTTGTTCTGGGTAAGTGCTGCTGCGGGTTGCCTTGTGCTCCTGCGGCGCGGGTTGAGTGATGCCTTTGGCGTCCTCGCCTGGGCGCTGCTACCGGCCTTGGTCTGGTGGTATTTCGGTGAGCCTCGCACCCTTATGGTGTTGCTTGGCTCATTGGGATTGGCTGCAGTGTTACGTGCCAGTGAATCCTGGGTTCGTGTGCTGTTGGTCAGCGTGGCAGTGGGATTGTTGTACGCAGTGATTCTAGGTGCGGTTTTCCGCGAACCTATCGAAGCCATGGCGCTGGAGTTGCAGAAACTCCTGCCGCATGTCCTCGGTGAGGTCTACCAGCAGATGTCGGTAGATGAGCGAGCGCGTCTTGGGGCACTGATTGCACCGGTCCTGAATGGCCTGATAGCGGCTTTGTTGCAAATCGTTAGCGTGTTGTGCCTGCTTCTTGGGCGTTACTGGCAGGCGTTGTTGTACAACCCAGGCGGTTTCGGGCGCGAATTTCGTAGCCTGAAGCTCCCGCGGGTACCGATGCTGGTGCTGTTGGTGTGCATGTTGGTGGGGCCGAATTTCGGTCCGCAGCTGGCAATGTTGACACCGTTGTGCAGCGTGCCGCTGGTATTTGCGGGCCTGGCCCTGATTCACGGGATGGTTGCTGCAAAGCGACTGACCCGGTTCTGGCTGGTGGGGTTGTACGTCACGCTGTTGCTGTTTATGCAGCTGATCTATCCGTTGCTGGTGGTGTTTGCCATCGTCGACAGCCTGATTGATTTTCGCGGCCGGTTGGCGTCGAAAGATGCCGATAACGGTTCTGCGAACGGTGAAGGTTAAAGTTAAGAGGTTATTACCAAATGGAACTGATCCTGCTGGAAAAAATCGCCAACCTGGGCAACCTGGGCGATAAAGTAAACGTTAAGGCCGGTTACGGCCGTAACTACCTGCTGCCTTTCGGCAAAGCGACCGCTGCGACTGCTGCCAACCTGGCTGCATTCGAAGAGCGTCGCGCAGAGCTTGAAAAAGCCGCTGCTGACAAGAAAGCTTCTGCCGAAACGCGCGCTGCCCAACTGGCTGAGCTGGAAGTGACTATCACTGCCACTGCCGGTGACGAAGGCAAGCTGTTCGGTTCGATCGGTACTCACGACATTGCTGACGCCCTGACCGCCTCCGGCGTTGAAGTGGCGAAAAGCGAAGTTCGTCTGCCGAACGGCACTATCCGTAACGTCGGCGAATTCGACGTTGCTGTGCACCTGCACAGCGATGTTGAAGCTACCGTCCGCGTTGTTGTGGTGGCTGCTTAAGCAGTTTGATTCCCGCACGCTTTGTGCGGGAGTCCAAGCGTCTGGCGACTTGTGCGTCAGGCGGTTAACATCGGGCACGATCCTGTCTTCAGGTCGTGCCTTTTGTTTTTCTGCTTCTCCTGATTTCAAACCCCTGATTCTGTGTGGCCATGAACGATATCTCCGCCCCCGAGCAATACGACCTACAAACCGCTGCCCTGAAGGTGCCGCCGCATTCCATCGAGGCCGAACAAGCCGTGCTCGGTGGTCTGATGCTGGACAACAACGCCTGGGAACGTGTGTTGGATCAGGTCTCGGATGGCGATTTCTATCGACATGACCACCGCTTGATCTTCCGCGCCATCGCTAAGCTGGCTGATCAGAACAGCCCTATCGACGTCGTAACCCTCGCTGAGCAGTTGGACAAGGAAGGTCAGACCTCGCAGGTCGGCGGCCTTGGCTACCTCAGCGAGCTGGCAAGAAACATTCCCTCGGTCGCCAACATCAAGGCCTATGCGCAGATCGTCCGCGAGCGAGCGACCCTGCGGCAGTTGATCGGCATCAGCGCCGAAATCGCTGACAGCGCGTTTAATCCCGAAGGTCGCTCTGGCGCCGAAATCCTTGATGAGGCCGAGCGGCAGATCTTTCAGATTGCCGAAGCACGGCCCAAGACAGGTGGTCCGGTCAGTGTGAATGACCTGCTGACAAAGGCCATTGATCGTATCGACACGTTGTTCAATACCGACAACGCGATCACCGGCTTATCTACCGGCTACACCGATCTCGACGGCATGACCAGCGGGTTGCAGCCGTCCGACCTGATCATCGTCGCCGGCCGTCCATCGATGGGTAAAACGACGTTTGCCATGAACCTTGTGGAGAACGCGGTCCTGCGTAGCGACAAGGCGGTCTTGGTTTACTCGCTGGAGATGCCAGGCGAATCGCTGATCATGCGGATGCTCTCGTCGTTGGGCCGTATCGATCAGACCAAGGTCCGTGCGGGCCGTCTTGAAGACGACGATTGGCCCCGCCTGACATCGGCGGTCAATCTGCTCAATGACCGAAAGCTGTTCATCGATGACACGGCGGGGATCAGCCCTTCGGAAATGCGCGCGCGCACCCGGCGTCTTGTGCGTGAGCATGGCGAAATCGGCCTGATCATGATCGACTACCTGCAATTGATGCAGATCCCGGGTTCCGGTGGTGATAACCGAACCAACGAGATTTCCGAAATTTCTCGATCGTTGAAAGCGCTCGCCAAGGAATTCAACTGCCCGGTTGTCGCCTTGTCGCAGCTCAACCGCTCCCTGGAACAGCGCCCGAACAAACGTCCGATCAACTCCGACCTTCGGGAATCCGGAGCGATCGAGCAGGATGCGGACGTCATTATGTTCGTGTACCGGGATGAGGTTTATCACCCGGAGACCGAGCACAAAGGCATCGCCGAGATCATCATCGGCAAGCAGCGTAACGGCCCAATCGGCACGGCGCGTCTGGCGTTCATCGGCAAGTACACTCGTTTCGAGAACCTGGCACCGGGCAGTTACAACTTCGACGACGAGTAATCCATCCCGTATCTGTAGGAGCCAACTTGTTGGCGAGACGCCTTGTCAGGCAATGCAAGTGCGTCGGCTGGAATTTTGTCTCGAGAACAAGTTCGCTCCTACAGGGATGGTGCGACGCCTCAATTTCCGACCACCATCGTCGGACTTGATCAAAATTTGTGCTATATTCCGCGCCCGCGATTTTCCAACGTGCAAACACGTAGGTCCTGACATGCAAGCAGCCAAGCCGTTATTTGACTATCCGAAGTACTGGGCCGAATGTTTCGGGCCAGCGCCGTTCCTGCCGATGAGTCGGGAAGAAATGGATCAGCTTGGCTGGGATTCCTGCGACATCATCATTGTCACCGGTGATGCATACGTCGATCACCCGTCGTTCGGCATGGCGATCATTGGCCGGCTGCTGGAGTCGCAAGGCTTCCGCGTCGGGATCATCGCGCAGCCGAACTGGCAGTCCAAAGACGATTTCATGAAGCTCGGTGAGCCGAATCTGTTCTTCGGCGTCGCGGCTGGCAACATGGACTCCATGATCAACCGCTACACCGCCGACAAGAAAATCCGTTCCGATGATGCTTACACTCCCGGCGGCATGGCCGGCAAGCGTCCGGATCGCGCGAGCCTGGTTTATAGCCAGCGCTGCAAAGAGGCCTACAAGCATGTGCCGATTGTCCTGGGTGGCATCGAAGCGTCGTTGCGCCGCATCGCCCACTACGATTACTGGCAGGACAAGGTCCGCAACTCGATTCTGATCGACGCCGCCGCCGACATTCTTTTGTACGGCAACGCCGAGCGGGCGATCGTCGAAGTTGCGCAGCGCCTGTCCTACGGTCACAAGATCGAAGACATCACCGATGTGCGCGGCACCGCGTTCATTCGTCGCGACACGCCGGCAGGCTGGTACGAAGTCGACTCCACGCGCATTGACCGTCCGGGCAAGGTCGACAAGATCATCAACCCGTACGTCAACACCCAAGACACCGAAGCCTGCGCCATCGAGCAAGATAAAGGCCCGCTTGAGGACCCGAACGAAGCTAAAGTCGTTCAGATTCTCGCCAGCCCGCGCATGACCCGTGACAAGACGGTCATTCGTCTGCCGTCCATGGAAAAAGTGCGTAACGACTCGGTGCTGTACGCCCACGCCAACCGCGTGCTCCACCTGGAAACCAACCCCGGCAACGCTCGGGCATTGGTCCAGAAGCACGGCGAAGTCGATGTCTGGTTCAATCCGCCACCGATTCCCATGACCACCGAAGAAATGGACTACGTGTTCGGCATGCCGTACGCACGTGTCCCGCATCCTGCGTACGGCAAGGAAAAAATCCCTGCCTACGACATGATCCGTTTCTCGGTGAACATCATGCGCGGCTGCTTCGGCGGCTGTACCTTCTGCTCGATCACTGAGCACGAAGGCCGGATCATCCAGAACCGTTCCGAAGAATCGATCATTCGCGAGATCGAAGAGATCCGCGACAAGGTTCCGGGCTTCACCGGCGTCATTTCCGACCTCGGCGGACCGACCGCGAACATGTATCGCATTGCGTGCAAGAGCCCGGAAATCGAATCCGCCTGCCGCAAGCCATCGTGCGTGTTCCCCGGCATCTGCCCGAACCTGAACACCGATCACTCGTCGTTGATTCAGTTGTACCGCAGCGCCCGTGCCTTGCCTGGGGTGAAAAAGATTCTGATCGCCTCCGGTCTGCGTTACGACCTTGCCGTCGAGTCACCGGAATACGTGAAAGAGCTGGTAACCCACCATGTTGGTGGTTACTTGAAGATCGCCCCGGAACACACCGAGGAAGGTCCGCTCAATCAGATGATGAAGCCGGGCATTGGCAGCTATGACAAGTTCAAGCGCATGTTCGAGAAGTACACCAAGGAAGCAGGCAAAGAGCAGTACCTGATTCCTTACTTCATCGCGGCCCACCCGGGTACTACCGACGAGGACATGATGAACCTCGCGCTGTGGCTCAAGGGCAATGGCTTCCGTGCTGACCAAGTGCAGGCGTTCTATCCGTCGCCGATGGCCACGGCCACTGCGATGTACCACTCGGGTAAAAACCCGCTGCGCAAGGTCACGTACAAAAGTGATTCGGTCACCATCGTCAAGAGTGAAGAGCAGCGCCGTCTGCACAAGGCTTTCCTGCGCTATCACGATCCGAAAGGCTGGCCGATGCTGCGTGAGGCTCTTGTACGCATGGGCCGTTCCGACCTGATCGGCTCGGGCAAGAATCAGCTGATCCCGCAGCATCAGCCAGAAACCGACAGCTACCAGAGCGCTCGTCGCAAGAACTCCACGCCATCCGGTAGCCACAAGGTCGGCAAGACCACGCTGATTCAAACCCAGCACACCGGCCTGCCACCGCGCGCCAGCGACGGCAGCAAACCGTGGGACAAGCGCGAAGAAGCAAAAGCTGCGGCGATGGCCCGTAACAAGCAAGCCGCCAAAGAGCGCATGGACGCGGCAAAGGGAGGCAAACCCAACGGCAAGCCTCCGCGTAAGCCGGTCTTCCCGCGCTAAACCTTCAAGCAGTAAATAAAAACGCCAACTTACGAGTTGGCGTTTTGCTTTTCGGATTTTGAAGTTGATCCAGGGCACTACAGGAAGAAGGGGAGCAATCCTACGTAGTACCGAACCTTTTCCTACAGTTCTTGGGTCGCCGACTACCTATTCTCTCTGCTCCACGATTCAGCAAGGAACAGGGATGAACTCGGTAAACGTGCAAACGGATGCGGTTGCGGTATGCGAGGCGGTGAGCCAGTCATGAGGCCGTTAGAGTACTTGTTATTCTCGCGACACTACTTCCCGACCTTCATGGGCGGGATATTTTTGACGCTTCTCTCACTAGTCACTGCCGAATCACTGGTTCTTGATGCTTATTTCATAGATGTACCTATAGAAGTCAGCGCGATTTGGCTATTCGCAGTGCTGATGGGTGTGACAGTTGTGATATGCACCTGCCATTTTTTTCTGGTGTATGGACGACCGCAGTGGGTCTGGGGCGTAATTTTCGTTTTCCTTGGTTGCCTGCTGGCGGTACTGCCAACCATTGAGCACAGGCCGCACAAAGTCCTCTATACCTTGGGTGTGCTTTTTCCGCTGCTTGGGTTGCTGAACCTAAATTCAAATCGCCATCGGGAATTCCGTAAAATTGTTGTCGTCGTCCGTTATAAACGCGAGCGTTACCTAGGAATTCGCAGAGCGCGAATACGCCGCATAAAACGTGAACGCTGCAAATAACCCCACCCGCCTCATTTCCGTGCGACCCTTGCACGGTCGGTCGCCGCTGGCGCGATTTTGGTGCTGTGCTTAGCTGAGCGGGCAGCATCTTTGCCGGAGCCGCAGGTGCTTTGCCCGGATGGCATAAGTCTTGCGCGGCTCCGTTACCGTTTAGGCTCGCAGGAGGCACGCCGTGTCGATTCATATTGCCTTGCACCACGTTACGCATTACCGCTATGAACGAGCGGTAGAACTGGGTCCGCAAATCGTACGCCTGCGTCCAGCGGCGCACAGCCGCACGCGCGTTCTGTCCTATTCGCTGAAAGTCCTGCCTGAAAACCACTTCATCAACTGGCAGCAAGACCCGCAGGGTAATTATCTGGCGCGGTTGGTCTTCCCTGAAAAGACCACCGAATTTCGGGTCGAAGTTGATTTGGTCGCCGAGATGGCGGTTTTCAATCCGTTCGACTTTTTCCTCGAGCCCTACGCCGACAAGATTCCGTTCACTTACGCCAGTGAAGAGCAGCGCGAGCTTGCGCCGTACCTGGAAAAGCTGCCGCTGACGCCTAAATTTCAGGCGTATCTGAACAGCATCGACCGCACCCCGATTCCCGCAATTGATTTCCTCGTCGGGCTCAACCAGCGTCTGGCGGCGGACATCGGCTACCTGATCCGGATGGAACCGGGCATTCAGACGCCGGAATTCACGTTGGAAAACGCCTCTGGCTCATGCCGTGACTCGGCGTGGCTGCTAGTGCAATTGCTACGGCATCTCGGGATGGCGGCGCGTTTCGTGTCAGGTTATCTGGTGCAGCTCAAAGCCGATGTTCAGGCCCTCGATGGGCCGTCCGGCACCGATGTTGACTTCACTGATCTGCACGCCTGGTGCGAAGTGTATTTGCCCGGCGCAGGCTGGGTAGGTCTTGACGCGACTTCAGGTCTGTTCGCGGGCGAGGGGCACATTCCGCTTGCCTGCAGCCCTGATCCTTCTTCTGCCGCGCCAATCAGCGGGCTGGTTGAGCCGTGCGAAACCGAGTTCAGCCATGAGATGTCGGTAGAACGGATTTGGGAAGCGCCACGCGTCACCAAGCCGTACACCGAAGAGCAATGGCTGGAAATCCAGGCCCTCGGCCGACAGATCGACAGCGATCTGGTGCGCGACGACGTGCGCCTGACCATGGGTGGCGAACCGACGTTTGTGTCCATCGATGATCGCGATGGCGACGAATGGAACACCGCCGCGCTGGGCCCGAAGAAACGCATTCTCTCTGCCGAATTGTTCCAGCGCATGCGCAAGCATTACGCGCCACAGGGGCTGGTGCATTTCGGTCAGGGCAAGTGGTACCCCGGCGAACAATTGCCGCGTTGGTCGCTGAACTGTTTCTGGCGTCGCGACGGTCAGCCGGTGTGGCGAAATACCGCGCTGATCGCTGACGAGCAGCAAGATTACGGCACCGACAGCGAGATGGCCGGGCGTTTTCTGCGCAGCGTCGCCGAGCGCCTGAAGCTGCCGTCGCGATATGTGTTCCCGGCCTTCGAAGATAACTTCTACTACTTGTGGCGCGAAGGTGCGCTGCCGGCAAACGTCAGCGCTCAGGATTCGCGTCTGGAAGACGAACTGGAGCGCGCGCGTCTGCGCAAAGTGTTCTCTCAGGGGCTGGATAAGGTCATCGGTTACGTCATGCCGTTGGCCCGCGATGCCGGTGATGAACACTGGCAAACCGGCCGCTGGTACTTGCGTGATGAGCACTGCCGTCTGGTCCCGGGCGATTCGCCGCTGGGCTATCGCCTGCCGCTGGCGTCCCAGCCGTGGGTCAAGGCTGCTGAGTATCCCTACATCCATCCGACCGATTTCAATCAGGACTTCGCTGACCTGCCCGGTCGTGATGAGCTTAACGCTCAAGTCGATGCACTGACTGAACGTACTGACACCAATGCAGACCGTACTCCGGAAATCGACGAATCTGCCGAGTGGCTGACCCGCACGGCGCTGGGCGCAGAAGTGCGTGGCGGGCGCCTGTACCTGTTCATGCCCCCTCTGGAGGGAGTTGAGGCATATCTGGAGCTGGTCGCTGCTATCGAAGCAACCGCCGAGGAACTGCACTGTCCTGTGCTGCTTGAAGGGTACGAACCGCCACATGATCCGCGCATTTCCAACTTCCGCATCACCCCGGATCCGGGCGTGATCGAAGTCAACGTGCAGCCGTCCGCGACGTGGGACGAGCTGGTTGAGCGCACCGAGTTTCTGTACGAAGAAGCGCGACTGACGCGGCTGACCACGGAAAAATTCATGATTGACGGCCGCCACACCGGCACCGGCGGCGGCAACCACTTCGTCTTGGGTGGCGCGACGCCTGGCGATTCGCCGTTTCTGCGCAGGCCCGATCTACTGCGCAGTCTGCTCAGCTACTGGCACAACCATCCTTCGCTGTCGTACCTGTTTTCCGGCTTGTTCATCGGGCCAACCTCACAGGCGCCACGGGTCGATGAGGCGCGTAACGACTCCTTGTACGAGCTGGAAATCGCCTTCTCGCAAATGCCCAAACCGGGTGAAGAATGTGCGCCTTGGTTGGTGGACCGTCTGCTGCGCAACCTGCTGATCGACGTGACGGGCAATACCCACCGCGCCGAGTTCTGCATCGACAAACTGTATTCGCCGGATGGCGCAACGGGGCGTCTGGGCTTGCTGGAGCTGCGTGCTTTCGAAATGCCGCCCCATGCGCGCATGAGTCTGGCGCAGCAGTTATTACTGCGCGCACTGGTCGCCAAATTCTGGCGCGAACCTTATGCGCCGGCCAAGCTGGCACGCTGGGGTACTGAGCTGCACGACCGCTTCATGCTGCCGCACTTCATCGATCAGGATTTCGCCGACGTCATCACTGACCTTAACGCAGCGGGTTATCCGGTGCGTGCCGAATGGTTCGCGGCGCACCTGGAATTCCGTTTCCCGAAAGTCGGCGACTACGCGGTCAGCGGCATCGAACTTGAGCTGCGTCAGGCCCTCGAGCCTTGGCACGTGCTGGGTGAGGAGGGCGCTGCGGGCGGCGCCGTGCGCTATGTGGATTCATCGCTTGAGCGTTTGCAGTTGAAGGTCAACGGCCTGCCGCCACAACGTTATCAACTGACGTGCAACGGCATTCCGGTGCCATTGCAGCCAACAGGGCGTGTCGGAGAGTTCGTGGCTGGCGTGCGATATCGCGCCTGGCAGCCAGCCAATTGTCTGCAACCGACCATTCCCGTACATGCGCCGTTGATTTTCGACATCGTTGACACCTGGATGCATCGATCTCTGGGCGGCTGCGAGTATCATGTCGCGCATCCAGGTGGTCGCAACTATGAAACGCTGCCGGTCAACGCCAACGAAGCCGAAAGCCGGCGCCTGTCGCGGTTCTTCCGCGTGGGCCACACGCCTGGCAAGTTGGTGATCGAGCCCGTTTCGATCAATGACGAGTTGCCCATGACGCTGGACATGCGTCTGCATTAAAACCGGCCCAGGCAGCCGTCTGAAGTCTTTAAGCTTCAGGCGGCGTGACCCTATGGATGCCGCAAGGAAGCGCTTGAGTCCGTATGTCATTTGCCTGCGCTAACCTGAAGTCTTAATCAGTCGTCTGCCGAGCCCTCCATGCCCGACCTGCTTGACCGCTATCCGCTTTCAGCGGGTACTTACCACGAGATGCTCGATGCCAGCGGCGCTGTCCGCCCGCATTGGCTGCGTCTGTACGAGCACTTGCAACGCAGCACCCCCTCGCAATTGATTCAACGTCAGGCGCTGTTGACCCGGCAAATCCAGGAAAACGGCGTCACTTACAACGTTTATGCCGATCCCAAGGGTGCAGACCGCCCGTGGGAACTGGACCTGCTGCCGCACATGATTCCAGCGCAGGAGTGGCAGCAAGTGTCGGCGGGCATTGCCCAGCGTGCGCGCTTGCTCAACGCCGTTCTGGCTGATCTTTACGGCCCGCAGACGCTGATCGCCGAAGGTCTGCTGCCCGCTGAGCTGGTGTTCGGACATAACAACTTTCTGTGGCCGTGTCAGGGAATGACGCCACCGGAAGGTATTTTTCTGCATATGTACGCCGTGGATCTGGCGCGCACGCCGGATGGTCGTTGGTGGGTCACCGCAGACCGCACACAGGCGCCATCGGGTGCTGGCTATGCGCTGGAGAACCGCCTGATCGTCTCCCGCGCCTTCCCTGAGCTGTATCGCGATCTGGAAGTGCAGCATTTGTCGGGCTTCTTCCGTTCTCTGCAAGAGACGCTGATTCGTCAGGCGCCGAGCAGCAACGAGGCGCCGCTGGTGGTGTTGCTGACGCCGGGGCGTTTCAACGAGAGCTATTTCGAGCATTTGTATCTCGCCGGGCAGCTAGGTTATCCCCTGGTTGAAGGCGGAGACCTGACTGTTCGCGATGCCACGGTTTATCTGAAAACCTTGAGCGGCCTGCGCCGGGTACACGCGATCATGCGCCGGCTTGACGACGACTTCTGCGACCCGCTGGAGCTGCGTACCGATTCGGCGCTCGGCGTGCCTGGCTTGCTGGAAGCCGTGCGCCAGGGCCGGGTGCTGGTGGCGAACGCGCTGGGCAGCGGGGTGCTGGAATCCCCCGGATTGCTGGGCTTCCTGCCTAAGATCAACGAATTTTTGTTCGGCGAAGAACTGATCCTGCCGTCCGTGGCGACTTGGTGGTGCGGGGAACCGCCGGTGCTGGCGCAAGCGCTGGAGAAAATGCCCGAATTGCTGATCAAGCCAGCCTTTCCGTCACAGAGTTTCGCCCCGGTGTTCGGCCGTGATTTAACGGAAGAACAACGTAAGGCGCTGGCCTCTCGCATGCAAGCACGCCCCTACGCCTACGTGGCGCAGGAACTGGCGCAGCTGTCTCAGGCGCCGATCTGGCAATCCAACGACGGCCAGTTGCAACCCCGCGCCATTGGCATGCGGGTCTATGCAGTCGCGGGCGCCGAGGGCTATCGCGTGCTGCCGGGTGGTCTAACCCGCGTGGCGGCAGAAGCTGACGCCGATGTGGTGTCGATGCAGCGAGGCGGTGCGAGTAAGGACACCTGGATTCTCGGTGAGCGTTCCGTTGGCAGCGAGCCGTGGAAGGGGCAGCGCGCACTGGGCGTTCATGATTTGATCCGCCGCGACCCCTATTTGCCGTCGCGGGTGGTGGAAAACCTGTTCTGGTTTGGTCGTTATTGCGAGCGTTGCGATGACGCCGCGCGGCTGCTGCGCATCATGCTGTCGCGCTACGTGGACGGCGACGATGCCCTGGCGCTGCAAGCGGCGGTCGAGCTCGGTGAGCGTCTGCATCTGCTGCCGATGGAAGACGAAAAAGAAGAGGGCCAAGAGCTCAGTGATCGCCTGTTGGAGGCCTTGCTGGGGGACGACTGGCCCTCGAGCTTGCGCTCCAATCTGCAACGTTTGCAGTGGGCGGCGTCGCAGGTGCGTGGCAAGTTGTCCCGGGAAAACTGGCAAGCGCTTGTCGAGCTGCAACGTGAGGCTATGGCGCTGGAAACCGAGGAGCCCGATTTCGGTGAGCTGCTGGATTTCCTCAACCGTCTGGTCATGTCTCTGGCGGCGTTGTCAGGTTTTGCGCTGGATGACATGACTCGCGACGAGGGCTGGCGCTTTTTGATGATCGGTCGGCGCATTGAGCGGCTGCAATTTCTCAGCACCAGCCTGGCGGCGTTTTTGCGCAGCGACGCCGCGCTGGATCAGGCAGGCCTTGAGTGGCTGCTTGAACTGGGCAACAGCAGCATCACCTATCGCTCGCGTTACTTAGCGGTTCCGCAACTGATTCCGGTCCTCGACCTGCTGCTGCTCGATGAGCAAAACCCCCACGCGGTGTTGTTTCAGCTCAAATTGGTGTCGCGTTCGTTGAACCGTTTGAATGAAGACTTCGGCGCGCCACGCGATGCCAGCCTCTCGACGCTGAGTCGGCGCTTGTCAGCGTTCGATCTCGGGACGCTGGAGAATCCGCTGTTTGGCGAAAGCAGTGTGAAGGCGGTACTCGAAGGCTTGGCGGACTTGCTGCAAAACATTGGTGAGGCCAGTGGCTCGGTGTCCGATCGGTTGGCCTTGCGCCACTTTGCTCATGTCGATGACATCAGCCAACGCACGGTGTCTGTCTGATGAGCGCGTATTACCAGATTCTTCACGACACCCATTACCGCTATGACAGCCCGGTTTCTCTGGCGCAGCAGTTGGCGCATCTATGGCCGCGGCAAAGTCCGTGGCAGGTGTGTACTGAGCGCCAATTGCTGATTAATCCCATGCCGACCTGCCGCCGGGATGAGCTGGATGTTTTCGGCAACCCGCTGACGCGACTTGCCTTCGAGCGCCCGCACGATGAGTTGCAGGTCAATGCGCGCATTAGGGTACAAGTGCTCGAGCGTCCGCTGCTCGACTTCAATGAATCGCAGTCCTGGAACAGCACTCAGAGCGCGCTGACGTACAGCGCAAAGCGGGTGTCGGCAGACATTCTCGAGGCGTGTCGTTATCGCTTCGAGTCGCCTTACGTGCATCTCAAACAGTCGTTCGTAGAGTTTTCCGAAAGCTGTTTTCCGCAGGGGCGGCCCGTGCTGCTATGCGCCCAGGCGTTGATGGAAAAAATCTTCAGCGAATTCACTTTCGATGATGAGGCGACCCAGGTAGCGACGCCGTTGGTGGAGGTGCTGGAAACCCGACGTGGCGTGTGTCAGGACTTCGCGCATCTGATGCTGGCCTGCCTGCGTTCGCGGGGGCTGGCGGCGCGATACATCAGCGGCTATCTGCTGACTCAGCCACCGCCCGGTCAACCACGACTGATCGGCGCCGACGCGTCCCATGCATGGGTTTCGGTATTTTGTCCGGTGTTGGGCTGGGTCGATTTCGACCCGACCAATAACATCCAGCCTGCGCTTGAGCACATCAGCCTGGCATGGGGACGGGATTTTTCGGACGTATCGCCGTTGCGGGGGGTGATTCTCGGAGGTGGCAGTCACGACCCGGAAGTGCGGGTGACGGTGATGCCTATAGCAGTATAGCGATGCACCCTTGTAGGAGCGCGCTTGCCCGCGATTGCGGTGTATCAGTCGCCAGTGATGTTGGCTGTGCTGATGTCATCGCGGGCAAGCACGCTCCTACAGTGCAATACGGCCGGTTTTAAGTTCGACCCATGAGCAAAATCAGTTAGGCGTTGTCTCGTCCGGGGTGGTTTCGACCTGACCTTCAACGGTCTCGCCTTCGACAGCCGCTTCGTCCTGCACTGCTTGCTGTTTACGCTGCAGCTTCTCTTCTTTCTTCTGCTCTTTGGCCAAATCTCTCTGACGTTTCGCGAAGGAATAGTTGGGTTTGGCCATGGGCAATCCTCTGGGCAGTAGTGAAGTGTGCTCATTCTGCCTGAGAAAGGCGTTCGGCACACTTAAACGCTGGCAAACGGCACATGGATACTGCTTCGTAAACTGTCAGACAGCCCGCGCCAGACGCCTGTATTCACTGTACGACTGAGGCTCCCTGGCGTAACTTCCGCTCGCGCCACAGGCGTAGGCTGCGAGCAAACTGCGAAAAAGACTACTAAGTTCCATGGCCACTACTCCTAAATGATGATGTCGCCATGGTAGTGCCAGCCCGTAATCTGGGCTGCTTGATTGTCTCGATGGGCCCGATAGAGCACGTCGTAAGTCGGCAATCTTAAATTAGGCGTTGGAAATTGTCTGGAGTTGAGGCAGTCTTTGTATACAAAAATCAAAAGTAACCTTTGGAGATACATGATGATTCGTAAACTGGTAGCTGCATCCCTGCTCACCCTGGTCAGTGGTCACTTGCTGGCAGCAGAATGCTCGGTCGACGTCGACTCGACGGACCAGATGACTTTCAACACCAAAGCTATCGAGATCGACAAAAGCTGCAAGACCTTCACCGTCAACCTCGGACACTCGGGCAGTCTGCCGAAAAACGTCATGGGCCATAACTGGGTCCTGAGCAAAACCGCAGACGCCCAACCCATTGCGACTGACGGTTCGTCCGCCGGGATCGAAAAAAGCTATCTGAAAGAGGGCGATACCCGCGTCATCGCTCACACCAAGATCATCGGTGCTGGGGAAAAGGATTCAGTGAGTTTCGATGTGTCGAAGCTGGAAGCGGGCCAGGATTACACGTTCTTCTGCTCGTTCCCTGGGCACATCAGCATGATGAAAGGTGCTGTGACGCTGAAGTAAAAGAGAGTTCCATTGTCACTTGTGGGAGCGGACTCGTCCGCGAATGCAATTTATCAGACGCAAGATTTGCATCGGACTCGCTGGCCTCTTCGCGGACGAGTCCGCTCCCACAGTTAGTCATAGATTGCAGGCAATCAGCGCTTTGAATCCGTCATTTTGAAAATCCCCTGCGCGTTGCTGCTGTCAAAATTCAGGTCGATCTTCCCACTCTCCGGGTCGACTTTGCGCTGAATGAACTCAACGAACGAGCCCGGCACTTGATGCGGCTGAAGGGTTCCGTTTTCGTCAGCCAATGACCGGGTGACAGTGCAGGCCTTGTACGCCGTCTGCATGACGCGGCCCGACGTCGACACCTCGATGCTGTCTTTCATGGACCGCTCAAGACGAATTTGCTCCTCCACCACGGCTTCCAGATCCACGACACGGTCGGTCAGGTGATTGAAGCTGTTGCCTTCGGTGGCGATCCACGCCATTTCCGCGCTTTCCCCCAATAGCACGCGATAGTCGGTTTCCCGCACGACGCCATGCTGACGGCCAAATGCCCAATAGACCGCCGGGAGCAAGAGCGTGGCTTCTGCCAAGCTGCAATGGCGGGTCAGTTGCAGGCGTTGGAGGATGCTCAGGTGTTCAGCGGCCAAAGGATCGCGGCTTGAGCCAACTACGCGGCTGACAGCGTTCTGGAACGATTCACTCAAGCGACCGGGATGCAGTTCGGAGACGAAGAACTGCGAGATGTCTTCCGGTAGATCCAGCTGGCGATAGCCCCAGCCGGTCATGTTGAGTTTGGTCAGTGGATAAGTGCGCACGTCGGTGAAGCCCAGCGGCTCCAGAATTCGCGAGAACGCTTGGCGACCACGGGGCAATTCGCCGTTTGCGGCCCAGTCCACGGTGCGGATGGCGCCATGATCAAACACCACTTTCCTGCCGTTCTGCGCCTGTTCATCGACATAGCGACGGCCGTCCGGCACCGCTTCAACCAGCTTGTGGAACAGACACAGGTTCAGCGCTTCGGCCAGCCACACGCGATGGATAGCGTCTTCGCTCCAGGCAAAAGAGTGCAAGCCGTCCGGGACTTCGACGTGATCGTATAGCCAATCGGCCGCAGGCTGGCCGACGGTCGATGCAACAAGAGAAAACAGGCCTTGGAAAGACGGCATGGGCAGCGGCTCTGACTATGAAAGTTAGGCCGCTATCTAAGCCCCGAAGACGAACCTCGACAAGCGAAAAAAATCGACGGGGTCATTCCAATTTCTATTGAACCGCGTGTTACCTCTGTAGGAGCGCGCTTGCCCGCGATTGCAATTGGTCAGACACCATAGATGTGACCGGCGAACCGCAATCGCGGGCAAGCGCGCTCCTACAAAAGGGAGCTCTCTTCACGGGGCGTACGGCAAATCCCGCTTGTGCTGGGTCTTGCGGTACGTATTGACGATGATGTCGAACGCTTCCTGGCGCAACGGCTCGCCATGCAGGAAGGCATCGATCTCAGCGTAGGTCACACCGTGGGAGGCTTCGTCCGGTTTGCCGGGAACCAGGTCTTCCAGGTCAGCAGTCGGAATTTTCTCAACCAGGTTCTCGGGGGCGCCAAAACTGCGAGCAATTGCGCGGACCTGGTTCTTCACCAGGCCGCTCAGTGGTGCGAGGTCGCAAGCGCCGTCACCGAACTTGGTGAAGAAGCCCATCACCGCTTCCGCTGCATGATCCGTCCCGATCACCAACCCGCCGCGTACACCCGCGATGGTGTACTGCGCGACCATGCGCGTACGCGCCTTAATATTGCCTTTGACGAAATCGACAGCAGCGTCTGACTGGCCCTCGAAAGCCTTCACCTGCTCCACCAGCCCTTTGACTGACGGCGCGATGTCCACGGTGTGGCGCTCGTCCGGGTTAATGAAGTCAACCGAAGCGGTAGCCTCATGTTCGTCGTGCTGAATGTGATACGGCAGGCGCACGGCGATGAACTGATAGCCCTTGTCGCCGGTACTCTCGCGCAGTTCGTTCACCGCACGTTGCGCCAGCAGGCCTGCGGTCAGCGAATCGACGCCGCCGCTGATGCCCAATACCAGCACCTTCAGGCGAGAAGCCTGCAGGCGCTCCTTGATGAACTGGATGCGACGTGCGACCTCGGCTTCAAGCTCGCCTGGATTGGCAAACGGCGCCTGAACGTTGAGCTCTTTTGCGATCTCGAGCTGTACGGCTTGCATGATTTACTCCTTATGCAGAAGAAGAAAAATAGGCATATCAAAAGGGTGGGCGGGGTGCTCGACTCAGGCTGGCACCTTGAACACATGACGCAGGTAAGACACGAAATTGGGATCTTTGCATTGGGTCTTGCCGGGCTCATCGGAGATTTTCGCCACCGGCTGACCCGCGCAGGCGGTCATTTTCAGCACAATGTTCATGGGCGTGACACCAGGCACGTCGGCAGTCAGATTGGTGCCGATGCCGAAGCTGACATTGATCCGACCCCGCAACGCGCGGAATATTTCCAGTGCCTTGGGTAGGTTCAGGCCGTCTGAGAACACCAGGGTCTTGCTCATCGGATCGATGCCAAGGCGTTGGTAGTGGACGATGCATTTTTCAGCCCACTGCACAGGATCACCCGAGTCGTGACGCAAGCCGTCAAAGAGCTTGGCGAAAAACAGATCGAAATCCCGCAGAAAGGCGTCGGTGGTGATGCAGTCGGTGAGCGCAATGCCCAGTAGCCCGCGGTATTCGCGAACCCAGCAATCAAGCGCGGCGATCTGGCTGTCGATCAGGCGCGGGCCGAGTTGCTGATGGGCCATGATCCATTCGTGGGCCATGGTTCCCAGCGGTTTGAGGTTGAACTTGCGCGCCAGATGCACGTTGCTGGTGCCGACGAACTGCCCGGGGAAATCAGCCTTAAGCACCGACACCACTTCTTCCTGCACAGCAAAGGAAAACCGCCTGCGCGTGCCGAAATCGGCCACTTTCAGCTCAGCCAATTCGTCGGGGGTGGCGGTGGCGGTCAGCCAGTCGAACTTGCTGTAGAGCTGGTCCCGCGCGGCGCTGAGCAGAGTGTCTGGGTGGCAGTGGCGATTGCGCACTTCGCTGACGATGGCCAGCAGAGGCACTTCAAACATGATGACGTGCAGCCACGGGCCGCGAAGGCGAATGCACAGCTGGTCATCTTCGATACTGGTCTGGACGTAGCGCATGTTGAAGCGGAACAGGCCGAGAAAGCGCAGGAAGTCGGGCTTCATGAAGGTGATGTTTTCGAGAAAACCCATCTCTTCGGTGCTCAGCGACAGTTCGCACAGTTGCTCGATCTGGTGACGGATCTCCGTGAGATAGGGGCGAAGGTCCTCGCCGTTGCGGCAGCGAAATTCCCACTCCACCTCTACGTTTGGGTAGTTGTGCAGCACAGCCTGCATCATGGTCAGTTTGTAGAGGTCGGTGTCGAGCAGGTTTTGCACGATGCGTTCGGAGAAAGCGCTCTCGCTCATGGTGTCGCTCCAGCCAGCAGCGGCCTTCAGACGTGGCCACTGGATATCAAGTCGGTGTCGCGTACGGCCTGCGTCAGAGCGGCAGCGGTACGTCCGGATTGTTTTTGACGATGCCCGACATAATGCCAGCGGAGGGCGGGTTGGGGCAGATTTGTTTGGATATCGATTTAACACCGACCCTGTAGGAGCGCGCTTGCCCGCGATTTTCGGTATGTCAGACACATAGTGGCGGCAGGCAGATGGTCATCGCGGGCAAGCGCGCTCCTACAGGTCGTCTACCTGCTCCATCATCCACGCCACAAAATCCCGAATCTTCGGCACGTCCGCCGCATGCTCGGGGAACGCCAGGTAATACGCGTCGCGACTGGGCAATGCATGCGCCCAGGGAATGACCAGCTTGCCGTCAGCTAATTCCTCTTCCACCAGGAACCTCGGCAGCAGCGCCACACCGCAACCCACTTGTGCGGCGCGAATGCACATATAGAACGTCTCAAAGCGCGGCCCGTGATAACTGTGCTCGGTCTGATAACCCTGACTTTCGAACCAGTCGTGCCACGCCTGCGGGCGCGATGCGCTCTGTAGCAACACCAAGTCGCTCAACTGCGTTGGCTCGGTGAAGGGCGTATCCGGCAGGCTACTTGGCGAACATACCGGGATCAGCTCTTCACTGAAGAGCTTCATGCTTTCGGCGCCGGGTCTGGCGCCCTGGCCGAAATAAAAGCTCATGTCGCAACGGCCCTGGGCCAGATCGTCGGTTTCCTGCTCGTCAATCAAGTCCAGATGAATGTGCGGATGGCGCAATCGCCAGCCTTTGAGACGTGGGACCAGCCAACGGGCACCAAAAGTCGATGGCGTCGACACGCGCAGGACTTCAGTCTCGCCGCCGTAGGAGCGCAGGAAGTGCGTCGACATCTCCACCTGACTCAGAATCTTGCGCACTTCGCCCAGATACAACGCGCCGGCCGGCGTCAGTTGCAAGCGACGACGCACCCGACGAAACAGCAGGTGCTGGACCAGTTCTTCCAACTGCGCCACTTGCTTGCTGACCGCGCTTTGCGTCAGATTCAGCTCCTCGGCGGCGCGGGTAAAACTCAGGTGCCGAGAGACGGCCTCAAAACATTGCAGGGCGGTGATCGAGGGCAAGTGGCGTTTGTTCAACATGTTCAGGCCAGTCCACGTCAGCATGAAAAAACGGAATGATATCTCGCCTAATGGTCGTTTGTGGCAGAGCTTGAGGCCAGCTATTACTACACGCTGACGAAATCACCCTGTTTCAGCATTCCGCATTCGCTGCTCAGCTTACGAAACTCTGGAGAAACCATGCTTACCGACCTGCTTACCCGCCTTGGTGTCGAACCCGCGATGTATCAGAACGGCGACAAGCCGGTGCATACCCCAATCGATGGCAGCAAAGTGGCGGCCGTTCATTGGGAAGGTGCCGCCGAAGTCGAGCAGCGCATCACCCGCGCCGACCACGCGTTCGAAGCCTGGCGCAAAGTGCCGGCACCGCGTCGCGGGGAGCTGATTCGTTTGTTTGGCGAAGCATTGCGTACGCACAAGGCTGACCTCGGCGAGCTGGTGTCGTGGGAAGCGGGCAAGATCACTCAGGAAGGCCTGGGTGAAGTACAAGAAATGATCGACATCTGCGACTTCGCAGTCGGTCTGTCGCGCCAGATGTACGGCTTGACCATCGCCTCCGAGCGTCCCGGCCACCACATGCGTGAAACTTGGCACCCGCTCGGCGTGGTTGGCGTGATCAGCGCGTTCAACTTCCCGGTGGCGGTCTGGTCGTGGAACACCGCGCTGGCGCTTGTCTGCGGCAACTCTGTGATCTGGAAGCCTTCTGAAAAGACCCCGCTGACCGGTCTGGCCTGCCAGGCGCTGTTCGATCGCGTCGCCAAGGGTTTTGCTGATGCGCCGCAATACCTGACCCAGGTGGTCATCGGTGGCCGCGATGCTGGCGAAGCGTTGGTCGATGACACCCGTGTCGCCCTTATCAGCGCCACCGGCAGCACGCGCATGGGCCGCGAAGTGGCGCCGAAAGTCGCTGCACGTTTTGCTCGCAGTATTCTCGAACTGGGCGGCAACAACGCGATGATTCTCGCGCCAAGTGCTGATCTGGATCTGGCTGTGCGTGGCGTTTTGTTCAGCGCCGTCGGTACGGCTGGCCAGCGTTGCACCACCCTGCGTCGCTTGATCGCGCATAACTCGGTGAAGGCCGATTTCGTCGAACGCCTGAAAACCGCTTACGCCAAAGTCCGCATCGGCCACCCGCTGGAGGGCAATCTGATCGGTCCGCTGATCGACAAAGCCAGCTTCGAGAACATGCAGGACGCGCTGGAACAGGCCCTGAGCGAAGGCGGCAAAGTGTTTGGTGGCAAGCGTCAGCTGGAAGATCAGTTCCCGAATGCTTATTACGTCTCGCCAGCCATCGTCGAGATGCCTGAGCAGAGCGATGTGGTGCGCACCGAAACCTTCGCGCCGATTCTTTACGTCGTCGGTTACGACGACTTCGCCGAAGCCGTGCGCTTGAACAACGACGTGCCGCAGGGCCTGTCTTCATGCGTCTTCACCACGGACGTGCGTGAAGCCGAGCAGTTCATCTCTGCGCTGGGCAGTGATTGCGGGATTGCCAACGTCAACATCGGCCCGAGCGGCGCGGAAATCGGCGGCGCGTTTGGCGGCGAGAAGGAAACTGGCGGTGGTCGTGAGTCCGGTTCCGACGCGTGGAAAGGCTACATGCGTCGCCAGACCGCGACCGTCAACTACTCCCGCGAGCTGCCGTTGGCGCAGGGCATTACGTTTGATTGATGTGTAAGGCAGGCGCCGTTCCCCTGTAGGAGCGCGCTTGCCCGCGAATGCGGTGTATCAGGCCCATACAAGGTGGCTGGCAGGTCGCAATCGCGGGCAAGCGCGCTCCTACAGTGTGTTGTCATGGTATTCGTCTCTTTCCGAGGTTTTGCGATGCCGCTACGCGAAGAATGTCTGTGGGAAACGCTGACACCGCAAAGGCCTGAGGCCCCAGCGTTGAACGGCGAGGTTAAAGTGGATGTCTGCGTCATCGGCGCGGGCATTACCGGATTGTCGGCGGCGATTCACTTGCTTGAACAAGGCAAAAGCGTCGCCGTTATCGAAGCCCACCGCACGGGGCAGGGCGGATCAGGGCGAAACGTGGGGCTGGTGAACGCTGGAATGTGGATTCCACCCGACGAAATCGAAGCCGGTTTCGGCGAAGCGGTCGGCAGCCAGCTCAACAAGATGCTCGGTGACGCGCCGTCGCTGGTGTTCAGCCTGATCGAAAAATACGGCATCGATTGCCAGGCCCAGCGCAAAGGCACGCTTCACATGGCGCACAACGCCCGTGGCCAAGCCGACTTGCGCAGCCGCGAAGAGCAATGGAAGCGCCGTGGCGCACCGGTTGAACTGCTCACCGGCAAAGCCTGCCAGGACGCCACCGGCACCCAAGAAATCACCTCCGCCTTGCTTGACCTGCGTGCTGGCACCATCAATCCGATGGCCTACACCAGCGGATTGGCCGAAGTCGTCACCCGGCTTGGCGGCCAACGCTACGACCACTCACCGGTACAAAAGCTCGAACGCCAAGGCGACCGCTGGTGCGTCATCACCGCGCACGGCGCTGTGTTGGCCGAGCAAGTAGTGATCGCCTCTAACGCCTACACCGAAGGCGAATGGACTGAGTTGCGTCGTCATTTCTTCCCCGGTTATTACTACCAGGTCGCCTCGGCGCCCTTGACCGAGGACGCGGCGAAACAGATCTTGCCGGGCGGTCAGGGCTCATGGGATACCCGCCAAGTGCTAAGCAGCATTCGCCGCGACGCCGATGGCCGCCTGTTGCTCGGCAGCTTGGGCAATGGCAATCAAAAGCCAGCCTGGTTCTTGAAAGCCTGGGCCGATCGCGTCCAGCAGCATTACTTCCCGTATTTGAAGAAGGTCGAGTGGGAATGCACCTGGACCGGCTGCATCGCATTTACGCCCGATCACCTGCTGCGCATGTTCGAGCCTGCCCCGGGATTGGTCGCGGTGACCGGTTACAACGGTCGTGGCAACACAACAGGCACGGTTGTGGGCAAGGCCTTCGCCGATTATCTCTGTACAGGCAACGCTAAAGCGCTTCCGATTCCCTTCGCAGACATGCAGCCGCTGTCTGCAATCAATTTGCGCAGCTCTTTATATGAGGCTGGCTTTTCGCTATACCATGCAGGCCAGTGCCTTCGCATCGTGATTTGAGGAGAAATTTCCCTCAATCCCCGGCGCTTTTTTCGCGCATCCACTAACCTCAAATGGTGCGTCCCGTAGCGTCACCGCACCGCCGGTGTGCAGTTCGGTGACGCACGCTGTAACAACAGGGTTGTACAGCTTGCGGCAGCGTGGTTGCGCACGTTCCGGGAGAGGGTTGCTCTTTTTAAGGTGCAGGGTTGCACCTTGTGCGGTTTAGACGGTTGCACGCCCAGTCAAAAAGGGCTCGAAACGGTCGAATAACAACAAGATGGCGACTTTTTTCAGAATAAAAAACCGATGGCACGCCACTTGCTCTGAGCTTCGGGTGGTCGCAGTGCTAATTAAAAAACCTAGGAGCACCAACTCATGTCGCAGACGTTTTACAGGAAAGGCTTTCTGGCACTCGCAGTGGCTAGCGCACTGGGTGCAGCTTCTTTTGCACAAGCTGATGTGAAGATCGGCGTTGCCGGCCCAATGACTGGCGCCAACGCCTCGTTCGGCGAGCAGTACATGAAGGGCGCACAGGCCGCTGCCGACGCAATCAACGCTGCGGGCGGCATCAACGGCGAAAAAATCGCACTGACCGCCTACGACGATGCTTGCGAGCCTAAACAGGCTGTCGCCGTTGCCAACAAGGCAGCGTCGGACAAAGTCGCTGGCGTGGTTGGTCACTTCTGCTCTTCCTCGACCATTCCTGCTTCGGAAGTCTATGACGAAGCCGGCATCATCGCGATCACTCCAGGCTCCACCAACCCGACCGTTACCGAGCGTGGCCTGAACGCCATGTTCCGTATGTGCGGCCGTGATGACCAGCAGGGTATCGTCGCTGGTGACTACATCGTTGACGTGCTCAAAGGCAAGAAAATCGCCGTCATCAACGACAAAGACACCTACGGCAAAGGTCTGGCTGACGCGACCTCCAAGCAACTCACCAAACGCGGCGTGAAACCAGTCCTGGAAGAAGGCCTGACCCGGGGCGAGAAAGACTTCAGTGCCCTGGTTACCAAGATCCGCTCTGTGGGCGCTGACGTCGTTTACTTCGGCGGTCTGCACCCGGAAGCCGGTCCACTGGTTCGCCAACTGCGTGAGCAAGGCCTGAAAGACGTGAAATTCATGTCTGACGATGGCGTTGTAACCGACGAGTTGGTCACCACCGCTGGCGGCGCCCAATACGTTGATGGCGTTTACATGACCTTCGGCGCTGACCCTCGCATGCTGCCAGACAGCAAGGCTGTGGTAGACCAGTTCCGCAAGTCCGGCTACGAGCCTGAAGGCTACACCTTGTACGCATACGCTTCGGTTCAGGCTCTGGCCGCCGGCTTCAACGGCGCCAAGTCGAACAAAGGCGAAGACGCTTCCAAGTTCCTTAAATCCCACCCGGTCAAAACTGTCATGGGCGAGAAATCCTGGGACAGCAAAGGCGACCTGAAAGTCTCTGACTACGTGGTTTACCAGTGGGACAAAGACGGTAAATACCACCAGCTTGAAAAGCAGAAGTAAGTTGAGCGCTTAGTCGGACAGCAGATGGCGCGAGGTTGGACTCGCGCAATCAGCCGTTCGGTTAATGGGGTTCGTCATCATGGCGGCCCCGGATTTCTTCTGTTGCCATACGCGTCCGGCCCGCCACACCTCACGAGGGTGTACGCGGGTCGGTACCACCGTGGCCTTTCAAGTTCGTGAGCGTGCGTGATGGATGGTATTTTCCTGCAACAAATGATCAACGGCCTGACCCTCGGTTCGGTCTACGGCCTGATCGCCATCGGATACACGATGGTTTACGGCATCATTGGCATGATCAACTTCGCCCACGGCGACGTGTACATGATCTCCGCTTACCTGGCGGCAATCGGCCTTGCGGTCTTGTCGTTCTTCGGTGTTGAGTCCTTCCCTTTCCTGATTCTCGGCACGCTGATATTCACCATCGTGGTGACCGGTGTGTATGGCTTTGTCATCGAGCGCGTGGCCTATAAACCGCTGCGTAACTCGACCCGTCTGGCACCGCTGATCAGTGCCATCGGTATTTCCCTGATCCTGCAGAACTACGCGCAAATCGCCCAAGGCCCACGGCAGCAGGGTGTTCCGACGATGCTCGAAGGCGCATTGCGCTTTGATATCGGCAGCGGTTTCGTGCAGATCACCTACACCAAAATCTTCATTCTCATCGCCGCGTTCGTCGGCATGGGTGTGCTGACGTACATCATCAAGTACACCAAGCTGGGCCGGATGTGCCGCGCCACGCAGCAGGACCGCAAGATGGCGTCGATCCTGGGGATCAACACTGACCGGGTCATTTCCTACGTGTTCATCATCGGCGCGGCGATGGCTGCATTGGCTGGCGTACTGATCACCATGAACTACGGCACCTTCGACTTCTTCGCTGGTTTCGTGATTGGCATCAAGGCGTTCACCGCTGCGGTACTGGGCGGGATTGGTTCGTTGCCGGGCGCTATGCTCGGGGGCTTGATTCTCGGGGTTGCCGAATCGCAATTCTCCGGCTTGATCAACTCCGATTACAAAGACGTGTTCAGTTTCGGCCTGCTGGTAGTGATCCTGATTTTCCGTCCTCAAGGCCTGCTGGGTCGCCCACTCGTGGCGAAGGTATAAGTATGTCCGCACCTATCAAACCCATCGACATCAAACAAAGCCTCATCGATGCCGTCATCGCCGGATTGCTGGCGCTGATTGTTTTCGGCCCCATCGTCGGCGTTGTGCTCGACGGCTACGGCTTCAACCTGCAACCCACCCGCGTAGCCGTGCTGGTCGGCGTGGTGATGGTCGGTCGCCTTGTGCTTAGTCTGTTCATGCAGACCCCCAAAGGCGTGGCCATCGCGCAGAGTTTCGAAAGCTCAGGCTCTGGCGTGCATGTATTGGCGCCGGATTACAAATCGCGCCTGCGCTACATCATCCCGATCATGATCGTCATCGCCATTGTGTTCCCGGTGTTTGCCGACAAGTACGTGCTGACGGTTGTGATTCTCGGGCTGATCTACGTGTTGCTGGGCCTTGGCTTGAACATCGTGGTCGGTCTGGCCGGGCTGCTCGATCTGGGTTACGTGGCTTTCTATGCCATCGGCGCTTACGGTCTGGCGCTGGGGTATCAGTATCTGGGCCTGGGTTTCTGGTCGGCATTGCCGTTGGCCGCGATTGCCGCTGCGCTCGCCGGCTGCATCCTGGGCTTTCCGGTGTTGCGCATGCATGGCGACTACCTGGCCATCGTGACCCTTGGTTTCGGTGAAATCATTCGTCTGGTGCTCAACAACTGGCTGTCGTTCACCGGTGGCCCGAACGGCGTAGCAGTGCCAGCACCGACGATCTTCGGCCTGGAATTTGGCCGTCGCGCCAAAGATGGCGGCATTCCGATTCATGAATACTTCGGCTTCGATTACAACCCGGACCTGAAATTCATCTTCATCTATGCCGTGCTGTTCCTGGTGGTATTGGCCGTGCTGTACATCAAGCATCGCCTGACCCGCATGCCGGTCGGCCGCGCCTGGGAAGCCCTGCGCGAAGATGAAATCGCCTGCCGCTCCATGGGCCTGAACCACGTGCTGGTCAAGCTTTCGGCGTTCACCATCGGCGCGTCGACGGCTGGATTGGCTGGTGTGTTTTTCGCCAGCTACCAGGGTTTCATCAACCCGACCTCGTTCACCTTTTTCGAATCGGCACTGATTCTCGCCATCGTCGTGCTCGGCGGCATGGGCTCGACAGTGGGCGTGGTCATCGCAGCGTTCGTGCTGACCGTAGCGCCTGAATTGTTGCGCAGCTTCGCCGAATACCGCGTGTTGCTGTTCGGCATTCTGATGGTGTTGATGATGATCTGGCGCCCACGTGGCTTGATCCGCATCAGCCGTACCGGCGTGCGTCCACGCAAAGGCGTGCTGGTCAAAGCGGAGGGCGTGCAATGAGCGAAGAAATCGTTCTGTCTGTCGAGAAACTGGCGATGCACTTCGGGGGCATCAAGGCCCTGAGCGACGTCAGCCTGAAAGTGCGTCGTAACTCGATCTTTGCGTTGATCGGCCCTAACGGCGCGGGCAAGACCACGGTCTTCAACTGCTTGACCGGGTTTTACAAAGCCACGGGCGGCCGCATCAATCTGCACACTCGCGGCACCACCACAAACGTGATCAAGCTGTTGGGTGAGCCGTTTCAAGCCACTGACTTTGTGTCCCCGCGCAGCTTTGCTAGCCGGGTGTTCTACAAAATGTTCGGTGGCACGCACCTGGTGAACCGGGCAGGGCTGGCGCGCACGTTCCAGAACATTCGTCTGTTCAAGGAAATGTCCGTCATCGAGAACCTGCTGGTGGCGCAGCACATGTGGGTCAACCGCAACATGCTCGCCGGCATCCTCAACACCAAGGGCTATCGCAAGGCCGAAGAAGACGCCATGAGCACAGCCTTCTACTGGCTGGAAGTGGTGGACCTGGTGGACTGCGCCAACCGTCTGGCCGGAGAACTGTCTTACGGCCAGCAACGCCGTCTGGAAATCGCTCGCGCCATGTGTACGCGTCCGCAGGTGATCTGCCTGGACGAACCGGCGGCAGGTCTGAACCCGCAGGAAACCGAAGCGCTGAGCGGCATGATCCGCCTGCTTCGCGACGAACATGACATGACCATCGTGCTGATCGAGCACGACATGGGCATGGTCATGGGCATTTCCGACGATATCGTCGTGCTCGATCACGGCAACGTTATCGCCATGGGCGGGCCGGAGCAGATTCGCAACGATCCAAAGGTGATCGCCGCGTACCTGGGCGCTGATGAAGAGGAGTTGGTATGAGTAAGCCGATCCTCGAATTGAAAGAGATCGACGTGTATTACGGGCCGATCCAGGCCCTGAAGAAAGTCTCGCTGCACATTGATGAAGGCGAAACCGTCAGCCTGATCGGCTCCAACGGCGCGGGCAAATCCACGCTGCTGATGTCGATCTTCGGCCAGCCGCGCGCGGCCAGCGGGCAAATCATCTACCAGGGCATCGACATCACCCAGAAGTCGTCGCACTACATCGCGTCAAACGGCATTGCGCAGTCGCCTGAAGGGCGCCGCGTGTTCCCCGACATGTCGGTGGAAGAAAACCTGTTGATGGGCACCATTCCGATCGGTGACAAGTTTGCCAGCGAAGACATGCAGCGCATGTTCGACCTGTTCCCGCGCCTCAAGGAGCGTCGCAATCAGCGCGCCATGACCATGTCGGGCGGCGAGCAGCAAATGCTGGCCATCGCACGCGCGCTGATGAGTCGCCCCAAGCTGCTGTTGCTGGACGAACCGAGCCTGGGCCTGGCGCCGATCATCGTGAAGCAGATCTTCTCGACGCTGCGCGAGCTGGCCAAGAGCGGGATGACCATCTTCCTCGTCGAGCAGAACGCCAACCACGCCCTCAAGCTGTCGGACCGCGCCTACGTGATGGTCAACGGCGAGATTCGTCTCACAGGCACTGGTCAGGAACTGCTGACCAACGATGAAGTAAGGAACGCGTACCTAGGCGGGCATTGATACTCCGAACCTTCGATTGCGGCATTGGCGCCCCGGGTGTTTTTCACTCGGGGCGCCTTGATTTGGAATTGTGGAAAACAATTTTGAAGAGGTGCCAAAGCGCGACATAAAGTCGCTGCAAATGGTTGTTTTGTCACGGTTTTGACTTGTTCAGTTTTACTGTGGAACTGGCTGTGAGTAAGTTGGGAGTACTTGGCTGAAGCCCTTGTAAAACGTGGCCTGTAGCGTGTTGGTCAAATCTTGATCAGTGGTTTTGGCCGTTATTTTCCATAGGTTTGTCAACGTGTCTCGGGCTGGTTTTTTATACAGGCTCCGGCCTTCTTGATCCTGTGGATAACTCTGTGTGCAACCGTTGGAAAGACCTCCGCAGGTAGCGCAATCTCTGGTGTCTCAGGGCAGATCCTGTCCAACCGAACAACTGCTCGGGCGATTTCCTTACAGATACGTTTCGGCAGGTCAAGCGATATCGGCAAATAACGCGCTGCAAAGCCCCGTATGGCGCGGCCTGCGCTTTTTTGAGTTGCCCCCAGAGATTGTGGGTCTGACTGTGGATAACGTGGGCAAAAGTACCTACAACCCTGATGGCATAAGGCTTTAAGCGAGCTGTGCATTTTTTGAACAGGCGCAGCAGGTTTCTGCGGTGTTCTTACAACTACTTGCCCCTTGATGCCGTGCGCGGGCATTCTCCAGAACTTTCCTAGGCGTGACTTCGGTCGCATCACCTTTCATTGCGAACAAAGTGCTTATTTCCATAAGCCCGCAGCCCTTAGTCAGGAGAACGAGATGACTTCTACCGTGTTCATTACCGGCGCAACGTCCGGATTTGGCGAAGCCTGCGCACGTCGTTTTGCCGAGGCCGGCTGGTCGCTGGTACTGACGGGCCGTCGTGAAGACCGCCTGAATGCCCTCAGCGCTGAATTGTCCAAGCAAACGAAGGTGCACACGCTGGTGCTGGACGTGCGCGATCGCGCAGCCATGGAGAGCGCGATTGATAGCCTGCCTGAGGAGTTCGCGAAGATTCGTGGCCTGATCAATAACGCAGGCTTGGCGCTTGGCATCGATCCAGCGCCTAAATGCGATCTGGACGATTGGGACACCATGATCGACACCAACGTCAAAGGGCTGGTCTACACCACGCGTTTGCTGCTTTCGCGCCTGATTGCTCATGGTCGCGGCGCCAGCATCGTCAACCTCGGTTCGGTGGCGGGCAACTATCCGTATCCGGGCGGTAACGTGTATGGCGGCACCAAGGCGTTTGTCGGTCAGTTCTCGCTGAACCTGCGCAACGACCTGGTCGGCACCGGCGTGCGCGTGACCAACCTGGAGCCAGGCTTGTGCGAAAGCGAGTTTTCACTGGTGCGCTTCGGTGGGGACAAGTCTAAGTACGACGCGACCTACGCCGGCGCCGAGCCTATCCAGCCACAAGACATCGCCGACACGATCTTCTGGATCATGAACACCCCGGCGCACGTCAACATCAACAGCCTGGAGCTGATGCCGGTAAGTCAGACCTGGGCCGGGTTTGCGATTGATCGTAGCCGCGGTTGATCCACCGCACTGCGTTCGCGGCTTGCGCCTCCACTGTAGGAGCGCGCTTACCCGCGATAGCGTTCTGTCATTCATCACATCTATCGCAGATGCACCGCGATCGCGGGCAAGCGCGCTCCTACAAGGGATGCTGCGTCAACGATAACGGCGGCTCGCGAACAAGTTCGCTCCTACAGGCCGTGCAAAGCTGTTGGAGCGAGGCTTGCCCGCGAAGCTGTGGTTGCGGCGTGTCAGGTTCACCGCGATCGCGGGCAAGCGCGCTCCTACAAGGGATGCTGCGTCAACGATAACGGCGGCTCGCGAACAAGTTCGCTCCTACAGGCCGTGCAAAGCTGTTGGAGCGAGGCTTGCCCGCGAAGCTGTGGTTGCGGCGTGTCAGGTTCACCGCGATCGCGGGCCAGCTCGCTCCTACAAGGGGATGCCGCGTTAACGATAGCGGCGGCTCGCGAACAAGTTCGCTCCTACAGGCCGTGCAAACCTGTTGGAGCGAGGCTTGCCCGCGAAGCTGTGGTTGCGGCGTGTCAGGTTCACCGCGATCGCGGGCAAGCGCGCTCCTACAAGGGATGCTGCGTCAACGATAACGGCGGCTCGCGAACAAGTTCGCTCCTACAGGGGAGCGGCGGTGTCTTTGAAATACTGCGCGAGGCCGATGTAGCAGGTCGCGAGGTGGTAAGGGGTGGTGGATGGCATGTCGCTGCGGCTGACTTTGCCATCGCTGTCCAGGCATTCGTGCCAGCCGGTGGGGTGCAAAAAGCGCTGCTGTAGCGCGGTCAGTTGTCGAGCCAGCAGGGCTTGGCTGTCAGGCCGCAAGGTCAGCGCGCGCAGGTATTCGGCTTGGGCCCAGATACGTTGCGTGCCGTCCTTCATCGATCCATCCACCTCCAGCATCGCCGCGACAGCGCCCGTCGTTTGATCGACGCCTTGGGCCTGGGCGTGGGCAAAAGCCGTCTTCAGCGAGCAATGCAGCAGGCTGCCGCGCAAATGCTCGGATGACTCCAGCAAATAGAACCACTCAAACTGATGCCCGGGCTCGGACCAGTTATCCACAGCGCCCAGCGGTTTTTCCAGCATTACCCCGTGTTCGATATCCACGAAGCGACGTTGCATGCCAGCGACCAATGCATCCAGCGCCGCCAGCGTCTGGGCATCCTCACGCACTTCCACGGTCACTAGAAAGGCTTCGGCCAAATGCATCAGCGGGTTCTGCAATGGCCCGGCGTCAAGTGATGACCAGTCTTCCGCCAGCACCGACTCGTACAAGCCCTCGCCGTCGGCAAAGCGCTTGGCGATCACATTCAGCGCGGCATTGAGGGTCGACTCAACCAACGGCTCGCGCACTTTGGCCCAGTAATGGGCGCACGCAAACACGATGAATGCGTGGGTGTAGAGGTCTTTGCGGCGGTCCAGTGGCGCGCCTTGAGGGTCGATACTGTAAAACCAGCCGCCGTATTCAGCATCGTGGAAATGCTGCTGCAACGAGCGAAACAAGGCTGCCGCGCGAGCGCTTGCTTCAGACACGGAGGGATCATCGATCAGGCTGGAAAACAGAAACAACTGCCGCGCGCAGGCCATGGCTCGGTAGCGCTGGGGCGGCAGCGGCTGATGCGTTGCGTCGACCGCTTCGTAAGGCAATGCCATCTCGCCATTCCAGCCCGATTGCAGCCACATTGGCACGATCACCTGCATAAAATGCTGGCGCACGGTAGCAAATACGGCGTTCAGAGTGGACTTGTCGGCAGGGCGAGTGTCAGGCATCGAGTTGGCGTCACGGCAGTGGCAAATTGCGCGACATGGTAGCAGGAGCAGAAGAGTGAATGTGATGGACCGCGTCAGGCCACTTCCCGAGCAAGCTCCCTACCACGGCCTGCGGCCAGAATCATATCTGGGCGACGACATGGTCCTGTGGAGGGGGCTTGCTCGCGATAGCGTTGGGTCATTCAACGGATACGTCACAGACACACCGCAATCGCGGGCAAGCGCGCTCCTACAATGTCAGCCGGCGAACAACCAGACGCCCGTCGCGGCGGCCAGTGCGCCAGCAACTCGGACCATTGGCGCCGCAGCAGCAGGCAGGAACCGGACAACCGCATAACCCGCAGCATGCAGCGCTGCCGTCGCACCGACAAATCCTGCCGCGTAACCCCAAGGGCTGGACATCTCTGGCAGTTCAAGACCATGGGCCACGCCGTGGAACATCGCGAACAGCGCCGTCGCCGTCACGGCCATGAACAACGGTGGACGCACCGCCAGCGCAACTGCCAGCCCCAACGCAAACACCGACGCCGCAATGCCGCTTTCCAGACCTGGCAAATCCAGCCCTTCAAACCCGAGCAAGCCACCGATCAGCATGGTGCCGACAAACGTGCACGGCAGTGCCCAACGCGCCGCGCCTTTCTGCTGCGCCGCCCAGAGGCCTACGGCCACCATCGCAAGCAAGTGATCCAGGCCACCCAATGGGTGCGAGATACCCGCCACCAAACCGCTTTCGTCATGACCGGGATGGGCAAAGGCCAACGCAGGGACCAACAACAGGGCCAGCGCGCTGACGGCTTTTTTGTAATTCATGAATACACTCCTTGGGAAAATGACTCAGGCCGCCTCGGTCAGCAGACCCTGACGCTCAATGAAGGCAATAATCGCTTCCAGGCCTTGCCCGGTTTTCTGATTGCTGAACACGAATGGCTTGTCGCCGCGCATCTTCTTGGTGTCACGGTCCATCATCTCCAGCGACGCGCCCACCAGCGGGGCCAGGTCGATTTTGTTGATCACCAGCAAATCGGATTTACAGATGCCCGGCCCGCCTTTGCGCGGCAGCTTGTCTCCTGCCGAGACGTCGATCACGTAAAGGGTCAGGTCTGACAGTTCCGGGCTGAAAGTGGCCGAAAGGTTGTCGCCGCCCGATTCCACGATGATCAGATCCAGCCCCGGAAAGCGGCGATTGAGCTGGTCAACGGCTTCCAGATTGATCGAGGCGTCTTCACGAATCGCCGTGTGCGGGCAGCCGCCGGTTTCCACGCCGATGATGCGTTCCGGCGCCAGGGCTTCGTTGCGCACCAGAAAATCGGCGTCTTCGCGGGTGTAGATGTCGTTGGTGACGACTGCCAGGTTGTAACGGTCGCGCAGCGCCAGGCACAGGGCCAGGGTCAGGGCGGTCTTGCCCGACCCGACCGGGCCGCCGATACCGATGCGCAATGGTTGGCTGTTCATTGAGTGTTCTCCGTTGATCTTTTATTCACAGAAGTCAGGACCGAAACAGACGGCTGTATTGGCGTTCGTGAGCCATGCTCGCTAGGGCCAGGCCGAACGGCGCGCTGCCGATGTGGCGTGGATTCTGGGTCGTGGCGTGTTGCTGGGCGCGTTGCAGCAGCGGGAGCAATTCGCTGGTGAGTCGTTGTGCGGCCTGCTGCCCCAGCGGCAAGGTTTTCATCAAGACCGCGAGTTGGTTTTCCAGCCAGCTCCAGAGCCAGGCGGCCAGCGCATCCTGCGGGCTGATGTGCCAGGCACGCGCGGCCAACGCCCAGCACAGGGCCAGATGCGGCTCGTCCAATTGTTCGAGAAAGTCTTTGGCGGGTTGATCCATTTCCGGTAATCCGAGCAGCAATTGCTTGAGCGAGTAGCCCATCTGCCGGCTTTCCAGGTGCAGCTCACGGGTTTCGCGACTGGCGCGGTGTTCGTGGCTCAGTTTGAGTAGCTGCGGCCAATCGTTTTCGGCAGCAGCCGTACAGTGGGCCAGTAACAGCGGAGCTTCGAAGCGAGCCAGATTGAGCAACAGTTGATCGCCGATCCAACGCCCGGCACTCGTCGGATCAGTGACGATCGATTGCTCGACCGCCATCTCAAGCCCCTGTGAATAGCTGTAGCCGCCGATAGGCAACTGCGGGCTGGCCAGACGCAAAAGCGCCCAGGCGCTGTTCATATGCGTACGCCGAAATGGTGAATCTTCGGGGCGTAGTTGAAATCTTCTTCACCGGCTCGGGAGTGGTGATGCCCGCCGCCGTACGCGCCATGTTCAGGCGAGAAGGGCGCTTCGATGGATTCGGTGGTGGCGCCCAACTGATCGAGCATGGCCTTGAGCACGTAGTCATCAAGCAAGCGCAGCCAGCCATCGCCCACTTGTAGCGCAACGTGGCGATTGCCCAAGTGATATGCGGCGCGGGTAAGTTCGTAGGTACTGGAGCAGGTGACGTGCATAAGTTGCTCAGGGCGGGCGCAGACGCGCACGACGCGGCCGTCTTCGGCCTTGAGAAACTCACCGTCGCGCAACGGAGGTTGTCCGCGCTCCAGGAACAGCCCGACGTCTTCGCCTTCTGCACTGAAGCAGCGCAGACGGCTTTTGCTGCGCGCTTCGAAATTCAGATGCAGCTCGGCGGCCCATTCGGCGCAGGGTTCGACTTTTTGGTGAATCACCAACATGAGAAAGCTTCCAGCTAGTGCGATGCATTAGCCAGAGCAAGGGGCTTGCCAACAGAGCGGGCTGTAGGAAATTGCCTACATTCGGTGCGTGGTCGGCCGGAATAACCGTGCTACTCGATCGTTTCTGGTGCGCAATCATGTGCGGTGCGCGATTTTGGGGCGGCGGACTTTCTGTAGGAGCGAATTTATTCGCGAGAGATAGTTGGATAGAGGAATTGGGACAGGAACACAGGCCCCTCGCGAATAAATTCGCTCCTACAGGAGCAGTGCCTACTCCGTACTCCCCAACCCCTGCCAGCGTTTGGCGCCGATAAAGATAAAGCGCAGCTGCTGGGTGATTTTCGCGCGTGGTGTCAGGTGCTCGGCCAGCGAGGGCGGGGGCGGGTCGATCAGTTCAGGGAGCATGGCGAACACGCTCTTGACCACAAGGTCTGCCATGACCGCCAGATCGTTGGTGTTCAAGTGCTGAAATTTGGGCATCGAGGCCAGGTCAGTGGCCAAGTCAGCGATGATCGCTTCGCGCAATGCGCCCAACGCCTGACGCACTTTAAGCGAGCCGCCGTATTGCTCTCGCGCCAGAAACAAAAACTGCGAGCGGTTGGCCGCCACGTCATCAAGAAATATCCGCACCGAAGCGTCGATGATGCCAGTCGCCAGGGAGTCAGTGCGTCTGACGCGGCGAATGGTCTGGCGAAAGGTCTGGCCGACTTCGCTGACCAGTGCCAGGCCCAGATGATCCATGTCGTCGAAGTGGCGATAGAAACCCGTCGGGACAATGCCTGCGGCTTTCGCCACTTCACGCAGGCTGAGACTGCCGAACCCTCTCCCACTGTCCATCAAGCCCTTGGCTGCGTCGAGCAAGGCGTGTCGGGTTTGCTGTTTTTGTTCGGCGCGGGGCAGCATCGGGCGGATGTGGTTCTGACTGGGCATTGCGCTGCACTCTAACAAATGCACTCGCGCAACGTCGAACCGGTTTTCTCAGGGCCCATATCAGGGGGAGCAGCGCTAAAAACGAAAAAGCCCGACGCATTGGCCGGGCTTTGTCAGCAACGATAGATCAGATCAAGACACCCGCTGATACTGCTGGATAACGCGATCAGGACCGTTGTCGGCGACGCGCTGGTACTGGCGAGCAAGGTTGGTGGCGGCGCCGTCAGCGGCGACACGTTGGTATTGCTGAATCAGCTTGCCGTCCTGAGCGACGGTAGGCAGCACTGCTTGCTGAGTGGCTTTCATCTCACCGAGGATCGGTTGCTCGCTGGCAGGCAGGGCGAACGCGCTCGTGGCAAGAAGCGAAAGAGTCAGGCTAAGCAGCAGTTGGCGTTTCATGATTAGGTGCTCCCCGGAAGGGCGTTTAAAGAACATGAAGCCGATAATACAGGGGGTTCGTCGATACAAAAGTTCATAGATGTGATGGTAACAATCGACAGAAATGATTCTGCGGGCAAAGCCACGTCAATCAAGGCCTCCAGCAGGGAAATCCTGCCCCGGCACGGGGGTTTCAAACCCCTCGCTGCGCCATCGTGGAACCGACGAACAATCCTGCGGTATCGAAAACTTTCGAGATCAATCAAACCCACAGGGTTTTTGTCAGTCGAAGCGCTAAGACGTTTGCGATGCGCCTCGGATGGCGCATCGGTATTTGGGGAGAACACGCAATGACGCGTAGCCGTAAGATTTTTGCCTGGACGGGCGCCATCCTGGTGCTGTTGATAGCCATATTGATCATCGTGATCGCCACCTTCGACTGGAATCGCATCAAGCCAACGCTGAACGAAAAAGTGTCCGAAGCACTGCATCGACCGTTTGCCATCAATGGCAATCTCGCCGTCGAATGGAGTCGCGAGCCCAATGAAGGCGGCTGGCGTGCCTGGGTGCCATGGCCGCACATGTCGGCCGAAGACATTACGCTGGGCAACCCGGAGTGGTCGAAGAACCCGCAAATGGTGACCCTCAAGCGCGTCGACTTCCGGCTGTCACCGCTGCCTCTTCTGACGCAAACCATCTCCATTCCCCGGATCAATCTGACTGAACCCAACGCCAAACTTGAGCGGCTGGCAGACGGTCGCGCCAATTGGGCGTTCGATCTGCCCAAAAGCGATCCCAATGCAGAGCCGTCCAAGTGGGTGATGGACATTGGCTCCATAGGCTTTGACAAAGGGTTTGTGGGCTACAGCGACCAGAAGATCAACACACAGGTAGATGTGGTGATCGATCTGCTGGGCAAGCCGATTCCCTTCAGCGACATCGTTGGCAGCGGTGAAGCCAAGAAAGTGCAGGACAAAGGTGCTTCGGCCCAGGATTACGCTTTCGGCTTCACGGCCAAAGGTCAGTATCACGGCGAGAAACTCAACGGCAGCGGCAAAGTGGGCGGGCTGCTGGCACTCAAGGATGCTTCCCAGCCGTTTCCGGTGCAGGCGGATGTCAGCGCTGGTAATACAAAAGTTGCCATCGCAGGCACTGTCACTGACCCGCAGAATCTGGGCGAACTTGATTTGCGCCTAAAGCTGTCCGGCGACAGCCTGGGTAATTTGTATCCGCTGACCGGCGTCACGCTGCCGGATTCGCCTCCTTACTCAACGGATGGCCGACTGATTGCGCACCTGCATGACGCGGCAGGCGCCTCGTTCAAATATCAGGGCTTTAACGGCAAGATCGGCAGTAGCGACATCCACGGCGACCTGAGTTTTGTCGCCAGCCAACCGCGTCCTAAATTGACGGGCGCGCTGGTCTCCAATCAGCTGCTGATGGCTGACCTCAAACCGCTGATTGGTGCGGACTCCAACGCCGAGCAGAAAACTCGCGGCGGCGAGAGCAAGCAGCCGACCAATAAAGTATTGCCAGTGGAAGAATTCAAGACCGATCGTTGGAGCGCGATGGACGCCGATGTCGAGTTCACTGGCAAAAAGATCGTGCAGAGTGCCGAGCTGCCGTTTACCGATCTGTACACCCACGTGGTGCTCAACGATGGGCAGTTGAGCTTGCAGCCGCTGCGTTTTGGTGTGGCGGGAGGCAAGCTGGATGCCGATATACGCTTGAACGGTCACGCTCATCCGCTCGAAGGCCGGGCGAAGCTGAGCGCGCGTAATTTCAAACTCAAGCAGCTGTTCCCGACCTTTGAACCGATGAAAACCAGTTTCGGCGAATTGAATGGCGACGCTGACATCAGCGGCAAGGGCAACTCGGTTGCCGCGCTGCTGGGTACCTCAAACGGTGAATTGAAGCTGCTGATCAACGATGGCGCGATCAGCCGCAGTTTGATGGAGATTGCGGGCCTGAACGTGGGTAACTATGTCGTAGGCCGGCTGTTCGGTGACAAGGACGTGAAGATCAACTGTGCTGCGACCGCGCTGGAGATCAAGGACGGTCTGGCGAGCACCAAGCTTTCGGTGTTCGATACCGAGAACGCGATCATTTACATCGACGGTACCGCTAACTTCAAGACCGAGCAGCTGGACATGAAGATCACCCCGGAATCCAAGGGCTTCCGCGTGTTCTCGCTGCGCTCGCCGCTGTATGTGCGAGGTGCGTTTGCCAAGCCGAGTGCAGGCGTGCAGTCCGGGCCGTTGCTGCTGCGTGGTGCGGGGATGGTGCTGTTGGGCGCCGTCGCCGGACCTGCTGCAGGCCTGTTGGCCCTGGTTGCGCCTAGCGGTGGCGAGCCTAACCAGTGCGCGCCGTTGCTTGAGCAAATGCGTTCGGGCAAGGCGCCGAAGACGGTTCAGTAGTCGTTAACGCGCGAGGGGTTAACGCTGATCCTGTAGGAGCGAACTTGTTCGCGAGGCGGTGCACCAGATTCATCGCAGGTGCAAAGCTCGCCAACAAGTTGGCTCCTACAGAAAGGCGGGACAAGGCGCCGAAGACGGTTCAGTAATTCGCTATGTGATCGGGCCGCGATCCGTGGGAGCGGACTTGTCCGCGAAGAGGGCGGTGCATTCGACAGATATCTGTCGGCACTTATGAAGCTTTCGCGGACAGGTCCGCTCCCACGGTGATCTGCGAATGAGACAAATGTGTCATCCACAAAAAAGCCAGGACATACGCCCTGGCTTTTTCGTTACCGCGACGTCAATCAGATGCCGTCGAGCAGATCCGCCATGTCGTCGGCGTGTTCCTCTTCCTGCTCCAGGATCTCTTCGAACAGGCGACGGGTTGTCGGGTCTTTGTCGCCGATGTACTGAATGATTTCGCGGTAGCTGTCGATCGCAATGCGCTCGGCCACCAGGTCTTCAGTCACCATTTCTTTGAGCGTATTGCCCGCAACATACTGTGCATGGGAGTTCTTCGACAGCAGGTCCGGGTTGAATTCCGGCTCGCCGCCCAGTTGCACAATGCGTTCGGCCAGCTTGTCGGCGTGCTGGGCTTCCTGGGTCGCGTGCTCCAGAAACTCCTCGGCGGCAACGTGGGCTTTTACGCCCTTGGCCATGAAATAGTGGCGTTTGTAGCGCAGCACGCAGACCAGTTCAGTGGCCAGCGATTCGTTGAGCAGGCGGATCACCGTCTCAATGTCGGCGCTGTAGGATTCGGTCACAGCCCCGTTTTCCACGTTACGACGTGCGCGTTCACGCAGTTCGGTCACACTCGATAGTTCGGTCATCACAATTCTCCAGGGCTAATCCGGTTATCCCGTCGCGCTCTAAATGCGGCAGTCGGCTACGGCAGTGACTGACGCCCGGCATGATCGGGTCTTAACCTGTGAGTGGCGGGGGAACTGAAAAGTTTTATTTGATTTGCCCACAAGAGCAGATGGAAAAAATCAACGAAACGAGCGCGCCTCGTTGCGGTCCCAGCCTTGAGACTGAAATTATCAATGGAGAGAACCAATGCTGAAGTTTCTTGGTGGCACCGTCGGAATCATTTTTATTATCGGCCTGATCGTGGTGATTGCCCTGTTCAAGCTGGTGTTCTAATCGAAGACCGAAACAACGCACATGAAAAAGCCCGATTGATTCGGGCTTTTTTGGGTCTCGAAAACGTGTCGCTTACATCGCGCGTTCGTTGGTGTCGCGCTGCTCGCAGGTCATGAAACCCTTGCTGTTGACGCGGCCATTGCTGTCGAACGTGATGTAGTAAGGCTGCTGATGGCCTTCGCGATTAAGCACGTAGTTGTTGCAAGTGCCTGGGTGCGCTTTGCGCTGTACTGTCGTGGACGGCGTGCCGCCAATGGTCAGGACCTGTTCTTTGGTCATGCCTTCTTCGACTTGCTTGACCAGCGGCTGATTGCGGTAGGTCACGTAGTCCACCGGGTTGGCCGGTGTAGTCGACGTACAACCCGCCAACGCGGCTACCACACACGCTACTGCCAAGGATTGCTTGTACATAAGGTCACTCCAGAGAATGAGCCATTGTTGGCCCGTTGCTCTTATGAGCATTGGACGGGTAAAAGAGTTCTATCGGATTGATGGCGATGGGGCATTACGTTTGTTTGTCATATTCACCGGTCTCAATGGTTTGTCTCGGCGGATGGTGATTCTGTAGGAGCCAACTTGTTGGCGAGCAGGAGTGACATCAGGTCTGATGCCTCGCCAACAAGTTGGCTCCTACAGGTCTTCCTGTCTGCCGCTCACAAGGAACCGCCACATGATCCAAGCCACGCGTTACCCCATCGTTCTGGTGCCGGGATTGTTGGGTTTTGTGAATCTGGTGATTTACCCCTACTGGTACGGCATCGTGCCAAGTCTGCGTCGCGGCGGCGCCACAGTGATTCCGGTAATGGTCTCGGCGATGAATTCGTCGGAAATTCGCGGCGAGCAACTGCTGGGTCGTATCGAAGAGATCCTGCGGGAAACCGGCGCCGAGAAGGTCAACCTGATCGGCCACAGTCAGGGCGCGCTGACCATTCGCTACGCTGCCGCCAAACGTCCGGATCTGGTGGCGTCGGTGACTTCCGTCGCCGGCCCGAACCATGGCTCTGAGCTTGCGGACTTCATCGAGTCACGTTTCCCCCGTCACACGGCACGCGGCCGCTTGCTCAACGCTGCACTGCTGCTGGTCGGCTGGACGATGCATGTGCTCGACACCGGCTATCGCGGCACCCGCCTGCCAACGGATTTGGACGCCGCTCACCATTCGCTGACCACCCAGGGGGTCGCGGCTTTCAACCAGAAATATCCCCAGGGCCTGCCAATTAGCTGGGGCGGGCAGGGGCCGGAACTGGTCAATGGCGTGCGTTATTACTCTTGGTCCGGAACCCTGCAAAAAGGGCGAACCAATCGCGGTTTAAACCTTTTCGACGGCACCAATATCACTTGCCGAATATTCGCTCGCACGTTCACAAAAGAGCGAGGTCAATCTGATGGCATGGTCGGGAGATTCAGCTCTCACTTGGGCACGGTCATCAGGGATGACTATCCGCTCGACCATTTCGACATCGTCAATCAGAGCCTCGGCCTGGTCGGCAAAGGAGCCAATCCTGTCGGGCTGTTCCTGGAACATGCCGAGCGTCTTAAAGCCGCCGGTCTTTAACTTTATGAGCCGAAGTTCGTAGTCAGTCGGCGCCAAGATGGTCGTTGAGGAAGTGATGCGATGAGCGATAAAGAACTGTATGAAATCGAGTACACCCTGGCAGGTGAGCACCACGTAGACGTCATTGAAGACCTCGATGTGCCCATCATCGAAGTGGTTCACGAGCTGGCGCTCAAGCACCATGTTGCTGTGGATGATCATCCACTGGGATCAGGTGAACCGCACCTTGGAATGCCTCATGTTGCGGGCATCACCGATGTATCGATTCACAGCGTTGAGGGCACTGAAAACGCCTGATGCTGGCGCACATTCAAATGGTTGTGACCGATCGCACAGGCGTGGTCCAGCGTTCAGCGAGGATCACGCCCAGTAGCGTCAATGCACCGCCCAGCAAGTGATACAGGGCAAGCTGCTCACCTAATGCAACCGAGGCAATAAGTGCGGTCAGCAAAGGGATGAGGTTGAAAAACAGCGTCGTGCGGCTTGGGCCCAGGACGCTGATAGCTTTCATCCACAGCAGCGGCGCCAGCATCGATGTCGGGATGCAGGCGTACAGCACCAGCGGGATATTGCTCAGGTTCAGCCCGGTTTTCTGCGACAGCAAAAACAGCGGCAGCAGGACCACTATCGCCACCAGAATTTGCAGATACAGCAAGTGCAGCGGTGGCAAACCCAGTTTCCATTTCTTCAGCAGCGTGCTGTAGACCGCGTAGGCCGTGGTTGCGATCAACATCATCAGGTCACCCAGGTTAACGCCGTGGGCCAGCAGTACCGCCAGGCTGCCCTGAGAGACCACAAATAAAACCCCGATGAAAGACAACATCGCGCCCACTAGTGCCCCCATCGTCAGACGATTGCCCAGGGTCACGATCGACATCACCAAGGTGACGATGGGCACCAACGACAAGATGATGCCCATGTTGGTGGCGGTGGTGATCGTCGCTGCGAAGTACGCCAGGCTTTGGTAAATCGCCATCCCCAGTACTGCGAGAATGGCTATTTTGCCAAGATTGGGCTTGATGATCGGCCAGTTCTTCAGCACCGGACGCAGCAGGAAAGGGGTAAACAGAATACCCGCCAGCACCCATCGGTAAAACCCGATCTCGGCAGGAAAGATCCGCCCTGCAGCCGCTTTGGTGATCACGTTGTTGCCCGCCCAGATGAACACGGTCAGTAGCGGATAGAGGTATTGCATGGGAGCTGCCGTTTGAAGATGAGCGCGCATTATCCGCTTGTCGGTGGTGGCGTCTACAGGATGACCACATTCAGCCGTAGGAGCGCGCTTGCCCGCGATGGCGTCTGGTCAGATGGCGAACTATCAGCTGAAAGAACGCTATCGCGGGCAAGCGCGCTCCTACAGGTCAACACGTGACATATGCCGCAACAATCCTTGGCTACACTCCACCCAACGCCGCCGGTCGTGCGGCGATCCCGGAGATGAGTCGATGAAGATGCTTCGTGTTCCTCTATTGGTCGTGGGTCTGTTGATGTGCGCCCAGGGTTTTGCCGCCACTGCGCAACAGAACAAAATGACCACCTGCAACGCCGACGCTAGCGCAAAGTCCCTTAAAGGCGATGAACGCAAAACCTTCATGAGCACCTGTCTGAAAGCCGCCCCAGCACCCGCCGCAACGCAGCAGGACAAAATGAAAACCTGCAACGCCACCGCTGGCACACAGGCCCTCAAAGGCGACGCACGTAAAGCGTTCATGAGCGATTGTCTCAAGAAGAAATAGTTTTCTCGCGGCCGTTCGAGCATCGAAAGCACTCGGACAGTGCTGTACGCCACTGGGAAAAGCAGGGTGATTACAGCCGTTGTTCGGGTTGCAGTCGCAGTGTCTGGATGCGCAGGCTGGCGCTAGCTTTCTGACCGCTGGTTCTGGACCCGGAACGCTGGCAGACTGCCCACCTCTTCAGGCCGCTTGTTTTGAGGCTGTATGCCAACGTTTTCTCCACGTCACGTTTTCCTGGCCAGCTGGATTCTCGTCTTCGGCGGCCTGCTGTTGGTCCTTCCGCTGAACCTTTTGCCGAGCCTGCTCGCCGGTTTGCTGGTGTACGAGCTCGTCGACATGCTCACGCCTCAGCTTCAACGGCTGATCGCAGGCGAACGTGCGCGCTGGCTGGCGGTGGCCTTGCTCGGCACGCTGGTGGTCACTGTACTGGCGCTGCTGTTTGCCGGCGCAATCAGCTTTTTGCTGCACGAGGCGGAAAACCCCGGAGCGTCGCTGGATAAATTCATGATTCTGGTGGATCGCGCCCGTGGTCAGTTGCCGCCTTTCATCGACAGCTATTTGCCTGCCAGCGCGACCGAGTTCCGAGTGTCGCTGGGCGCCTGGCTGACCAAACACGTCGGCGAGCTGCAGTTGCTGGGCAAAGGCGCGGCGCACATGTTCGTGACGTTGCTGATCGGCATGGTGCTTGGTGCGATCATTGCACTACAGCGCGTGCCGGACGTCACCAAGCGCAAGCCACTGGCAGCGGCGTTGTTCGAGCGTCTGCACCTGCTGAGTCAGGCCTTTCGCAACATCGTGTTCGCGCAGATTAAAATCTCGCTGCTGAACACGGCGTTCACTTCCATCTTTCTCGCCGTGGTCCTGCCGTTGTGCGGCGTTCACCTGCCACTGACCAAGACCCTGATCGTGCTGACCTTCTTGCTGGGATTGCTGCCGGTGGTGGGAAATCTGATGTCGAACACGCTGATCTTCATCGTCGGCATGTCGCTGTCGATCTGGGTGGCGCTGGCGGCGTTGGGTTATCTGATCGTGATCCACAAGGTCGAGTACTTCCTCAACGCGCGGATCGTCGGCGGGCAGATCAGTGCCAAATCGTGGGAATTGTTGCTGGCGATGCTGATATTCGAGGCGGCATTCGGCCTGCCGGGAGTGGTGGCAGGGCCGATTTATTATGCGTATCTCAAGAGCGAGCTAAGACGGGCTGATTTGGTCTAATAGGGGGACTACCGCCGCTGGTTCTGGATTCTGGCCGAAGGCCGTAGGAGTCTGGCTTGCCGACGATCTGCCGGGAACCGGCAGTGAAACCAGGCACCGCAGTGTGTCAGCTTAAACCGAGGCCGCTGGGTTTAGGGCTGCTTCGCAACCCATCGTCAGCAAGCTGGACTCCTACGCCCTTCGGGCAGAAGCCATCAGCCATACCGCTTCTTCGCTTCAATCGCCAAGCCACTGCCGATGCTGCCGAAGATGTTGCCTTCAACATGCCGAGCATTGGGCAGCATCGCCGCGACGCCATTACGCAAGGCCGGGATGCCGCTTGAACCGCCGGTAAAGAACACCGTGTCGACATCCGTCACCGCCGCACCCGCATCTTTGAGCAGTGCCGTCACGCTGTTGCGTACGCGTTCGAGCAGTGCGTCGATGGCCGACTCGAACAACACGCGGGTCAGATCAACGCTCAAGCCGCTCTCGACCCGATCCATTTCCACCACGCGGTTTGCGGCGTGGGTCAGCTGGATCTTGGTTTCTTCCACTTCCATCGCCAGCCAGTGCCCGGCACGCTGATCGATCAGCTTGAACAATCGGTCGATGCCTTGGGTGTCTTCTATGTCGTAGCGCATGCTGCCCAGCGCTAGTTGGGACTTTTGCGAGTACACCGAGTTGATGGTGTGCCAGGTCGCCAGGTTCATGTGCGTACTGGTGGGCATATACGCGCCGCTTTTCATCCGGCTGCCGTAGCCAAACAACGGCATCACGCCCTGCAAACTCAGTTGTTTGTCGAAGTCCGTACCACCGATGTGCACACCGCCTGTGGCAAGAATGTCCTCGTGGCGATCGTCATAGAAACGGCGATCCGGTGACAGACGCACCAGCGAGAAGTCCGACGTACCCCCGCCGATATCGACGATCAGCACCAGTTCTTCGCGCTCAAGCGTCGACTCGTAGTCGAATGCGGCAGCGATAGGTTCGTACTGGAACGACACGTCCTTGAAGCCGATCTTGCGTGCGACTTCAGCGAGGGTGTCCTCGGCTTCCTGGTCGGCCATGATGTCGTCATCGACAAAATGCACTGGACGGCCCAACACCACTTCTTCGAATTCGCGACCGGCAGTCGCTTCAGCGCGCTTTTTCAGCTCGCCGATGAACAGAGCGAGCAAATCCTTGAAGGGCATGGCCGTACCCAGCACGCTGGTGTCGTGCTTGATCAGCTTGGAACCCAGCAAGCTCTTGAGCGAGCGCATCAGCCGGCCTTCGTAGCCTTCGAGGTATTCGTGCAGCGCAAGGCGGCCGTAAACCGGACGGCGTTCTTCCATGTTGAAGAACACCACCGAAGGCAGGGTGATTTTGTCGTCCTCCAGCGCGATCATGGTGTCCATCCCCGGTCGCAGCCAGCCGACGGTGGAGTTGGATGTGCCAAAGTCGATACCACAGGCACGGGCTGGAGTTTGCTTACTCATGTTCTTTACGTTCCAGTCAAAAAACGGCCGCGCAGTGTATGCGAGTGTGCGACGGATGCGTAGGGCGAGACGTCGGTTTATACGCCCTTATGCGTCTATTTGAGCCGTTTGGCTTGAACTGGCGGGATAAGCCCCCATTCACCGTGTAATTCCTTACATTACGTAGCGACTTTGAGCGATGCTTCGGGCATGCGAAGTCGCGGCCCGACAATATTGCAACATCCAGCGCTCCAGGCGATCTCAATTGAGGACGCTGTTCGGAGCGGGGCTGGAAAATCCGGAATGGGTGATCGTTAGATGGATTTCAAAGACTATTACAAGATTCTTGGCGTGGAGCCGACGGCGGACGACAAGGTCATCAAGACCGCCTACCGCAAGCTGGCGCGTAAATATCATCCTGACGTCAGCAAAGAAACCGGCGCCGAGGACAAATTCAAAGAGGCCAACGAGGCTTACGAAGTGCTCAGTAACGCGGAAAAGCGTGCCGAGTATGACGACATTCGCAAGTACGGCGAGCAAGGCCGCCCGTTCCAGGGGCCGCCGGGCTGGCAAAGCCGTGGCGGTGCGGGCGCTGGTGATGGCGGGTTTGACTCCACCGGTGATTTTTCCGAATTTTTCAGCTCGATATTTGGTAATCGTGCTCAACAGGGCGGTCGTGCGTACAGCAGCGGCCGTCGAGGACAAGATGTGGAAATGGAATTGCCGGTCTTTCTCGAAGAAACCCTGTCGGCCGAGTCCAAGCAGGTCAGCTTCAAGGTGCCGCAACACAACGCAAGCGGCCAGCGATTGGCCGATGTCACCAAGACCCTTAACGTGAAAATCCCCGCAGGCGTGACGGACGGGGAACGTATTCGCCTCAAAGGGCAGGGCGCGCCCGGTATTGGGGGCGCGGAAAATGGTGATCTCTACCTGATACTGCGTCTGGCGCCGCACCCCAAGTTCGATGTGGAAGGCCACGATTTGATCATCACCGTGCCGCTGGCCCCTTGGGAGGCGGCGCTGGGCGCGAAAATCGCAGTCCCGACCCTGACCGGCAAGATCAGCTTGACCATTAGGCCCGACAGCCAGACCGGCCTGCGTCTGAGGGTCAAAGGCAATGGCCTGATGAACAAGCAAGGGCAGCGTGGCGATTTGTATGCTCAACTCAAAGTTGTGATGCCCAAGGCAACCGATGAAGCCGCCAAGGCCTTGTGGGAAAAGCTGGCCGAAACCGCCGCCTTTGATCCGAGGGCCCAATGGAGTAACTGATCATGAGTACCCTGGTTGTAGAACTGGATATGAAGGAGTTTTGTCAGGTGGTCGAGATGTCGCCCGCCTATGTGATCGAGATCGTCGAACACGGCATTCTCGAACCTCAGGGTCAGCGGCCCGACGAGTGGCTGTTCGATGCCTATTCGCTGTCAGTGGCCAAACGCGCCGCCAGGTTGCATCACGAACTGGCAATGGAGTGGGACGGCGTTGCCTTGGCGCTGGAATTGCTCGATGAACTGGAGCACGTACGCGCAGAGAACCGCATGCTCAAGCAGCGGTTGGGGCGGTTTTTGCTGGATTGAGGCGAGGACGACCTTCTGTAGGAGCCAACTTGTTGCCGAGGCTTGATGCTGTGAGTCAGGCACACCGCCTCGCGAACAAGTTCGCTCCTACAGGGGCCTTGGTTCGATGCCGCTAGTCAGGCGAGGACGACCTTCTGTAGGAGCCAACTTGTTGGCGAGGCTTGATGCTGTGAGTCAGGCACATCGCCTCGCGAACAAGTTCGCTCCTACAGGGTAATGGTCAGCCCGTGAGTTCGGAGCAGAAGTCACGTTGGTCCTTGATCTTGTGGGAGCGGACCTGTCCGCGAAGACGTTACCGCAGGCGATGCATTGTAGTCAGATTCACGAGAGCCTTCGCGGACAGGTCCGCTCCCACGAAACCAGGCCGTCTTCAGGCCTTCTTAGGCAGCACCACCGTAAACGTGGTCCCGTCACCAAAGTTCGAAGTAACGGTAATGCTGCCGCCGTGTGAATTGACCACTTCTTTGACGATAAATAGCCCAAGCCCAAGGCTGGTCGACGGGTTGTGATTGCCGACTTTCTCGTTTGCACTTCTTACCAATGGATCGAAAATACTGCCGATGGCTTCCTGCGCTATGGGCTCTCCGCCATTGTGAACAGACAACGTGACGTAGCTTTCGCCGCCGGTCAGGGTCACGGTGATCTTGTGACTGGAGGCGCCGTGCTGCAGCGCATTGCCAATCAGGTTGCGCAAAAGTTGATCAATGCGGTTGCGATCCCACTCCCCCTGAGTGTCCCCGGAGTAGTTGAAATCCGGGTTGCAATCGGGATGGCCTGCGCTGGCTTCATCAATGGCCTCGCGGCAGGCAATAACCATTTCCATCGGCTGGCGCTCGACGGGTAACGATACGCCGAGACGGCTACGCACGAACTCCAGTAAATCGCTGACCATCGTCGCCATCTGGCGGCTGCTGCTGTTGATTCTGCTTGCATAGGCCTGCGCCGCCGCGTCCAGCCCTGTTTTACGCATCAGCACTTCCGAAGACATGCTCACCGCTTGCAGAGGCGCCCGCAGGTCATGCCCCAGGATTGCCAGAAAGATATCCCGCGAGCGATTGACTCGCTCGGCGTACGCCGCCGTCGACTCCGCGAGGGCTTCGTCGATGGCTTCATTGAAGCGGATCATGTCCTGGAAAGACGCCATGTCCGGTGCCTTCATGCTCTCGACCCAGAAACGGATCACGGTTGCGCGTAAATGACGAAATTCCGAGGTCATTTGCACCAGGTCAAAGCCTACCGTGTGCCGCAACTCGCCATGGCTGGCGGCCGCTTCGTCGAGCGTCGGTGTCTTGTTCAGCTCCTCCCCTTGCGCCTTGGCGATCTGCTCGGCCTTGGTCTGCGCGGTGTTCATGTCCCGTGCGGCAGCCAGCAGTATGGCTTTCGAATGGTCGCGCAGCTCGACGGAGTTCATGGACTCAGCCGCAGGCGTAAGCGTCGCGGCGAAGTTTTCCCATTCATCGACGATTCGATCGACTTGCTCAACGATGAAGTCGGAAAGACGCATGGACGAATACCTTGCTGGCATGGCTTTGGGGAAGATGGCGCATCTTAACGCCTAAGGAATTTTTTCGGGGATTGGATTTTTCTAGCTCACCTGTAGGAGCGAACTTGTTCGCGAAGCGGCGTGTCTGGCACGCCGCATCAATCGCTCGCCAATAAGTTGGCTCCTACAGAGGCGTTTTGGATTAAAACAAGAAATACCGCTGCGCCATGGGCAGTTCATCCGCCGGTTCGCACCACAACAGCACGCCGTCGGCCTTGACCTGATAGGTCTGCGGGTCGACGTCGATGTGCGGCAGGTAATCGTTGTGGATGAGGTCTGCCTTGGTCACATTGCGGCAGCCCTTGACCACGGCGATCTGCTTTTTCAGCCCTAAGGTTTGCGGTACGCCTGCGTCCATGGCCGCCTGGCTGATGAAAGTCAGGCTGCTGGCGTGCAACGAACTGCCGTAGCTGGCGAACATCGGGCGGTAGTGGACCGGCTGCGGGGTCGGGATCGAGGCGTTGGCGTCGCCCATCAAGCTGGCCGCGATGGAGCCGCCCTTGAGGATCAGCGTCGGTTTTACGCCGAAGAACGCCGGACGCCACAGCACCAGGTCCGCCCACTTGCCGACTTCGATGGAGCCCACTTCATGGCTGATGCCGTGGGTAATCGCCGGATTGATGGTGTATTTGGCGATGTAGCGTTTGGCGCGGAAGTTGTCGTTGCCTTCGCCGTCTTCCGGCAGCGGGCCGCGTTGCTTCTTCATTTTGTCAGCGGTCTGCCAGGTGCGGATGATCACCTCACCCACGCGTCCCATAGCCTGGCTATCGGAGCTGAGCATCGAGAACGCGCCCAGGTCGTGCAGGATGTCTTCGGCAGCGATGGTCTCGCGACGGATGCGGCTTTCAGCGAACGCGACGTCTTCGGCGATGCTTGGGTCCAGATGATGGCAGACCATCAGCATGTCCAGGTGTTCGTCGATGGTGTTGCGGGTGAATGGTCGCGTCGGGTTGGTCGAGCTGGGCAACACGTTGGGGAAGCCGCAGGCCTTGATGATGTCCGGCGCGTGTCCGCCACCGGCACCTTCGGTGTGGTAAGTGTGGATCGTACGATTCTTGAACGCCGCCAGTGTGGTTTCGACGAATCCGGACTCGTTCAGCGTGTCGGTGTGAATCGCCACTTGCACGTCGTACAGATCGGCAACGCTCAGGCAGTTATCGATGGCCGCAGGCGTGGTGCCCCAGTCTTCGTGCAGCTTGAGGCCGATGGCCCCGGCTTTCACTTGTTCGATCAACGGCTCGGGCAAGCTGACGTTGCCCTTGCCGGTGAAACCGATGTTCATCGGGAACGCTTCGGCGGCCTGAAGCATGCGCGCCATGTGCCATGGACCGGGCGTCACGGTGGTGGCATTGGTGCCTGTCGCAGGACCGGTGCCGCCACCGATCATGGTGGTCACGCCGCTCATCAGCGCTTCTTCGATCTGTTGAGGGCAAATGAAGTGGATGTGCGTGTCGACGCCGCCTGCGGTGAGGATCATGCCTTCACCGGCGATGATTTCTGTGGCCGCACCGATGGCGATGGTGACGTCGGGCTGGATGTCCGGATTGCCCGCCTTGCCGATGGCGGCGATGCGGCCGTCCTTGATGCCGACGTCGGCTTTCACGATGCCCCAGTGATCTACGATCAGCGCGTTGGTGATCAGCGTGTCGACCACTTCGGCGGCCAGCCCTTGGCCTTGGCCCATGCCGTCACGAATGACTTTGCCACCGCCGAACTTCACTTCTTCGCCGTAGGTGGTGAAGTCTTTCTCGACCTCGATCCACAACTCTGTGTCCGCCAGACGCACACGGTCGCCGACGGTTGGGCCGAACATGTCGGCGTAGGCTTGTCTGGAGATCTTCATTGGGATTCCTTGAATTCAGTTATCTGTCGCGGGCAGCGCATCCTCTGTAGGAGCGCGCTTGCCCGCGAATTGCGATGTTCCTGTGACGGAGATGTTGCTGATCGGACGCTATCGCGGGCAAGCGCGCTCCTACAGGAGATCGCTCCGCCTTTTAATCCAGCTCACCCATGACTCTGCCGGCAAACCCAAACACCCGCCGCGCACCGGCCAGATCCACCAATTCCACATCCCGCGACTGCCCTGGCTCGAAGCGCACCGCCGTACCCGCAGGAATGTTCAGGCGCATGCCGCGGCTGGCGGCGCGATCAAAAGTGAGCGCGTCGTTGGTTTCGAAAAAGTGAAAGTGCGAGCCCACCTGAATCGGCCGGTCTCCGCTATTGGCCACATTCAGGGTGATCGTGCGGCGGCCTGCGTTGAGTTCGATTTCGCCGGGCTGGATCTGGTACTGACCTGGAATCATGCGGTTTTCCTCGACAAAACTTTGTAATAAATGACGGTGGCCCGGTACTCACCATCCGGGTTGCAGGCGTAGTCCGGGATTTTCCCGGAGAACTGATAGCCCATCGACCGATAGAAATCTTCAGCGGCTGAACCATCCAGCGTGTCCAGATGCAACATGCCACGCTTGAGTTGATGCGCAGCCTGCTCGACCGTGTGCATCAGTTGCGACGCCAAGCCACGACGACGGGCGCCGTGCAGTACCAACAGCTTTTGCACCTCGGCGCGGTTCAGTCCGTTGGCCTTTTGACAAAGTGCCAACTGCACCGTGGCCAGCACTTGTTCTTCCTGCACCACGACCCACAGCAACAGCCGGCCTTGTTCGATTTCGGCCTTGACGCTGTCGCTCCAGGCAAGTGCCTGCGTGATATCCACGTCGGCCATGAACCCTAATGACGCCCCGCGATGAACCGCATCCAGCAACAACTCCGCCAGGCCCTCGCGATAGTGCGCAAAGCTCTCGGTGGTGACGCGTCGAATCTGAGCAGCGTTCATCGTTGGGGCATCCTTTCAGAAAGTGAAGCTCAGGCCATGTTCAGGATTTGGGCGCTTGTGACGGTGGAGCGTCGGCACCGGGGGACAGATCAAGCTGCATGAAGGTGAGGTCCAGCCAGCGACCGAACTTGGTGCCGACCTGTGGCATCTGCCCGGTAATGACAAAACCGAGTTTCTGATGCAGATGAATCGACGCTGCGTTACCGCTTTCGATGGCGGCCACCATCATGTGTTTGTTGCACGTTTTGGCGCGTTCAATCAGGGCGCCCATGAGTCGTGGGCCCAGGCCATTGCCGCGCTGATCGGCGCGCACGTACACCGAATGCTCGACGGTGTGGCGAAAGCCTTCAAAAGGGCGCCAGTCACCGAACGAGGCATAACCCACGACTTCGTTCTCTGCATTGACGGCCACCAGAATCGGGTAAGCCTGTGCGGCACGGGCGTTGAACCACGCCTCGCGATTGGCCAGATCCACCGGTTGTTCGTTCCAGATCGCCGTAGTGTTGAGCACGGCGTCGTTGTAGATGGCGAGCACTGCCCTCATGTCGGCAGGCAGTGCGTCGCGAATCAGGTCGGTCATGTTCGTTCCACTTCTTCTCGAGTGTCAGGCGATCGGTTGATGCACGGTTACAAGCTTTGTGCCGTCGGGGAACGTGGCCTCGACCTGAATCTCCGGGATCATTTCCGGTATGCCTTCCATCACTTGTTCACGGGTCAGCAGCGTGGTGCCGAAGTGCATCAGGTCAGCGACCGTCTGGCCGTCTCGCGCGCCTTCCAGGAGGGCTGCCGAGATGAAGGCCATGGCTTCGGGGTAATTGAGTTTCAAACCCCGTGCCAATCGCCGCTCGGCAACGAGGCCGGCGGTGAAGATCAGCATTTTGTCTTTTTCGCGTGGCGTCAGGTCCATGTGTTCTTCCGTTTCAAATTAACCAATTAGATCGACGCCGCCGTTGTAGGAGCGCGCTTGCCCGCGATTGCGGTAGGCCTGCGACTTTAACGGTTGCTGACACACCGATATCGCGGGCAAGCGCGCTCCTACAAAGATCACAGCGCTACGTACTCCAAATCCTCGGCGCGACGGCTTCGCGGCCCAGCAACGCCGGGCGCAGCAGCTTCCATAATTCGATCAGCCAGGCTCGTGCATGTAGTGCCTCTTCAGCCAGGCAGCGCGCTACCACCAGTCCCGGCAATTGCGTGACATCCCCACGCACCGGCGAATGCTCAGCCAGGTTGCGACAGGCCTCCATCAACTCGGCATCGATCTCGCCGGTCACGATCATCGTTGCGAACACTGGTTTACCGCCCAAGCCAATCGGCGACTCCAGCAAACCGTCGTTGCCGACAATGCGCTGGCGTTCGTGCCAGAGCAATTGGCCGTCGCGACGAATGTCCAGATGCGCTTGAAAATGCCCCAGATCAAAGCGCTCGCCACTGGCAGGGCGACCCAGCGCAACCACGTCCCAATAGAGCAGTCGCGCGTCGCCTTGCAGCTCGATGGTGGTGCTGAGTTCGGCCTTGGCATCACTGAAGACAATTGTCTCCTGAGGCAGCCATTCCAGGGTGCCACCGGAGTCGACTTGTAGATTCAGCTGCTGAAAGGCAGGCCCGGCAGCGCGATACCACTTGGCGGCGCCGGGGCTGGTCAGCTGCGCCCAAGCATTGGCGCCGACGCTGACATCTATGTCCAGGCGATCACCGCCAGCAATGCCGCCGGGGGGGTGGACGATGATGTGCTGGCAGACTTCAGGGCCTTCGGCGTACAGATGCTTTTGCACCCGCAGCGGGCCTTTGTGTCGGCGTTGCGTCGGGCGAGTGCTGTCGCCGAAGCGCCCATAGCCCAGTTCCAACTCGGCATGCCAGCTGGGGGTGAATAGAGCGGTGTGGGCAGGAAGATTCATAACGTTCTTTATCGTGTTTCGAAGGAAGGCACCTTACCGGATTCAGCGTCAGATGGTCACCAGACCGCGTACGCCTTCGGCTTCCATATTCTCGCCTCGGCCTTGCTGCACGATCTCGCCACGGGACATGACGATGTACTGATCGGCCAGCTCGGCGGCGAAATCGTAGAACTGCTCGACCAGCAAAATCGCCATGTCACCGCGTGCAGCCAGCTTTTTGATGACCGCGCCGATTTCCTTGATCACCGAAGGCTGAATGCCCTCGGTCGGTTCGTCGAGAATCAGCAGGCGAGGGCGGCTGGCCAGTGCGCGACCAATCGCTAGTTGTTGCTGCTGGCCACCGGACAAGTCGCCGCCACGGCGTTGCTTCATCTGCAACAGCACCGGGAACAGCTCGTAGATGAACGCCGGGACTTCCTTGGCTTCGGAACCAGGGAATCGCGACAGTCCCATCAACAGGTTTTCTTCCACGGTCAGGCGCCCGAAAATTTCCCGGCCCTGGGGCACATAGGCGATACCCGCATGCACCCGCTGATGGGGCTTGAAGGTGGTGATCGGCTTGCCTTCCCACTGCACCGCGCCTTCCTTGGAAGGCAGCAGGCCCATGAGCACTTTGAGCAGCGTGGTTTTGCCAACGCCGTTACGGCCCAACAGGCACGTGACTTCACCGACCTTCACATCAAAAGACAGGCCCCGAAGGATGTGGCTGCCGCCGTAGTACTGGTGAAGCTTTTCGACTTGGAGCATGTTCAGATCCCAGGCAAATAAATGACCAACCTGTAGGAGCGAATTTATTCGCGAGGCGGTGTATCAGGCACACCGCGTTGTTCTTCTCGCCAACAAGTTGGCTCCTACAGGGGTTGTTTCAACGCCCTAAATAAACCTCGATAACTCTTTCATCCGCCTGCACATCTTCAAGCGAACCCTCGGCCAGCACGCTGCCTTGGTGCAGCACGGTCACGTGGTCGGCGATGGAGCCGACGAACCCCATGTCGTGCTCAACCACCATCAGCGAATGCTTGCCGGCCAATGTCTTGAACAGCTCGGCGGTAAATTCGGTTTCGGCATCGGTCATGCCCGCAACGGGCTCGTCGAGCAGCAGCAATTGCGGGTCTTGAACCAGCAACATGCCGATCTCCAGAAACTGTTTCTGCCCGTGGGACAGCAAGCCAGCGGGGCGATGCATCGAAGCGGTCAAGCGAATGGTGTTCAGCACTTCCTCGATGCGGTCGCGCTGCTCGCCATTCAGTTTCGCGCGCAGGCTGGCCCACACCGATTTGTCGGTTTTCTGCGCCAGCTCAAGGTTCTCGAACACGCTCAGCGCCTCGAACACGGTGGGCTTCTGAAACTTGCGACCGATGCCAGCCTGAGCGATTTGCACCTCGCTCATCAGCGTCAGGTCCAGGGTTTCGCCGAACCAGGCTTTGCCGTGGCTGGGGCGAGTCTTGCCGGTGATCACGTCCATCAGCGTGGTCTTGCCCGCGCCGTTGGGGCCGATGATGCAGCGCAGCTCGCCGACGCTGATGTACAGATTCAAATCGTTGAGGGCTTTGAAGCCATCGAAACTGACGCTGATGTCTTCCAGCGTGAGGATCGTGCCGTGCCGGGTGTTCAGGCCTTTGCCGGCAACCTGACCCAGACCGATGGCGTCGCGGCTGGTGCCGGCATCGCTGTTCGGGTCCAGACCAGGTTCGAGCGCCGGATCGAAGGCAGGAGTGGGAGTGACTTTCATTGTTCGCCCCTTTTCTTCAGCAGGCCGATCACGCCTTTGGGCAGATACAGCGTCACCACGATGAACAGCGCGCCCAAAAAGAACAGCCAGTATTCAGGGAAGGCCACGGTGAACCAGCTCTTCATGCCGTTGACGACGCCTGCGCCCAGCAACGGACCGATCAGCGTGCCACGCCCGCCTAAGGCGACCCACACAGCCGCTTCGATGGAGTTGGTCGGCGACATTTCGCTCGGATTGATGATGCCGACCTGCGGCACGTACAACGCACCTGCCAAACCGCACAACACCGCGCTCAAGACCCAGACGAACAGCTTGAAACCCCGAGGATCGTAGCCGCAGAACATCAGGCGATTTTCCGCGTCGCGCAGCGCAGTCAGCACTCGCCCGAACTTGCTCTGCGCCAGACGCCAGCCCACATACAAACTGCCCACCAGCAGAGTCACGGTCAGCAAAAACAGCACTGCCCGTGTGCCTTGGGACGTGATGCTGAAACCCAGAATGCTGCGAAAGTTGGTAAAGCCGTTGTTGCCGCCAAACCCGGTTTCGTTGCGGAAGAACAACAGCATCCCGGCGAAGGTCAGCGCTTGGGTCATGATCGAAAAATACACGCCCTTGATCCGCGAGCGGAAGGCGAAGAAACCAAACACCAGCGCCAGCAAACCAGGTGCGAGCACCACCAGACACATGGCCCAGAGGAAGTGCTGCGTACCGACCCAGTACCACGGAATCTCAGTCCACGACAGAAAGGTCATGAACGCCGGCAAGCCATCGCCTGCCGCTTCGCGCATCAGATACATGCCCATGGCATAGCCGCCGAGGGCGAAGAACAGGCCGTGGCCCAGGGACAGCAATCCGGCGTAACCCCAGACCAGATCCAGCGCCAGCGCGACGATGGCGTAACACAGAATCTTGCCCACCAGCGTCAGGGTGTAAGCCGAGACTTGCAGGCTGTTGCTTTCCGGCAGCAGCGACAAAAGGGGCAGGGCGATCAGCAGCGCGAGAACAATAACGCCGACGCCGATCGTGACTTTGGTGCCAGCGCGTTGCGCGGCAGTGACCATCAAGGGTTGGTTCATCAGTCGATCACCCGTCCTTTGAGTGCGAAGAGGCCTTGCGGACGTTTCTGAATGAACAGAATGATCAGCGCCAGGATCAGGATTTTGCCGAGTACGGCGCCGATCTGAGGTTCAAGAATCTTGTTGGCGATGCCCAGTCCGAAGGCTGCCATCACGCTACCAGCCAGTTGGCCGACACCGCCGAGCACCACCACCAGGAACGAGTCGATGATGTAGCTCTGGCCCAGGTCCGGGCCGACGTTGCCGATCTGGCTCAGCGCCACGCCGCCCAGCCCGGCGATGCCGGAACCCAGCCCGAAAGCCATCATGTCGATGCGCCCGGTAGGCACGCCGCAGCACGCCGCCATGTTGCGGTTCTGCGTGACCGCGCGCACGTTCAGGCCAAGGCGCGTCTTGTTCAGCAGCAGCCAGGTCAGCACCACCACGAACAGCGCAAACGCGATTATCACGATGCGGTTGTAAGGCAGCACCAGATTGGGCAGCACTTGAATCCCGCCGGACAGCCATTCCGGGTTGGCAACTTCGACGTTCTGGGCGCCGAACACCACGCGAATCAGCTGGATCAGCATCAGGCTGATACCCCAAGTGGCGAGCAGGGTTTCCAGCGGACGGCCATACAAATGGCGAATGATCGTGCGCTCCAGCGCCATGCCGATGCAGGCGGTGACGAAGAAGGCCACCGGCAACGCGATCAGTGGATAGAACTCGATGGCACCCGGTGCGTAGCGCTGAAACATCAGTTGCACGACGTAGGTCGAGTACGCACCGAGCATCAGCATTTCGCCGTGGGCCATGTTGATCACGCCCAGCAGGCCGAACGTGATTGCCAGGCCCAGCGCGGCGAGCAACAGGATCGAACCCAAGGACATACCGCTGAAGGCCTGACCGAGGATCTCGCCGATCATTAATTTGCGTTTCACCTGAGCCAGGCTGGTTTCAGCGGCCAGGCGCACAGTGGCGTCGGTTTCGACGTTGGGTTCGAGCAGGGTTTCGAGTCGGGTGCGGGCCAGCGGGTCGCCGGTTTCGCCCAGCAAACGGACGGCGGCCAGGCGCACGGACGGGCTGGTGTCGACCAGTTGCAGATTGGCCAGTGCCAGGCTCAGTGCTGAACGCACGGTGTCGTCTTGTTCACTCGCCACTTGTTGAGTGAGGAGCGGCAGTTGCGCGGGGCGAGCGCTCTTTTGCAGTTGTTGTGCGGCGGCCAGGCGCAGCTTGTCATCGGCGGCCAGCAGTTGGTGACTGGCGAGGGCGGTATCGACCAGCCCGCGCAGTCGGTTGTTCAGGCGCAGTTTGCGCGGTTCGTCCGGAGTAGGTGCATCAGCAGCGGCGGGGGCGTCAGGGTCGACAGCCACCAGCTTGTCGCCGGTTTCGATGAAGGCGCGTTTGCTGCTGTCGGCGGCGACGCGGCCGTCTTGCAGGGCAATGATCAGCTCGATGCGCGCAGGATCTGGCTTGGCGGACCAGGCCTCCAGCAAATCGGCTTGTTTGGCGGAACTGGCCGCAACGAAATCACCGGCATCGCTGGCGTGTGCCGCGAGGGGCAGTAGCAGGCTGATGGCGACGATGAAGCGGTAGAGAAGTTTGGGCATGTCAGGTGTCCTGAAAGCGTCCGCAGTCTGGTGCGGATTCTGTAGGAGCGCGCTTGCCCGCGATTGGGGTGGGTCAGTCGACAACTAAGTCACAGACAAACCGTCATCGCGGGCAAGCGCGCTCCTACAGGGATGTGTTCAGCCAGACGATTTCATCTGGCGTGGCACCTCGTTTCCTTAGTTACTCTTCACCGGCGTATCAGGCTTCTTGTCGTTGCCAGGGATGTACGGACTCCACGGCTGGGCGCGGATCGGTTCCTTGGTTTGCCACACGACGTTGAACTGACCGTCGTCCTGGATTTCGCCGATCATCACCGGCTTGTGCAGGTGGTGGTTGGTTTTGTCCATGGTCAGGGTGAAGCCCGACGGCGCCGCGAATGTCTGACCGGCAAGGGCCTCACGCACTTTGTCGACGTCGGTGGATTTGGCTTTCTCAGCAGCCTGCGCCCACATGTGGATGCCGACATAGGTGGCTTCCATCGGGTCGTTGGTCACAGCCTTGTCGGCGCCTGGGAGGTTGTGTTTCTTGGCGTAGGCTTTCCAGTCAGCGACGAACTTCTTGTTGACCGGGTTCTCGACTGACTGGAAGTAGTTCCACGCGGCCAGGTTGCCCACCAGTGGTTTGGTGTCGATGCCGCGCAGTTCTTCTTCGCCAACCGAGAACGCAACGACTGGAACGTCGGTGGCTTTCAGGCCCTGGTTCGCCAGCTCTTTGTAGAACGGCACATTGGAGTCGCCGTTCACGGTAGAGATCACAGCGGTTTTGCCGCCAGCGGAGAACTTCTTGATGTTCGCTACGATGGTTTGATAGTCAGCATGGCCGAACGGGGTGTAGACCTCTTCGATGTCGCTGTCCTTCACGCCCTTGGAGTGCAGGAACGAGCGCAGAATCTTGTTGGTGGTGCGCGGGTAAACGTAGTCGGTGCCCAGCAGGAAGAAGCGCTTGGCGGCGCCGCCGTCTTCGCTCATCAAATACTCAACCGCAGGAATCGCCTGCTGGTTAGGCGCCGCGCCGGTGTAGAACACGTTCGGCGACATCTCTTCACCTTCGTACTGCACCGGGTAGAACAGCAGGCCGTTCAGTTCTTCGAAGACCGGCAATACCGATTTACGCGACACCGAAGTCCAGCAGCCGAACACCACGGCAACTTTGTCCTGGGTCAGCAGTTGACGGCCTTTCTCGGCGAACAGCGGCCAGTTGGAGGCAGGGTCCACGACCACAGGTTCCAGCATCTTGCCGTTGACGCCGCCCTTGGCGTTGATTTCGTCGATGGTCATCAACGCCATGTCTTTGAGCGAAGTCTCCGAGATCGCCATGGTGCCGGACAAAGAATGCAGAATGCCGACCTTGATGGTCTCAGCGGCCTGGACGGTCCAGGTCAAACCCATTGCGGCGATCGATGCGGACAAGGTGAACGCTTTAATCAGACTGCGACGCTTCATTGGCTAGCTCCATTCTTTGATTTTTTTGAAATGACTTCTTCGGTCGGTGCAGGCGTTGTGTTGGGAAGGCTTTAGCAAAGGCTGGGCCAACGACGCAACGTCGCAAAATAGAATGAATGTGTCGCCTGAAATCGATGGCGCGCACCATGTTGGCCGCTTATGGGCCAAGCGGTGCGCGACACGCTCTGATCTGGTGCGCCACTGAGCTGGAAGATTGTCACAGCCTTGGAGTGGCGGCGTGTGCAGGCAGCAGGTAGCTCTTCATGCGCTTATAGCATCAGTTTTTTCTCACCCGAAAACAGGTCATAAATCTCTCCCGATACCGTGGGTGTCGCCGAGAAATAGGCGTACCAGCTCCCGCGCACTTGTCGAATGGCGCGTAGTTGCATTGGCGTTGCGGGCGGCACGGCCACGTGGTCACCGAGAAAATTGCAGAACATGTTTTTCTTATGGATCGAGCGATCGAAGACGAAAAATATGGGGGTTTTTTCGGCGGTCGCGTGACGTGTCACAAAGCTGTCCTTGCTCCAGCGGGAGGCGTTGGCCCGACTGATCGAAGCAGACTGCACTCCACTGTCTGCGAACACTTCACCGATCTGTTGCTGCAAGGTTTCCAGACCGGCATTGGATACGTACGCCGCCCGGAAGGCAGCACCGTCGTACTCGTGGAGCCGATAGAACTGCTCAAGAAAGTTGCGGGTGTGCGCGTCCAGCGTTCCCGTTCGGAGCACATCGTTGACGTGTTCAGATCCGCCTTCGCTGTAGGCAAGTATTTCGGGCATCTCTTCAGCGTTCGAAGTGCGGCTCAGGATTGTGTAGCGAGTAACGAATGTGGATTTTTCTTCCACGCCGCTGAGTCTCGGCGTTTGCGGCCAGCCTGCGATGATCGTGTCGAGCTCTTTGCTCGCGGCATCCCGTGCGGTGAGGCTCAGGCGTGGGGCAAGCCCGCCGGCGGCGACCCAGATGCCTTTATTGCTTAGCGTCACATACTCGTCAGCGTGCGTTAGCGTGTTGTCTATAGCGTTCAGCCGGTACAGCCGTGAATGGCCAAACAGATTGAACCGGGACCTGACGTAGCAGCGCTCATTGTTGAAGTCGATGGCTTTAAACCGCAGTGGATCGGGGACGACGCTGACGCCTGCATCTGGAAGACGAGGAGGCCTTTTGGGCGATAACAGATAGCCGATCTGCGGCTGCCCGTCCCGGCCCACAGTGCGCACCAGATGCGGGCGCGGAGTTTGTTCCTCGACCGGCTCAAACGGCTGCTCGCTCGGCCCCGGTGATCCTGGGCTCAGGTCGGCGGACATTTGCGCTGTCGCCAGATAGCTGAGCGAATTCAGGAATTCGCCGGTCGCGCCCTCGAAATCGTCGGCGTCGTATTGGCTGAAACCATTCCAGGCGCTGTAAAAACCAAGACCCAATGCCAGGGGCAGCATGATCGGGGGTGGTAGAAACAGCAGGGCAATACTGGCGACCATCTCAAACGATTTACCCTCAGCGGTGCTGGTCATGGTTTTGAGCGTGGCGTTGGCTTCCTTGATCAAGTGAGCGATTTTTATCTCGTGATTTTCCTCATAGAAACTTTTCTGTTGCGGGTCGAACGTCACCGGATTGAAAGCCATGTCGGGTATGGGCAGCGGCTGCGCAAGGAAGCGCATCGCGTCTGGCAGTCGCCAGTATTTAAGCCACTTATCGTATTCCAGTACCCCCAGCGTGTCGGCGCGAAGTGACCCCGGAATCTGATGGGCCAGATACGGGCGGAATTGTGCTTTCTCCAGAAACATCGACTTCAATCGATGCAGACTGTCGAACCAGCGCAGCACCACTCCGTCTGGCGCGCCAAAGGTGCAGAGCACCACCGGACCGCTATCGAGTTTACCGGCGGGGGCCACTACCAGGACGTTGCTCAAGCGGGTGTGGCTGATTTTGAGAAAGCGCACCTCGATATCATCGGCGCCGACTTTGCGTCGCGTCGCAGGGTTTGGGGAGTCCAGAACGGCTTCGAGCCACTGGCGCGCCCAGACCGGAAACTCTTGATGCTCGACTTCCAGCAGCGCCATGCGTAGTTGCGCATGCATCATCTGATTCTGGGCTTTACGCAAGTGCTGCGCGAAAGACGACGTGATCAGTTGGGCTTTCAGGAAGTTATCGAAGGCCGCAGGGATGGCGAGCTCGGTCAGTAATGTGTGGACAAACTCCTGGTTGATTTCGGTTATAGCCGCGCCCAGCTCATCGGTCGCCATGATTGCGCCTGCGAAGTCCAGTTTCAGTGACTCCACCGGCTGGTACATCAGTGTTCTCAACGAATAGCGTTTGAACTCCTCGGGCCGTGGCGGCAGGTTCAGCGCGAAGGTTGGGCCCTGCAGTTGCTCGGGGTAGTAGACAGTGATCTGGATGTTTTCCGGTGACAGCGTAACGGCAATTTTTTTCAAAGCCGTTGCAAGGTGCAGATCGATGTACCTGCGCACGAATGTGTCGGGATTGAACTCCTCGCCCTTGAACCGCGCCGAGCATTGGCGGTGAACGGTAATGATTTGCTCGCCCAGTGTTTTCGCATGGCTAAGCCACTGGCTGCGCTGTTGGTGATTCATGCTTTTCCACCAGCCGGGCAGATGCGTCTGGATCAGCGCCGAATCGTGGCGTTCCAGGTGCTTTGCGTCGTCCAGATGCATTTTCGGAGCGAGCAGGTGCGGGACAAGCCGTTCAAATGAGCGGTGGTCCATTTCAAGTGATCTGCCGAGCATGACGGCGTGCTTGAAGTGCGATTTTTGCCGCTCAAGCTGCTGAGTGAACAACAGGCCAATGAAATCTGCACTCAGCGGTGTGTAGTGCCATTGCAGGGAGGAGGCGGGGTTGTCGGCATCAAAATTGGCCGGCAGTTTTGACCGGTCTTTGTGGTCGAGGGCTGAGAGTAATGAAGTCTTGCTTTCGGCAGTCAGCAAACGTTTATCCAATGCCTGCGTCTGTTGCTTGAGGCTCTGAAAATTCTGTAGCCCTTGATCGAGCGTGTACAGCAGGGCCTGGCCCAGTGTTTGGTTATCGTTGGACGGAGATTGAAGGCTTCGCACGCAAGTCACTGCAAAGGCCCCGGCCAGCGGCATGGGCGAGCCGCCCTTCCAGACCAGCGACAGGCTAAACACGCCATGCTCGGGTACGCGCGCCTGAGAGGTTGGCACGCACCCTTTGAGCGTGCGCTCAAGCATGTAATACATATCCGAAGGCATGTTGCCCTCGTCTACAAGCATTTGCGCCTCAAGCTCCAGCGCGCGGACCCTCCGCTCGATGAATGCTTTTCGCCGGGTTTCGCCACCGGCCAGAGTCTGATTCCAATATTGATCTATCGCGCTGATAAAACGACTTTCAAGCGTTTGGTGCGCGCTGGCATACAAGTTGATCAGCTCGACGCGGCCCATCCCCTCTATCGCTTGCGCGTCAGGTGTCGAGGCGGACGAGGTATAGAGGCCCTGCACCTCGGTTTCGGTCCAGGTCAAAGCGCCAGTGAAGTAATTGATGATGCTGTCGAGCAGGGCCTGGATCTTCGGCGGATTCGGCAGGTGCGGCGGCACGCGGCTGTCGCGGCAATACAGCCACGTCGCGTCGACATCGATGATGAGGTCCGGGTGATGAGTGCTGAGATACTCGCTTGTAAATGTCCGGGCTACGTCGGCAAAACTGGGTGGATAGTGACCGCCCTGCGCGGGAGCGCGTGTTGGCGTCGTACTGACCGATGAGTGAACAGGGGTATTCATGTTGCTGGCCTCAATGGCAATGATGGAGGTTCGGCAAAACGTCACCGAATGCTTCATGCCATGGAGTCAGAGCTGACGTGGACTGTCTGTAGGACCTGGTAGACCCATGCTTGTGGGCTTTGTATGCGCGACTTGTAGGAAAAGGCGCAGTCCGAAGGCGAAAACAGAATTTGTAGGAACGGATTTGTCCGTAAAGAAGCCTGTGTTTTCAACATCGATAGGGCGGGCGTTCATCTTCGAGCGAAGTGAACGGAGCGGAGCCTGAAACCGTATATGAGGAGGAATTCATCACAAAGCCACTCACTGGTCTCAGGCCCCGCAGGACGCAATCTATGCTGTTGCGGCGGATTTGGCAAAGCGCGAAAGGACTATCCGATCGAGCAACCACACAATCAGCATCGAAACGCCCACCAGCGGGAACATCACACCGAGCGCAATCATCACCATCGTCGCGGTTTTCCAGCGTGGCAAGTCATGACGCAGTGGTGGTACACCTAGCCCGTTTTGTGGACGGCGTTTCCACCAGATCACCAGCCCGCTGACCGAACTGAGCAGCACCATCAGGCACACCAGGAGGATCAGCAACTGATTGAGCCAGCCGAAAAACTTGCCTTCGTGCAGCATCACGCCCAGCTCGGTCGCTTTGGACACGGCGCTGTAATCGGCATAACGCACGTCCGCCAGCACCTTGCCGGTGTATTGATCGATATGCAGGGTGGCGTCGTTACGTGGATCGTCCGCGAACACTGAAACCGTGAACACGCCGTCGGCGCTGGCCGGCGCGCTGATGCTGTAACCGGGCTCAATACCCTTGTCGCGAGCGATATCGACTACCTGTTGCAGCGATATATGGGGCGCAGCGGGGGCGCTGGACATGCTGCCGTGATTCATATGCTCGGCGTGATCACCCGTAGAAACCGGCATGGGCGTGTTTTCCATGGCCCACGGCACGGTCTGCACGCGGGCAGTGTTCAACTCCCCGGCTTGCCTGTCCGACTTAGGCACTTCGTTCCACATGGCAGCGGGGAAGGTGTTCCAGACATCTGCGTATTGCTTGCCCCACAGACCGGTCCACGTCATGCCGCTCACCAGCATGAACAGCAGCAACAGCGCGCCCCAGAATCCGGTGACAGCATGCAGGTCGCGCCATAACACGCGACCGCGCGCGGTCATGCGCGGCCACAGAACGCCAGCCGGAGAACGCCCGCGTGGCCACCACAAATACAAACCCGATACCACCAGTACGATGCCCCAGCCTGCGGCCAGCTCCACCAGTCGATCACCTACTTTGCCGATCATCAACTCGCCGTGCAGCTCCCGCGCGATTGCTTGCAAGTTCTGCTTGGCGTCCTGGGTGCCAAGGATTTTTCCGCTGTAAGGATCGATGAACAGGTTCACCTCACGACCGTCAATTTTCACCACGAACTGCGCGCTGCCTGCTGCGTTGAGTGGCGGCAGGTATTTGCTCACCGCCGCGTTCGGGTAAGCCTGCAAGATCAGGCGCTGTTGCTCATCGGCGCTGAGTTGATGGTGCGCCGGGGTGACGCTCAGCAGGTCGTTGTACATCAGCGAATCGAGCTGCGGTTTGAACAGATAAATGATCCCGGTGAGCGACAGCAGGATCATGAACGGCGCAACAAACAGGCCAGCATAGAAATGCCAGCGCCACGCCAGGTTGTAGAAAGATACGTTCGGTTTGGACATGAGAAAACGCTCCCGTCAGGGATGACACACGGCGCAATCCGCTGGCAGCAGAAGGGCTGACAGCGGTTGCGAAATCATTGTTCGATTGTGGGATTCAAGCCAGTGACGAGGGCGGCGGGGCACGACTGCGGGCGTTGGGGAAGACGCTGCGCTGGGCATGGCCCTGGTGCGGCGCGGCGTTAAAGAAGTCAGTAGGTTTGGGCGGCGTTGGCGCAAGAATCGTCAGCGCCTGAGGCAATGCCGGGCAACTGAACAGCAGCGTGCAGTACCCGCATTTGGCCCACAGCACGTGATCCATTGCTGCAGGATCGGCTGCGGTTTCGTGCTGCATGCCCGCGTGCTCGCCGGACATTTGCATGGACGATGACATGTCCATCGTCGCTGGCATCGACATCCCGGCGTGATGTTCCATCGGCATCGCTTGGGAAATCAGCGGTCCGATGAAGATCATCAGCATGGCAAACAGGCTCAGCCAAGTGCCCGAGGTTTTGCGCTGGGGGCTGGATGCTCTGTTGCGAGGTGCGGCAGTGCGGTTCACGTCAGGTCAGGGTCGTGTTTATCAGTCAGTGCGCGTGGGCCGGAGCGGTTGCAACTTCGGGTGGTTGTTTGAGTACCTGAACCTCGACCGTTACATCACCGGCTTTCTCGAAATGCAGGGTCAGAGCAAACTGCTTTCCTTCCACCAGCATCGAGCGGTCTTTGAGGTCCAGCAGCATGACGTGATACGCCATGGGCGCAAAGCTGACATTGCCGCCTGCCGGGATGTCGACATTCTGCACCTGCTGCATCTTCATCAGGCCATCTTTATGTACGTGTTCGTGCAATTGAGCGCTGCCGGCAATCGGGCTATCGACACTTGTCAGGCGATCCGGCGCCGCGCCGCTGTTGTGAATCGAGAAGTAGGCGGCCACAGTCGGCGCGTTTGGAGGCAACTCCATGGACCACGGTTGATCAATGCTCAACGAGCCTGCGCTGTATTCATGAGCCTGGGCAGAAAAGGCGGGCAGCAGTAGCGCGGTCAGGAGCAGATATTTTTTTAACATTTGGGGCTTGGCTCTCCAATGTTCTGATGCAGGCAGCGCGTGAGGGGAGGGAAATTCAACGCGGCGCATAATTATTTTTGGGGGAGTGGTGCCGTTGCAGTTTGCCTGGCATTACCCCGTATCTGCGGGCGCACAGGGTAGATATTTAGCCTGAATAAGCGGGCGATGTAAAAAAGGAGGATGTGACGTGGGTCGCCGTCTGTGCAATTGCTGCCGTTGGGTGTTCCTTACTCCACCTGAACCTGTGCTAGGTTGTCTTGGGTGCTGGCCCGAACATATGAACAGCGGCGGATAAGAGAACAACATCACAGGCTTCAGGATTGCTTGATCCCAGTGAGAATCCGAGCCCATTGCCGCAGCGCCACGATCACCTTCAATTGCTAACGAAATACCCTGCCAAGGCTATACGTGACCCAACTTAATGCGTTATCACGCAAGCGAGCAGGACGACGTCATGACACGGTTTTTAAGCGCTTTATTGTTAGTCAGTTCCGGCCTTCTCGGGGTGTGCGCCCAGGCCGCAGATCCGCATCCCATGATTCAAATCAATGTTTCCGGCGCCGAGTTCAATGCCAAGCTCCTACCGGGCAGACCCGGTTACGACTTCATGTTCCCCTCCGCCACGTACCTGGATCAATGGCAGGCAAAGGGCATTAAAGTTGTCCGCGTGCCCCTGACTTGGGAGCGCTTGCAGCCTGCTTTGGATGGTCCCCTCGACCCGACCTACGCCAAGCTTATCGATAACCTGGTGACCCAGGCCGAAAGCAGGCAGATGGCTGTTCTGCTCGATATCCACAATTACGGGGTTTATCGCAAACAGCCTATCGGGTCGGTGGATGTGCCCTACACCGCATACGAGAATTTTTTGTCCCAGTTGGCTGAGCGTTGGCAGGGGCGTGCGGGGGTTCATGGCTACGACATCATGAATGAGCCAAACGGCCCGGCCGATGCGAATTGGCCGAGCGCGGCCCAGGCGGGTATCAGGGGTGTGCGAGCTTACGACAAGGTCAAGCCGATTTATGTAGAAGGCCGTTCATGGTCGAGTGCTTCTCAGTGGGCCAAAAATAATGATGCTCTACTGACGCTTCAGGACCCGGTTAATAATCTGATTTTTTCTGCACACCTCTACCTGGATTCCGACGCCAGTGGGACCTACCAGGCAGGGCCCGGACCTAATTTTGACCCAGACATCGGCGTCAAACGGGCTAAGCCGTTCGTCGACTGGTTAGTGCAAAACGGTAAAAAGGGACATATAGGTGAGTTCGGCATACCCGGTAATGATCCTCAGTGGGCAGAAGCAGCCACACGGTTGTTAACCTATCTGAAGACTAACTGTGTACCTCTGGCCTACTGGGCTGCGGGGTCGTTCTGGGGGTCTTATTCACTTTCGGTCGAACCGAAGGCGGGTGTTGAAAAACCTCAGTGGGCAGTGCTCGCGCCGTTCGTCGACGGCAATAGTAATTGCCAGTAGTGCGGCCACAACTTTATTCATGTAAAGCAAGTACTTAGTGGGCTAAATATTCGGCGCAGTGTAAGTGGTGTTTTTTTTTGACGACTAATGCACGGCGTCGATTAACAGTAGTGGCACTTTGGAATAATAGATAGTGGCCTTTTGTACTAGTTGAAAAAAGTAAGTCGTCAGTTGAACTTATACGAAGCTTCAAGGCTCGTATCAGGTGTAAGTATCTGTTCAGATCCGCTGGATGTACTCAAACTGAAACAGCTGTACCAGTAGAGTTACATTTAATGCCGTGGTTCCGGACAAAGCATTTTGGCTCGTTAGTCTTCAAGCGCTAGACGCATTGGCTACGGGACCAACGTTCACACAGCGCTGGCGCAGATCAGCGTTTGAATAATAAGGAGCCGAGAGGCTCCTTTTCGATTTTAAATCCTGCCCGTGTGTTGACGACTCCCCTTTTTGAGAGGGGCGGGGTCTCTGTGTCATTCATCATTGTGCTACCCCACGTCTTCAAGGATTGACGGAAAATCTTGGGGCGGTAGCGTGGGTAGCGTCAATCCTGTTCAAATGACATTTCCTCACTGATTCCGCCGGAAATACTATGAGCTTGAAATCCAGTGCCCGATCTCTGATGAAACTCTCGGCTTTGCTGTGCGCCAACGCTTGCGCGGAAGAGCTGCACATCCCCCAAAGCATCAAGTTCGACAACGGCCTGACCTTCACACCGGTGCTGCAGACCAGTGAGCGCTACGATGACAACTTCAGAGAGGTCGAGCGTCACGTCGAATCCTCCTGGATCACGGCGGTGACCCCAAGCTTCAACCTTGCCTCCACCAACAGCAAAAGAGCCTTTAAGCTGTCATATAAAGCTGATAGCGATACATTCCATTCAAGCCCGAAAGACAACAATACCGACCAGTATCTTGATGGTACGGCCCGCTTTGAATTCAATGCGCGTAACCGTTTGAAGTTGGACACGGGTTATAAGAAAGTCGAAGACACCGCGACGCTTGATCAGCACATAGAAAACGACAAGTACACCTATACCCACGCGGGTGGGATGTACACTTATGGCGCGCGAACAGCACGTGGGCAGATCGAGCTCAGTACTGACTATTCGCAAATGCGATATCAGAACAGCGATGGCATCAACAACGACAAAGAGCGTGACGCCCACGCAACAATCGGAACTTTCTACTTCAAGGTCGCCCCCAGCACTCGTGCATTGGTGGAATCACGCTGGACCCGATTTGATTATGTGTCTAATACCCGTCTGGATAACGACACAGTGGCATTGCTTGGCGGCTTGAGTTGGGACGCTACTGCCAATACCACTGGTACCGCCAAGCTGGGTGCCGAGCGCAAGCGTTATGACGATAAGACTGTCGGCAATAAAGGCGGGTCGCTGTGGGAAGTAGGGGTCGACTATAAGCCGCGGTCGTATTCGACATTTACATTAAAGACCCACCACTCGTTGGACGAAGGCACCAACGGCGCATCGGCTATCGATAACCTGACCACTTCGCTGGCATGGGAACACGAATGGCTACAGCGACTCAGCACCGTAGCTACCGTATCGCACACGACCAAGGAGTATCAGGAGGTCGATCGCGAAGACAAAATCAATCGCTACGGCTTTGCGGTGAAATACCAGATGCGTCGCTGGCTGGGCTTTGATCTTGGGTACCGCCATGGCAAAGAAGATTCAACGGTTGCGGATGAAAGCTACGAACGCAATATTTACAAGCTCAGTATTACTGCAACACTGTAGCCACTCAGGCGCACTTGGCATGTCCAGTCAGTGGCCGTTTCACGACATCCTTCAGGAGCGGACTACTTTATGATCATTCGTACCATCAGCAGCCTGTTCCTGGGCCTTTTGATGCTTGTTGCCGGTCAGCAGGGGGCGTACGCCGCCGGTAATTCCGAATACAAGCTTGCCTCTGGCGACGTGATCAGCATCACGGTGTATGGCGAAGAAGATATGAGTTTCAAAAGCCTGCGGCTTACCGATGCAGGCACCTTCTCCTATCCGTTCATCGGAGAGGTCAATGCCAAGGGTAAGACGGCTTCGGAGATCGAGGGGCTGCTGGTGGCCAAGCTCAAGGGCGATTATCTGGTCAACCCGCGCGTCTCGGTCAGTGTGTTGCAGTATCGCGAGTTCTACATCAGTGGCGAGGTCAAGACTCCGGGTGGTTACCCGTTCCAGCCTGGTTTGACTGTTCGACGCGCTGTAGCGTTGGCAGGCGGTTTTACTGAACGCGCGTCGGAAGGGAAGATCACGATCAATCGTGATCTCAGTGCCAAGCCGACCGAAAAGGCCAGTCTTGATGCATTGGTCAGTCCTGGAGACACCATCACCGTGCCTCAGGGTTTTTTCTAGTAAAGACTATGCGGTGATGGTCCATGCGTCGCTACTGGCGCGATTCGTCCCGCAATACGTCCTTTTCAGGGTTGCCCATCATGGATACAAATATTCCAGTCTCTGCGTCCCGCATCGGTTCATCCCGCAAAGATAACGGTGACGACGCCATCGATTTGCTCAAGCTGTGGCAAACGATTTGGCACCGCAAGAATGCAATTTTTGCTTTCACAGGCGTTGTGATCGTCATTGCGCTCGTGGCCGTCTCGTCAATGACTCCGGTATATCGGGCGCAAGCGACGCTGGTGATGGATGCCAAAGGCTCGAAGGCTGTGTCGTTCGACGCGGCAGTCGCGGGCGGTGAAAGCAATGCTAGCCAGTACATGGAAACCCAGGCTGAGCTGTTGCAGTCGCGGACGTTGGCCGAACGCGTAGTGCGCGACCTGGATTTATCCAATAAGCCTCAATTCGACCCCGGCGTCCAAAGCAAGCCATTTGCGTTCATTGGACGCTGGCTCGCGAGCACTGGCCTGGACAAACACCTCCCAGATGGCGTGGTCGCCAAGTTCAGCGAGGCTCGACAACCCACTGAGCAGCAGCGCCTGGCTCGCACCACTCGCGCGTTCATGGAGCTGGTGAGTGTTGAGCCCCAGGGTAAAAGTCAGCTGGCCAATGTCATGGTGGACATGCAAGACCCTGAGCTCGCTGCACAGGCGGCCAACGCGCTCTCGCGCGCCTTTATCGAAAGTCAGCTGCAGTCCACCATCGGCGCGTCGGAGTCGGCAACCGTCTGGATGAACAGCCGCCTGGTGGAGTTAGGCGAAAAGCTGAAGGAATCGGAGTCGCGCCTGCAGGCCTATCGCGAGTCGGAAGGTCTGGTGGACGTGAAAGGCGTCAGCACGATCAGCGCTACCGAGTTGTCGCTGACCAGCGAAAGAATGATCGACGCCCGGCGCCAGCGTGCCGAAGCCGAAAGCCAGTTCCGACAAGTCCAGGCGATGGGTAAGGGCGGATGGCAGAAAATGGCCAGTGTTCCAGCGGTTCTCGCCGATCCATTGGTCCAGCAATTCAAAGCGCAGGAAGCTCAGGCCCGAGCCAAAGTCGATGAGCTGTCGAACCGTTATGGCCCTAAACACCCCGCGATGGACGCTGCGCGGTCTGACCTGAATGCTGCATCCGCCGCTTTGCGTGGCCAGGTAGAGCAAGTAGTCGCCGGTATCGAGCGCAATTATCAGCTTGCCGCTGCAAACGAAAGTTCGTTGCAGTCATCGTTCAATACCAACAAGTCGCAAATTCAGGACATCTCGCGCAAGGAGTTCAAGTTGCAAGAACTCCAGCGTGAGGTGGACGGCAACCGTGCGCTGTATGACACCTTCATGACCCGCCTGAAAGAAACCGCTGCAACCGCTGATATCGACAGCGCGAACATTCGCGTGGTCGACCCTGCAGTTGTTCCGATCGCTCCGATCAAACCAAAAAAATCACTGATTCTGGTCATCGCCGCAGTCTTGGGACTATTCCTGAGCGCGTTGTGTGCCCTGCTTATCGATGCGTTGAACAATACCTTCCGCAGCGTCGAACAAGTTGAAAACCATCTGAACATCCCGGTAGTAGGCATCTTGCCGTTAATCACCCGTCGGGACAGAAAGGATCTGGCCAAGACCTTCAACGACCCAAGGTTCAACCGCTTCACAGAATCGATCCGGACTATTCGCACCAATGTTGTATTGAGTGGCTACGACAAGCCCCATCAGATCATTCTGGTGACTTCATCCGTTCCGGGCGAGGGTAAAACCACTGTGTCGATTAATCTTGCGGTGGCATTAGGTCAGATGGAGCCGGTGCTATTGATGGATGGCGATCTGCGTCGCCCATCACTCGCCAAAGCATTGGGCGTGTCGGCTGACAAGCCAGGCTTGTCCGATCTGATTGCCGGCAAGGCCACGCTAGAACAGTGCATCAGTCATATCGACGGAATCGACGTGCTTTGCGCAGGCAGCGCGACCAGCAATCCGCTTGAGCAATTGGCGTCGCAACGCTTCGCACAACTGCTTGAGTCCCTTAAGGCCAAATACAAGCGGGTCATCATTGACTCGTCCCCAACCCAAGGGGTCAGTGACACGAAAGTGATCTCTACTCTGGCGCAGTCGGTCATCTATGTTGTGAAGTCTGGCGCTACGTCGATTTCGCTGACGGAAAAAGGCATTGCTCAGTTGCTCCAGCATAAAGCCCCGGTGCGCGGCATCATCGTCAATCAGGTGGACATCAACAAAGCCAACCAATACGGCCATCGTTTTGACGGCTTCTACGATTACCACGGTTACAGCCAGAAAAAACCTGCGTAAGAAGTCGTGTCGTCAGCCTGCCCGAGCGGCAGGCGCATGTGATTGACCAAAACGGGAAGCGATCAAATGGAGCGCTCAATGCCGCGAACGGCAAACTTTGCTGGCGTCCACACGCAAAATAAAACGGCGGATGTCGCCGATCGGCGGGTAGTGGTTTTAACGTTTTTCGCTGTTGGTTATAACGCCTTGCTGTCCTTCGTTAACGCCCATGCCGCCGGCCTGAATTTCGGCGTAGTGGCGCTGACCGAGATATTGGTCATCTTCGGCGGGTTGTTTTTGATCCTCCGTGGCGGCCTGGCCAAAGCAGACAAAAACATTATTTACCTCGTATGCCTGTTTGTAGTGCTCGGCCTCATGGTCAGCATGATCAACCAGCGGATTTTTGTGGATGCGCTGAGAAACGCACTGATTGTCTCGATATTTGTGTGCCTTGGCCGCCGGTCGTCCCGTGAAACAGTAATGGCAACCTTCCTTTGCTGCAGCGTGTTGGTGCTGGCTGTGCTGATTCTTGAAGTGTCGTCGGTGACCACATACGCGGCCATGCTCAAACCGGCCCAGTACTTCATCAATACCCGGGGTATGGTTGAGTTCAAGTACAACGAAACCGGGTTGTTCAACAACGCACTGGGGTTCAAGGGGCGGTTTTCCTACGGGATATTCGACGGCCCCAGGACCTCCTCTATCTTTCTGGAACAAGTGTCGTTGGCAAACTACGCGGCGGTGACAGGAGTTTTTCTGGTGTCGCTGTGGAAGTTCATCAGTCCGAAGCAGCGCGCGCTTCACATCGCGGTTGTGCTACTGATCATTGTTTCCAACAACACCCGCATGACATCTATTCTGACGTTGCTTTCGCTGGTGGGTTACTTCCTGTATCCAAAGGTGCCGAAGTATTCAAATACGTTTTTGGCTCCCATCATCATGGCGATTGCGGTAATGGTTTATCTCGCATTCCCGCTTGATCACTCTGATACCTTCGTCGGAAGGACTTCGAAGACGGGAGACTTTCTGTTCAATATGCCGTTAGGTGAATATTTCGGTAACAACGTTGGTGCCACCGGCGCACTGCTGGACAGTGGTTATCCTTACTTGATTTCGACAGCGACCATTATTGGGTTCATCGCGTACTGGCTTTTTGTATGTTTCATTGTTCCCCAGAACACGCCAGAACGCAGGCGCTGCGCGAACGCCTTGTCACTCTATATATTCATGAATTTGCTGGTGTCTGGAACAGCCATCTTTTCGATGAAAACAGGAGCGCCTTTGTGGTTGCTGGTTGGGCTGATGTCGGGCCCCCTTTTTAAACGCCCCGATAGGTTTATTCAAACCGCTGCATAAGATGCGCCTCTTTCCATCGAGCGAATTACTTCGACTGATAAAGGTTCTCCATGAAAATAGTTCATGTCGTGAGACAGTTTTATCCGAGCGTCGGCGGTCTTGAGGACTACGTCCTCAACTTGTCAAAGGAACAGCGCTCGGCAGGTCACGAAGTTGTTGTACTGACGTTGGATTCCGATTTTCAGACAGGTAAAAAACTCCCTGATACCGAAGAGCATCAGGGGGTGAAGGTTTTAAGGCTTCCGTGGAAAGGCTCGAAACGTTATCCGATTTGCAAGCCAGACCTTGAACTGCTGAATCAGATGGATATGGTTCATGTTCATGCGGTTGATTTCTTCATCGATTATTTGTCGCTCATGCGAAGGCTCGGCCGACTCACCGCGCCATTGGTACTGTCGACGCATGGGGGATTTTTCCACACACGGAAAAATCAGTGGTTAAAAAAGGTTTTCTTCGAAGTCATTACGCGCTGGACGCTGGGGGGAGTTGAGGCAGTAGTCTGCAATAGCTCCAACGACTATTCAGTGTTTGCACCTATCTCGCGCCGCGCTCAACTGGTGAATAACGGGATACGGGTGAAAAAGTTTGGGACGGGTACGTCGAGCGGATCTGCACCGGTTGATGATTTGGTTTACTTGGGCCGGTTTAGTGAAAACAAACGCTTACCTTGGCTCATCGAAAACTTCGCAAAACTGGAACGTCCTGCCGGTCTGTTGAAAATCATTGGGCGAAGCAAGACCGGGGATGCCGCAGAGCTAACGTCGCTGGTGCAACGTCTGGGTTGCGACGCGAAAGTAAAACTTATATTCGATATCAGCGATGAAGAAATCGCTGATCATATTGTCAATTCAAAATACACAGTAAGCGCTTCGGAATATGAAGGGTTCGGGCTGGGTGTTGTGGAATTAATGTCATATGGACATGTACCGTTTTTGGCTGAGGAGCCGCTGTCGTTCAAGGACTTCGTGAATGATTCTGGAGTTGGGCAGATATTTACTGTTAGCCCGTCCAACTTCAGTTTGAAATACGAGGCTCTGATCAGTGAGTGGACTCCTTCAGCCGCAGTAAGCGCGGCATCATATGCCAAACAATTCTCATGGACCACAGTCGCAGAGGAAATCTTCCATGTATACGAAAGCACCCTTGAGAACAGCGTCAGCGCTTATCGATAGGCTTCATATAATAGAAGACGATAGCCTCGACACCTTTATTGATGAGCTGCTTGAAAGCAAGGATCAAAAAGTTCTCGGGTTCTTGAATCAATATGGTTATAACCTGGCTGCAGAAGAAGAGTCCGTACTGTCCAGTTTTGCGAATATTGATTACCTGCTGCGCGACGGAGTCGGGATCAAGCTTGCTTGCAAATGGAACAAACTGGCGCCTGGAGCAAACCTGAACGGGACGGACTTTATTCCTGAGCTGATCAAAAAGTCGCAGGACTCTCCGCTCGAGATCGACTATTTCGTATTCGGTACGCAATCGCCCTGGCTCGAAACCGGAGCGCAGAAGTTGATGGAAGGGAAGGCCTGCCACACCTTGCACGGCTTTCACAGCGAAGAGAAATACCTGAAGTACCTGAAGACATGGGCCCGTAAAAACGTGCTCGTGATTGTCGTTCTGGCGATGGGAATGCCCAAGCAGGAACACCTTGCGGGTCTATTGCGCAAGGCCGTAAACGGGCCGATGCTGGTGGTCTGTGGCGGGGCAATCATCGACTTCCAGGCAGAGCGCTTTGACCGCGCGCCCCCGCTCATGCGTCGCATGAATCTTGAGTGGCTATTTCGATTGATCAGAGAGCCACAACGGCTGTTTCGGCGTTATTTGCTAGGCATCCCCAAGTTCTTTTATTACCTGGTGGCTAACAAATAATTTCGCGCTTCAAATCGGTCATCACTAAGCCCCAAAGGTATACAGGAACGTAGCCCATGAATGTCTTCTTTGTCTCAGGGCATGATGCAAGTGCAGGTCGAAAAGTGGATTTTCATTTTTGGGCGGACTGCCTGGAAAGAAAGGGAATACACGTCGACTTCATGACAGTGGGTCTGAGCTATGCCACAGGTATGAAGAAAAACAGCCGGCACTTCAGTCGGCCATTCAATACCTGGATTCGCATGTCGGACCTCGTGCAGAAATACGTCTGGCGGCCGTTCGTTCACCCCTTCAGCCTGGGCAACAAAAATCTCGACAACATCACCGCCCCGGTCTTTTCGATCTATCCAAGTCTGGTCCCCGAGGCAGTAAAGGATCGGGTGCGTCAGGCGGATATCGTGGTGATAGAAAGCGGTGTGGGCTTGATGCTGGTGAAGCTGTTCGCAAAGTTGGCGCCTAACGCAAAGTTCATCTACAGCGTTAGCGATTTGCTGGAAACACTGACCTTTCACCCTATGGTGCTTCAGGCGGAAAGAGCAGCACTCCCGCTGTTTGATTCCATCCGGGTTCCCGCTGCCGTCATGCAGGAAAGCTTTCCAGCAAGCGCACCTATCACATACGTACCGCCCGGACTGGACACCGACGTTTTCGATGCGCCAGCTCGTAATCCATTCACAACATCGAAGAACGCGATCAGTGTTGGCGACATGCTTTTCAACCCGGTTGTGATTGAAACGCTTGCCGGGCGTTTTCCAGACTGGACATTTCATGTGTTCGGCAAGAAATCTCACCTGACCAAACCCTTTGAGAATGTCGTCGAGCATGGCGAGCGTCCGTTTTCAGATCTCGTGCCTTATTTGCTGTATTCCGACATTGGTCTGGCCCCTTATAAAGACGCACCCAGTGTTGCTTACATCAGCCAGTCCAGTTTGAAGATGGTTCAGTACACGTACTGCCAGTTACCGATCGTAGCGCCTCATTTTGCAGCCGCCGGCCGTCCCCATGTGCGTTCGTTCCACCCGGATGCAGACGAAGCCTCACTGGTGTCGGCGTTCGAAAGCGCGATGGCCTATGACCGCAATTCGATTGACCGCTCTCAAGTCATGAACTGGGAAAAAGTGACTGAACAAATGTTTCTTTCCTGATCCGGATTCGGGGTTGTCGCTGCGTCGTGTCATGCGCATCCGTTCGATGTTTCCACTCATATCAACAGGTCCTTATGTCAGCTAACTTCACCGCCAACAACATTGGCCGGGGCGCATTTTGGTCCATCATCAATCAGTCGGTTGCGCAAATTCTCGCGCTGCTGGTTTTTCTGGTAACCGCTCGATTTGTTTCAAAAGAAGCGTTTGGCATCATGGCTGTATGCCTACTTCTGGTTGAAGCGTTCCGGCAGATAGGGATTGAAAGCGTCGCAGCGTCGATTGTTTCCCGGCGCGATGTCGGAGACTCAACGTTCAATGCAGCGTTCGTTCTGATGCTGGGCAGTGGTGCGGTCGGGGCGCTGTTGTTGTTTCTGCTGGCCGAACCTATTGCCCGACTTTTAGATAACAGTGAAATCGCATCGTCACTGCAGTGGACCAGCATTCTGCTGTTCACCACTGGACTGTCGAAGACGCATGAGGCTTGGCTGACCAAGCAATTGATGTTCAAGGTTCTGGCGATACGGTCTTTGCTGGCGATTTCAGTCGGCGGTGCGATCGGTATCGGCATGGCCATTCAGGGGTACGGTTTGTTGAGTCTTATCGCTCAACAGTTAGTGACCTCGCTGGTTGGGACCGTAACCTTGTGGCTGACCACTCGCTGGAAGCCCAGTCTTAACACCACGTACAAAGACGTTGCATCAGTGCTTCACCATTCGCGACACGTATCGTTATCGGCGGCCGCTTCATTCGTGAGTATGCAAAGCGATGTGTTCTTTGCGTCTTACTACCTGGGCGCTGCTGAAACCGGCGTGTTCAATGCAGCGAAGCGCATCAGCGTCGCTATGTGGCTGATGATTTCCAGTTCGCTGAATTCCGTGGCACTGCCTATCCAGGCGGCGCTGCGCGATGACGCGAAACGCTCTAGCGAAGCGTATCTAAAATGCGTTTATCTGAGCATCTGCATTACCGGGCCGTTGTATGTCGGAATCGCCGCGCTGTCGCCTGACGTCGTGTATGTATTGTTGGGAGCGAAGTGGGCTGATGTTGCACCGGTTCTGGCATTTCTCTCGCTTAGCGCTTTCGTCACTGCGCTGTCTCAATACAACTCCAACATTTTGATGGTCTTCAGCAAGGCTCATTGGCAAACCAGCATCACGCTCATTAGCGGTGCGGGCAACTTCATCCTGTTTTTCGCGCTTGCCCGGCATGGACTCATTGCGCTGACGAGTGGCTTTTTGATTAAGACGATTGTGTTTTCGCCGCTCTCGATTCTGCCCACTTTGCGCTTGCTCGGCATTGGTTGGACGACTTACCTCAAATGCATTATTGCGCCGCTCGTTTCGTCGTTAGTCATGGGCGCCTGCGTCTATCTTCTCGCGCAGCAAATGGCGGCGCTTTCATCGGGGGTGCGGCTTTTGCTGCTCATTCCTGCCGGCGTTTTTATCTATCTGGTGGCTATGCTGGTGACCAATCGCCGCGCCGTGGTTGAAGTGCTTAGTTTGCTCAAGCAAACACTTCGACGGGAAACGTGACTGCACCGTCTAAACGCGCCCACGGTCGGGGCTTATATATTCAGCGCACCGTGGGATGGCTCATCCAACGAGTCGTCATGTGGGGAATATTTTCATGAATGTTTTGATCTTCAACGATAAGTACAGCACCAACGTAGGCGACGGGCTCCTTTCCGACTGCCTTGAACACGAGCTTAGAAAGTGTTTGCCCGACGCTCACGTGAGCTCCATCGACATTGACGGCAAATCGGATTTTCCTGTCAGTGAAAGCGTTGGCAAAGCGCAATTGAAAGGCACGTTGAAAAAGGTCATGCCCGAATGGCTGCTCTCGCGCATTGCGGACATCAAAAACATAAAGCGCACTGATCGCAGGCTCTCTGCGCAGATAACCGTGGCGCCTCCAGCCCAGACCACTCGATTCGTCATTGGCGGCGGCCAGCTCGTCACCGCCACGTCTTCTTATTTTCCGGCCCGGCTGTATTCGATCATGCGTCTGGCGCAGCGACTGAATGTTCAGGTGTCGTTTTATGCAGTGGGTGTCTCCAGCGAGAAAACCTGGCTTGCTCATTCCGCCCGCCTATTGCGCAAAGCGCTGCACAGACAACCACTGATTCGCTTTGTCTCTGTGCGAGACGGGTTGTCGGCCCAACACTGGACCGCCTACGTCGATGCCGACGTCCAGCCGCAGTTTTGCCGTGATCCCGGTTTGCTGGCCTCCAGGGTTTACCCGGAACGACTGGCAATCCCTGCGGGCGAGCGGCAACTGACCGGCCGTGTTGGCGTCGGCGTAATTGATTCCAAGATGGTCAATGCAATCATCCGCGCTGAGGATGTGGCCGAGGACGCAATGATCACGTTCTTCGCTGACGTGTCACTGCGGTTGATCGACAAAGGTTTTACCCCTGTGTTGTTCACCAATGGCGATGTCGAGGATGAAGAAGTTCTGGCGAAAGTGGCGGCGCGTGTTCCCGGTTGCGAGATTTCACCACGGCCTTTGAACGGCGGAGAGCTGTATCGCGTTATCTCAAGTTTTGATGGCCTGATAGCTCACCGAATGCATGCAAACATCACGGCTTACTCTTTGAAAATTCCCCATGTCGGCCTCGGCTGGGACGTCAAACTGAAAAGTTTCTACAAGTCGGTAGACCGCGACGCGTTTTTTGTGGAAACCAGCCGGTCCTCGCCAGCAGATGTGGTTGAGATTTTTATCGCGGCCATGACACAAGGTATCGATCCGGATATGCACACTCAGGTACTTGAAGAGGCTCGCGCCGGGGTCAAGACCTTGGCTCGAGCGCTTCAGACGGGAAAATAACTTACAGATATCTGCCTGGAATATCACAGGTTGCCGGCTGATCAATTTCTAAGAGAGGCATATAACGTGGTTTTCAAACTGACCTTTGTTATTCCGGTGAGGCACCCGGCCAACTCTAAGGATTGGGAGCAGAACAAAAGAAACATAGCCGAAACGGTGAAGTCGATTGTTGCCCAGCAGGGCGATGATTGGGCTGCAGTGATCGTTGCCAACGAAGGCGCCGAATTACCCCCTCTGCCATCACGCATTCAGGTTGTGCGTGTCGATTTTGAGCCCAACCCACTGCATGAATTGAGTGATGCGGGGCGTGCGGCATTTTACGATGCAGTACGGCTGGATAAGGGCCGTCGGGTCCTCGCAGGAATGCTGGCGGCGGCGCCCACCGACTATTTCATGATCGTGGATGACGATGACTTCCTCAGCAACAAGCTCGCAGCCTTTGTGTCGGAACAACCGCTCTCCAACGGTTGGTACATCAATACTGGCTTTGTTTGGTCTGAGGGTACCCGTTGGGTCTTCCTGCATCCCGAGTTCAACGAGTACTGCGGCACGTCTTACATCGTGCAGGCCGGTCTTATGAAGCTGCCCGGCTCCTTTGCCCAAGCCACTGATGAATATGTGAAGGAAGTGCTGGGCAGTCACAAATTTATCAAAGCCTTGATGATCGAAAACGGGACGCCTTTGGCGCCGCTACCATTCCCAGGTGCGGTTTACCGGGTCGGTCACTCCGGAGCGCACAGCAAGTCAAACTCTGTAGTGCGTACGTTTTTGTTGAATAAGAGCAACTTGAGTTCGCCTGTAAAACTCGTTACTTCAGCCAGAAAATTTCGACACGTGAATAAGTCGATGAACAGTGAATTTACTCTGCCTCTCTAATCTGCCTTTTTTGGCTGTTTTAAAAACTGATATCAGATAGATCCTGAGCGAGCATTTCGAAGTCGCCGTTCGGTTTAATTAGCTTAAGGGTTTTCATTGTGGCGAGTGCTGACACGCTTGCGCTGATAAGCGCTTGTGCGCGATGAAAAGTTCAAACATCTAACTTCTATCTCTAAGGTGCTCTTGCAATGGACAACCACATTCAACGATCTATGGACGATCTAACAGCGTTCCAGCGTACGCCGACCGTTCTACAGAGCTACGCCAACTACCTTCTTTATTTCACTGACATTCTCGCGATGACGCTCACGTCGCTGATCGTCTATTTCGGCGTGCAGTATTACGTCGAAGATGGGCCTGCGTCGTACGTTCGCTACGGTACTGCCGTGGTCATTGCCGTCGTCACGTTCAGTATCTTTGGCTTCTCCAGTGGCCAGTACGAATGGCAGCGCTTCAAGCAACAGGTCAGAGCGCCTTTCATCACGTTTGGCGGGCTGGTCTTCGCGTTCGGTGCGCTATTGCTGATCGGTTTTGTTTTCCGGATGACCGAGAGTTTTTCCCGCCTGTGGGTAACCACATGGTTTGGCGGCTTCTCGCTCTACATCCTGTGCAGTCGTCTGATGTTGATGTGGTATTTCGCACGTCCTTCTCAAGCCACGCGCGGCAGCATTTTCCGACGCCGAGCATTGGTTCTGGGTGCTGGTGCGGTAGGCCAGCAAGTGGTTGAGCACATGCGTCGCTTCAATGATCAGAACATTGATGTGGTGGGGTTTCTCGACGATCGGGTTACCCGTATGCCGCCAAATAATCACGGCATCCCTCTGCTGGGAAGAACCGATTTGTCTGACGAAATGGTGCGCAAGCACGGTATCGATCTGGTGATCGTTGCCGAGCCATGGCAGGAAACCGCCCGCATCGAGGCGCTCGTGAGCCGGTTTTCATCTTGGAGCGTCGACGTGTACCTGGCCCCGGACAAGCTGGGCTTTATGTATGCGGACCACCCCGTATTGCAAGTAGGCGGCGCGTACTTTCTAAGCCTTCAGGCTCGGCCCATCAGCGAATGGAACGCGGTCGTCAAACGTGTCAAAGACGTCGTCCTTTCCCTGACGGCTATTGTTCTACTGTTCCCTGTGCTGGCATTCGTCGCGCTGGCCATCAAGCTTGAGTCCAAAGGGCCGGTGTTGTTCATCCAGGAGCGTTTCGGCTTCAACAACGAGACTATCCGGGTCTTTAAATTCCGTTCGATGTACACAGACCGGGGTGATCAGCGCGGCGCACAACAAACGGTAGCGGATGACCCGAGGGTTACGCGCGTAGGTCGCTTTATCCGTAAAACCAGCATCGATGAGTTACCTCAGCTGTTTAACGTGCTGCTGGGCACCATGTCGTTAGTGGGGCCCCGTCCTCACGCCACAGGTATGCACTCGGGCGGCTGCCTGCTGCATGACTTGTTAAGCGATTACGCCCGGCGCCATCGCGTGAAACCTGGCGTAACCGGCTGGGCGCAATGCAACGGCTGGCGCGGCGAAACCGACACCCAGGAGAAACTCGATAAGCGCATTGAGCATGATTTGTTCTATATCGAAAACTGGAGCGTCTCGCTGGATATCATGATCATCATCAAAACAGCCTTGATGCTGGTGAAGCGCGATAAAAATGCTTATTGATGCCTCTCGTCCTCAACTTCGACATGCAAGGGGGGCCGCTCATCAGTGATTGTTAATTCGTATCATCCAAAATTGAAAAACCCCGTCCTTGAAAAAGCACGGGGTTTTTTTTGGCTTTGAAAAAGCACGGTATCAGCGTACGGGCTTGGTCAGGTCACTCAGCAATCGCCATTTTCAAGGGTTCGCTCAGTAGCTTCGCACCCGACGCACTAAGGTGGTTGTCGTCCAGGTAATAGAAGCGCTTGTCCTTGCCTATTTCGCACGTCGTGGCATCGCAGAAGTACTGTTTGGTGCGGATGACCTTAAGTAGTCCGCCGCTGGCCTCACTGTCCAGCATTGCCATTTCCCCTTGATCCCATGCATCGATCGCCGTGCGCGGCACGTTATCGCCCAGCGCACTGACGACCGCTTTGACGTGACCGAACATCTGGATGTCTGGCACCTGCTCAACGATGAACAATTTGCTAGAAGGCGTCGTGCGGGTGAAGAACTTGACCGTAGCCTCCACGCCCGCCGCCACGACTTGCTGCGGCGTCAGCCCTTTCTCCCCGGTTTCGAGCTGCAACAGATGGTGTTTTTTCTGCAGCACGTTCTTCTTCTGCCAGCCATGCATGTACAGCGTCCAGCGCCCCACGAGAATAATTTTCTCGGGTTGAAGGCTGGCCACCTGATCGGCGTATCGCGCCAGCTGTCCCGGTTTGTCGCAATTGGAGCTATTGCCGATCCCGTCATAGCGCTCAAGCCCAACTAGAGGCGGGCAGCCCGGTATTGAGATGAACATGTACGTCATCGCCGCGTCTTCGGTGAAGGCGTCAATCAGCGGCAATACGTGGGAGTCTCCGAACAGCACCACCAATCGGCTGCCGTTGCCGATCTTCTTGCACACCAGTTCCGAGCCGCCAGCGTCGTAGCCTGGACAGTCCTGCACGTTGACGGCCAACGGGTCGACTTTGGGTGTGAAGACCGCATTTAAGGTCCCGCCAATAGCCAACAGCAGCACGATGCTTGCCGTAGCCCATTTGAAAATGCCCGCTTGGGAAATCCTGTTTTTGTAGCGGAAGGGCGCCTCGATGTATTTCCAGCTGATCCACGCCAGGAAGAATACCGTCACGATCAGAAGAGGAAAGATGGCCTCGTCATACGCCGACAGCTGAAGCGGCGACAGCCTGTACAGCGCGAAGATCGGCTGATGCCAAAGGTAGGCGCTGTAGGACACCAGCCCGATGGCGACCATGGGTTTGAGCGACAGCACCTTGCCAGTCAGACACTGGGGCGAGGCAAACAAAATGATCAGGCACGTGCCCAGCACCGGCACCACGGTGTACAGGCTGGGGAAGGGCGTTGCTTCGTCGAACACGAAAATCGAATACAGCACCATGCCAATGCCGGTTATAGCCAACGCCGCTTTGTATGGACTGAAGGCTGGCGCCGCGGCTGTAATTTTCGGGCGACTGAAGAGCAGCATCGCAACCAGCGATCCCGCCAGCAGCTCCCAGGCCCGGGTCGGCAACAGGTAGAAATTGATTGCCGGATGGTACGTCGCGCCCCACTCGGACAGGGCCAGCGATACGCAGGTGATGCACAGGATGAACAGCGTCAAACCCGGTTTCTTGAGCTTCCAGGCGAGCAGAAGGAACAGCGGGAAGAAAATATAATATTGCTCCTCCACCGCCAGGCTCCACGTATGCAGAAGCGGTTGCTCACCTGCCGCAGGGTCGAAGTAATCCGTGTTGCGCCAAAAGAACAGATTGGACGCAAACACCGCGACCGACATGATGCTGCGTCCGAGATTCTGCAGATCACTGTCCAGCATCCAGGCCAGGGCAAACGGCACCGTCGTGATGATCACAAAAAACAGCGCAGGCAATATGCGCCGAGCACGGCGCTCGTAGAATTTGAGGATCGAGAAATTTCCCTGAGCAATCTCCGCCGCCAGGATGGAAGTAATCAGATATCCCGAAATCACGAAGAAAATATCGACGCCGACAAACCCACCGGAGAAGAACGTAAACCCTGCATGAAACAGGATCACCGGCAAAACGGCCAAAGAGCGAAGTCCGTCGATTTCGGGCCGGTACTTAATGACGCGCTCTGGATGGGCTACGGCTGGATTCATGGGAGGCCTGATCGTCGAAGTTAAAAGAACTCGAGGGATGGCACTCCAGAAAAACAGGGAATCCATTCGCCGTGGTCAACCATAGAGGAATGGAGCGCCCAGTCAAATTAATGGCTTGAATGGGGGTTGGGATTGGTGGTTGGTTTGGGGGTGTCAAAGATATGGCAAGCTGCTTCGGGCCTTTGTAGGAGAGCGCTTGCCCGCGATAGATTTTTCCAGCCGAAACAAATGCGGCGGACTCAACTGCCTATTCGCGGACAGGTCCGCTCCCATAGAAATTGGTTCTGATCGAGGAAATCAGGCGTACAGGAAATCAATTGTCGGAGCGGACTTGTCCGCCAAGAGGCCGACTATAAAAAGTCTCAGCAACGCCGAGACAATCATCCAGACATTAAAAAGCCGGCTTGTGGCCGGCTTCTCGTGGGCAGGTTTGGTTAGTTTTTGGCTATCCGCACCCGCCTGCAAAAGTGCGTTCTGCAAGAGAGCGCTTGTGAGGTAACCGAGGCGGGCCGTGGCCGGTGCCTGGTTTGTCATCCCTGTGCGGGTAGCGCAGGGGTGATGAAACGAAGGCGCACAGGATACTGATGTTCGCCTTGTCTGCCCAGCTTCGATTGCTCGTCACGCCTGCGATTTGCAGCGTACCTGCCAGGTTTCATAACACAGTGGCCGGATGGCGCCGGTTGTTGAGCGTGGACCACCAGAAAATCCAGCCAAGCACCCGAATATGCTGTTCCTGAATCTGCTCGGCAGTGAAGAGTTCGTCGGGGTACTCGCTGGCGTTGTGGCTGCGTAGTCTCAAACCGCCACCGGGAAGGCGATATAGATATTTCACCCGCAGCATGCCGTCGTGCTCCAGTGCATAGATTTCGCCGTCGATGACGTGGATTTTCCCCCGATCGACACCAATCAGCGAGCCGTCCTGGATCTTGTCCGCCATGCTGCTGCCAGTCATGGCGATACAGATGGCGTTATGCAGTTCCACGTCCATGGCGTCGAGAACCCGGCGTGACAGCCGAATTTTCTGGTTAAGGATTTCGCCCACGGCAGTGCGGCCGTCACCGTGGTTGTGCTGTTCGTTGTAGACCGGCAGTTCAAGTTGATCGCGGGCATTGCTTCGTTCGTTGCGTGTTCGTTGGGGGGTGGGTGCAGGTTGGCTTTTGACCCGTGGCTCCCCCGGGTGTTTGGGACCGCTGCCTGTGCGCAGCCAATGTGCATTGACGCTGAGCAGCTCGGCGATTTCCTCGACCCGCGCAATAGGAATGCCGCGTTTGAACCAGTTGTTTACATGTTGCGGCGTCACCTTGCGGTTGGCGGCGAAGTCTGTGGCAGAGAGCTGGCACTCCCGCAAAAGGACGCGTAATCGATCACCTGATGTATTCATGGGATCAAGTTTACGGGGGCTTGAAGGCTGTTTAAATGAACGAAGTGTTCAAATGCGAGGGCCATCAACGTTAGGGCTGTGCGGAAAACTTACGCCTGTAAGTTGCACATGTAGGGCGTTTCCATGGCTGTTGATATTTGCGTCAACAGTGTGGCTTGCCTTGAATTACGGAGGGGGCGGTGAAAGTCAATGAAAGACTGTTGATATAGAGCCTTTCCATACACTTGATTTATTGTTGGGACCTTGAGGCAAGTTGCATAAAGCGTTAGCGCGCAAACCTGAGTAAACATTTCGTTTAAAGCAGAGTTTTTTAAACATTTAAACAGAGATTTTTTTACGCAGTCGTGCAAAAACCGGGGAAGTGCTGCCTGCCAGACACCCGAAGAGCGGATGCCGAGCAGGCAGCGAATCGGATCAGCCCTTGTAGGCAGCTACCGATTTCATGATCTCGGTGCGGGCTGCTTCTGCGTCGCCCCAACCTTCGATCTTCACCCATTTGCCTTTTTCGAGATCTTTGTAGTTCTCGAAGAAGTGCTTGATCTGCTCCAGCAACAGCGGCGGCAGGTCAGTGTATTCCTTCACATCGACGTACAGCTGGGACAGCTTGTCGTGCGGGACTGCGATGACTTTGGCATCGCCGCCGCCGTCGTCGGTCATGTGCAGGATGCCCACTGGACGGGCGCGGATGACCGAACCTGGGGTGACCGGGTAAGGCGTCACAACCAACACGTCGAGCGGGTCGCCGTCGTCAGCCAGAGTGTTGGGAATGAAGCCGTAGTTGGCCGGGTAGAACATGGGGGTGGCCATGAAGCGGTCAACGAACAGGCAGTCGCTGTCTTTGTCGATTTCGTATTTGATCGGGGCGTGGTTAGCCGGGATTTCAATTGCGACGTAGATGTCATTCGGCAGGTCTTTGCCAGCCGGAATCTTGCTGTAGCTCATTGGGCAGTGCCCCCTTTGTTGACCAGTCAGAATCTGGCGTCGAACGCCAAAAAGTGGGCCGGATTATAGGCGTATTCCAGAAGGGTTGCCATGCGGCTCGGCGGCTTCTAGACGTTGGTATGAGCCTGATAGACCGGGTTTTCCCTTTGAAGTGCCGTCAGTCGGGCGAGGGTGTCCTGCCGATAGAAGGCTTTGAGCTGCTCGTAGACGGCGGGGTAGGCCTGGACCAGCAAATCCGGGGCGCTAAAGAAGTATTCGCTGGTCACCGCAAAGAACTCGGCGGGGTCTTCGGCGGCATACGGGTCAATCGCGGTTTCAGTGTCGGGATCGGCATCAAGTTGGCGGTTGAGATCATCGAAGGCGCTTTGCATCGCGACTGTCCATTGCTGGACCTGCATGCCTTTGTGCAGCGGCGGCATGCCGTTGGCATCGCCGTTGAGCATGTCCAGCTTGTGCGCAAGCTCATGAATGACCAGGTTGTAAGCTTCCCATCCGCCGCTGGACAACACGCCGGCCCACGCCAGAATCACCGGCCCTTGCGACCACGCCTCGCCGCTGTGCTCGCCGTCCCACTCGTGTTCTATACCGCTGGCATCCCGATGTTTCTGCGGACTGATGAAGTCGTCGGGGTAAAGCACAATCTCGTGGAAACCCTGATACCAGTTCAGATCGCCAAGCGCCAATAACGGCAACTGCGCTTGAGCGGCGAGAAACAAGCGCGACTCGTCATCCAGCACCACGCCATCGAGTGCCGTCAGGGTTTTGCTCTGCAGGAAAAGGATGCAGCTGTCGAGCAGATGTCGATTCTCGTCGGCGCTCAGCCCGTCGAGGATCGGCAATCGTTGACACACCCGATCCCACAACTCAGCAGGGACCGGATGACGCGCCAGGGTACGGCGTTTGAGCCAGCCGCCAAGCGACCACATGGCTCAGCGCGCGTCAGCAGACCGGCCTGTACGGCCACGGACCAGGCCGATGATCATTGGCAGCAGCGAGATGAGGATAATGACCAACACCAGCAGGGTGAGGTTTTTCTTGATGAACGGGATGTTGCCGAAGAAGTAGCCCAGCGTAACCAAGCTGCCGACCCACAGCACCGAACCCAGCACGCTAAAACCTAGAAAGCGTGGGTAGTGCATCTTGCCCACGCCCGCTACGAACGGCGCGAAGGTGCGAATGATCGGAAGAAAGCGCGCCAGGGTGACGGTTTTGCCGCCGTGGCGATCGTAGAATTCGTGGGTGCGGGTCAGGTAGTCGCGGCGGAAGATTTTCGAGTTCGGATTGCTGAACAGCTTGTCGCCAGCGGTGCGACCGATGATGTAGTTGGTGCTGTCGCCGAGAATGGCCGCCGCCATCAGCAAGCCTGCCAACAGCACAGGGTCCATGCCGCCGCCTGCGGCGACTGCGCCGGCGATGAACAGCAAAGAATCGCCCGGCAGGAACGGCATCACCACCAGACCGGTCTCGCAGAAAATCACCAGGAACAGAATCGCGTAGACCCAGGTGCCGTAGTTGGTAACCAGTAAATCCAGGTAAACGTCGAGGTGAAGAATGAGGTCCAGCGGGTTGAAATCCATGTGCGGCACCTGGGTGATGAGACCCGATCAGGGTCGCGTGCGGGTCGAAACAGCAATCGTGTGGGCGGCATTATAGGGGCAAGAAACATGATGTCGCTGGCTTGCGATCAACATTGAAACATTTGGTCGCAGTCGGATTGCGTTCGCCACGTACCGTTGTAGGAGCGCGCTTGCCCGCGAAAGGTTTATGCCTGTGACTACTATTTTGAATGTGACATGGTTATCGCCGGCAAGCGCGCTCCTACAGTTGGTCTTCGCTCACTGGTCGCTGATCGGCAGCACGTAGTTCTTGAACTGCGTGTCTTCCTTGAAGCCAATCGACTCATAGACCTTCTGCGCCACTTCATTATTGCTGCTGGTCGAAACCCGCATCCGCACCGCATGGGACTCCTTGGCCATCTTTTTGGCCTTCTGGATCAGGTGATCGGCAACCAATTGGCGGCGGGCGTCTTCGGCAACGTAGATGTCATTAAGGATCCAGACGCGCTTGAGCGATAGCGACGAAAAGCTCGGATACAGCTGACAAAAGCCCAGCAGCTTGCTGTCGTCGTCATCGTGCAGCGCCAGGTAAATCACCGACTCTTCACGACGCAGGCGTTTTTCCAGAAACGCGCGGGAGGAGTCGGGGAAGGGCAGCTCACCATAGAACTCTCGGTATTTGACGAACAGCGGCGTCAACAGGTCCAGATGCTCCAGGTTGGCTTGAACGATCCGCATGGTTGGGCCTCAACTTCATTGTCAAGAAAGCATGAATGGGGGAGGTCGCGCCTGGCTGCGACGCAGTCAGACCCGACTTTGCCAAAGCGATTTAGAAAGGGCAATCCAACGGGCGGTCAATCTTTCGGGCCTGCGAGCAGGAAGTTTCCGGCAGCTTTGCCGGGCACGTCTGACGCCACTGTCTGCAACTCGGCCTCATCTTTGAGGCTCACCCCTGACAACTGTCGCCGACACGCCTCACGCATGAGATACAAAAGCCGATGCGCCGCCATGCCGTAACTCAAGCCTTCGAGCCGCACATTGGAAATGCAGTTACGACTGGCGTCAGTCAGGCCGACTTTCGGCGCGTAAGTGAAGTAGAGGCCCAGGCTGTCCGGAGAGCTGAGGCCTGGACGTTCACCGATGAGGATCACCACCATTTTGGCGCCCAGGCGCTCGCCGATTTCATCTGCGACGGCGACGCGGCCCTGCTCCACCAGAATGACTGGCGACAACGACCAGCCTTCCGCGCGGGCCTGCTCTTCCATACGCTCCAGAAATGGCAGCGTGTGGCGATGCACCGCCAGCGACGACAAACCGTCAGCCACGACTACAGCCAAATCGATGCCGCCGGGATGGGCCTGGGCGTAATCGGTCACTGCTTGAACAGAAGCCTCGTCTAGCTTGCGTCCCAGATCCGGACGTTGCAGATAGGCATTTCTGTCAGCGGCGGCACTGTGCAGCAGCAGAGTGTCGCGGCCTTTGGCCGTGAGCGATTCGATGATGGGCGCATGCTCGAACGGTAAATGCACCGCGTCCCGGGCCTGAGCATGGGCGGCCTGGAAATCCAGTTGCGCGCTGGTAGGGATACTGGTTCCGGTGCGTCCAAGGGCGATGCGCGCCGGGGTCAGGCGGCGCAGGTCGAGCCAGGGGTTTTCTGTTTTTTGCGTCAGATCGTTCGTTTCATCCATGGGTTCTTTGCTCATGCCAAGTGCGCCAACGCCTGACGGAACGCAGGCGGCAATGCATCGCCGAAACGCACGTGTCCGTCGGCCTGGGTGAAGATGCCCATTTTCTCTAGCCATGCCTCGTATTCCGGCGCCGCACGCAGGCCCAAAGTTTGTCGGGCGTACAGCGCATCGTGAAACGAGGTGGTCTGGTAATTGAGCATGATGTCGTCGGAGCCCGGGATGCCCATGATGAAGTTGATCCCGGCCACACCGAGCAGCGTCAGCAGTGTATCCATGTCGTCCTGGTCGGCTTCTGCGTGATTGGTGTAGCAGATGTCGCAGCCCATCGGCACGCCCAGCAATTTGCCGCAAAAGTGATCTTCAAGCCCGGCGCGAATGATCTGTTTGCCGTTGTACAAATACTCGGGGCCGATAAAGCCCACCACCGTGTTCACCAGGAAGGGATTGAAATGGCGCGCCACGCCGTAGGCTCTTGTCTCGCACGTCTGTTGATCTATCCCGTGGTGGGCGTTGGCAGACAACGCGCTGCCCTGGCCTGTTTCGAAATACATAAGGTTCTGGCCGAGCGTGCCTCGATTGAGGCTCAGGCCTGCTTCGTAACCTTCCTGCAGCAAGCTCAGATTGATCCCGAAGCTGCTGTTGGTCGCTTCGGTGCCGGTGATCGACTGAAACACCAGATCCACCGGCACGCCACGGTTTATCACTTCGATGGACGTCGTGACGTGGGTCAGCACGCAGGCCTGCGTCGGGATCTCGTAACGCTGGATGATCGCGTTGAGCATTTCCAGCAGGGCGACGATGGACGAAGTGCTGTCTGTGGCCGGGTTGATGCCGATCATGGCGTCGCCGTTGCCGTACAGCAGGCCGTCGAGAATGCTGGCCGCGATGCCGGAAGGTTCGTCGGTCGGGTGATTGGGTTGCAGGCGAGTGGATAGGCGCCCGCGCAGGCCAACGGTGTTGCGGAATCGGGTCACGACGCGGATTTTCTGTGCCACCAGAATCAGGTCTTGGACGCGCATGATTTTGGAAACCGCGGCGGCCATTTCCGGGGTCAGGCCGGGGGCGAGGGCGCGCAGGCTGGTTTCGTTGGCGTGATCGCTGAGCAGCCAGTCGCGAAAACCTCCCACGGTCAGATGACTGACAGCGGCAAACGCAAGGGTGTCGTGGGTGTCGATGATCAGCCGGGAGACTTCGTCGGTTTCGTAGGGGATCAGTGCTTCTTCGAGAAAATGCTTGAGCGGGATATCGGCAAGCGCCATTTGCGCCGCGACGCGCTCGGCATCGTTGGTGGCCGCAACACCCGCCAGAAAATCCCCGGAGCGCGCCGGACTGGCCTTGGCCATGACGTCCTTGAGGCTGTCGAAACGATAGGTCTGCGCGCCGACAGAATGGGAAAAGCTTGCCATACAGAATCTCCATGCTCCGCGGATTCATATGATCCGGGCGTAGTGTCTCGACGCTGACTGTGGCCGCCGACGGTGAGAAGCAATGCAAGCAATTAATACTCCATCGTGGCGGGGAGTGCTAATTGTTGGGATTCAAGCACGTTCTTCGTCCCATGTCGGGTGCCTCACGTTCCAACATGGCGCACTGAGGACTTTGTAGGAGCTGACGAGCTCCGCGAGGCTCCGGGGTCGCGCCCGACCGATCGCGGTGCATCAGACAAAACTGAGTTGAATGACAAACCGCTTCGCAGCCTCGCGGTGCTCGTCAGCTCCTACATGGGCAACCGGTGCTCCGAAAACACCAATGGCCTCCGAAGAGGCCATTGGCAGTCCATCACTCAACCGCTTTTAGAAGAAGCCCAGCGGATTGATGTCGTAGCTGACCAACAGGTTTTTGGTCTGTTGATAATGCTCAAGCGCCACTTTGTGAGTTTCACGACCCACACCGGATTTCTTGTAGCCGCCGAACGCCGCATGCGCGGGGTAGAGGTGATAGCAGTTGGTCCACACGCGACCCGCCTTGATCGCACGTCCCACGCGATAAGCGCGGTTGATGTCGCGGGTCCACAAGCCGGCGCCCAGACCAAACTCGGTGTCGTTGGCGATGGCCAAGGCTTCCGCCTCATCCTTGAAGGTCGTGACGCTGACCACCGGGCCAAAGATTTCTTCCTGGAACACGCGCATCTTGTTGTTGCCTTTGAGCAGCGTCGGCTGAATGTAGTAGCCGGTCGACAAGTCGCCTTCCAGCTTCTCCACTTTCCCGCCGGTCAACAGCTCGGCGCCTTCGCCCTGTGCGATCTCCAGATAAGACAGGATTTTGTCGAACTGCTGCTGCGAGGCCTGCGCGCCGACCATGGTGTCGGTGTCCAGCGGGTCGCCGCGTTTGATCTTCAGTACCTTCTGCATCACCACTTCCATGAACTGCGGGTAGATCGACTCCTGAACCAGGCAGCGCGAAGGGCAGGTGCAGACTTCGCCCTGGTTGAAGAACGCCAGCACCACGCCTTCAGCGGCCTTGTCGATGAACTCAGGCTCAGCGCTCATGATGTCTTCGAAGAAGATGTTCGGCGATTTGCCGCCCAATTCGACGGTGGACGGGATGATGCTGTCGGCGGCGAGTTTCATGATGTGCGAACCCACCGGCGTGGAGCCGGTGAACGCGATCTTGGCAATGCGCTTACTGCTGGCCAGCGCTTCACCGGCTTCGCGGCCATAGCCTTGCACCACGTTAAGCACGCCTTTTGGCAACAAGTCGCCGATCAGTTCCATCAGCACAGTGATGCCCAGCGGCGTCTGTTCTGCCGGTTTGAGCACGATGCAGTTACCGGCGGCCAACGCTGGCGCCAGCTTCCAAGCAGCCATCAGGATCGGGAAGTTCCACGGGATGATCTGACCAACGACGCCCAGCGGTTCATGAATGTGATAGGCCACAGTGTTGCCATCGATCTCGGCAGCGCTGCCTTCCTGGGCGCGAAGCACGCCAGCAAAGTAGCGAAAATGATCGACCGCCAACGGGATGTCGGCATTGAGGGTTTCTCGCACAGCCTTGCCGTTGTCCCAGGTTTCGGTGATCGCCAGCACTTCCAGGTTCTGCTCGATGCGATCGGCGATTTTCAGCAGGGTCAGCGAGCGCTCCTGCACCGAGGTCTTGCCCCAGGCGTCGGCGGCGGCGTGCGCTGCATCGAGGGCCTTATCGATGTCTTCGGCAGTCGAGCGAGGGAACTCAGCGATCAGGTTGCCGGTGATGGGCGAAGTGTTTTCAAAATACTGGCCTTTAACCGGCGCGACGAATTCGCCACCGATGTAATTGCCGTAACGGGTTTTGAAGGTAACGAGAGCGCCTTCAGTACCGGGATGGGCGTAACGCATGGTGAATATCTCCTTGCTCTTGTGATTGTCTGGGGATAACGCGCTGCTGCGTTATAGAGAGCTGCGCTTGATACAAGCGTAGAGCAAAGGGCGGGCCAGCGCCTTGCGGGGCAATGAATCCGGGCGTTTGAGCGTCTTTCCTGAGGTTTGCGCGCAATGGGTGTATCAAGCTCGGAGCAGCGGGTGTGACAGTGTGTATCGAATCCGGGACAGTCCGTCCGCTTGCGCCTTTAGGAGCATTGCATTGGCCGGGGGCGAAGAGGATGCTGGTCGCGACTCCTTCGGAGAACAATAAAAAGTGCAGAGCAATCATCTGATTCGCCATGCCCAGCAGGTCTTGACCGTGGCTCAAGGCCAGGCACATCAATACGGCCCCGGTAGCGATCCTTCCATCGTGCGCTCCTGGTTGCGCTGCTTGCAGGACTATCATCTTGACCCCGCTCAAGCCATGGCGCCGACCGTGCTCGAACACGCCCGCGTGTTGGAAAGTCGTGAGCGCTTGCAGCAGGTGCTGAAAATCGCTGGCGCTGAAATGAACAGCCTTCACCAGCAACTGGCCGGCGGAAATGCCGTGCTGCTGACCGATGCCCGTGGGGTGATCCTCAATTGCGTAACGGAGCCTGGCGAGCGGAAGATCTTCGAGCGCGCCGGGCTGTGGCTCGGCGCCGACTGGAGTGAAGCGCGCGAGGGCACCAACGGCATCGGAACCTGCCTGGTCGAGCGTCAGCCGCTGACCATTCATCGCGACGAGCATTTCCGGGGGCGCCACACGGGACTGACGTGTTCGGCCAGCCCGGTGTTCGACCCTCACGGAGATTTGTTGGCGGTGCTGGACGTGTCTTCGGCACGGCACGATGTCTCGCGGCAGAGCCAGTTCCACACCATGGCGCTGGTGAATCTGTCGGCGAAGATGATCGAGAGCAATTACTTCTTGCGTCACTTCGATGATCAGTGGCTGCTGCGCTTTCATTTGCAGTCCGGTTCGGTAGGGCTGTTCAGTGAAGGACTGCTGGCGTTCGACGGTGAAGGCCGGGTCTGCGCGCTGAATCAAAGCGCACTGAATCTCTTGAGCCTTGGCCGGGGAGATCTGGTCGGACAGCCGGTGCAAGCACTGTTCGATTGCTCGCTGGATGAGTTGATGAGCCGCGCCACCGTTGATGCCGCAGCAAGCTGGCCACTGCGGACCCGCGATGGGCGAGGATTTTTCGCGCTGGTACGTGGGGTGGCGCGTGAGCAATCGCGTCAGGTGGCGAAGGTTGCTCCGCTTGAAAAGGTATTGCCCGCGCCGCGTCCGATAGGCCTTTGTCTGGGGGACGCTGCGCTGCAAACCGATTTCCGACGTGCACTGAGGGTGTTCGAGCGCGATGTGCCGCTGCTGATCAACGGCGAAACCGGCTGCGGGAAAGAGGCGTTTGCCAAGGCTGTACACCAAGCCAGTCAGCGCGCAGGCAAACCGTTCGTGGCGCTCAATTGTGCGGCGATCCCCGAAAGCCTGATCGAGAGCGAACTGTTCGGTTATCGCGGCGGCAGTTTCACCGGGGCGCGCAAGGAAGGCATGCGCGGCAAGCTGCAACAGGCGGATGGCGGCACGTTGTTTCTCGATGAAATCGGCGATATGCCGGTAGCGCTGCAAACGCGGTTGTTGCGGGTGCTGGAAGACCGTCTGGTCGTGCCCATCGGTGGCGAACCCCAAGCGGTGGACGTAAGAATCATCAGCGCGACCCACCGGAATCTGCTCGGGAAGGTGGCGGACGGCAGTTTTCGCGAGGATCTTTATTACCGCTTGAACGGGCTGGAAATCGGTTTGCCGTCGTTGCGTGAGCGCAGTGACAAATCCCAGCTGCTGGATTTTCTGCTGGAAGAAGAGGCCGGCGGGCATGCCGTCGTGATTGACAGCGAGGCGCGTAAAGCGCTGCTGGGGTTCAACTGGCCGGGCAACGTGCGGCAACTGCGCATTGTGCTGCGCACGCTGGCGGCGTTGTGTGAAAACGGGCGAATCGGCCTGGAGGATTTGCCGTCAGCCATACAGCAGATGGGTGTCGAAACGCCCCTCGCCTCCGCAACGGATACGCCTTTGGACCACGCAGAGCGCGCGGCACTGATTGCAACGCTGCAGTCCCAAAAGTGGCACATGACCCACGCGGCACGGGAACTGGGTGTCAGCCGCAATACGCTTTATAGAAAGCTGAGAAAACACGGAATCGCCCGCTAATACGCCGGCTTTGCGCGAGCGAATGTATTGCCTGACGCGATGCCGCTGTAGGAGCGCGCTTGCCCGCGAAAGCGCTGGTCAGGCGCCGATTGTTTATCTGATCCGCCTCAATCGCGGGCAAGTGCGCTCCTACAGGCCTTGATTCGGCCTGCCGACAAACCAAGTGCGCATTCACCGCCTCTACGCTAACCTGCGCCCATGTTTTAAGAGGTCGGTCATGCACATTCATATTCTCGGTATTTGCGGCACGTTCATGGGCTCGTTGGCGGTGCTCGCTAAGGAGTTAGGCCATAAGGTCACTGGCTCTGATGCCAATGTCTATCCGCCGATGAGCACGCAGTTGCAGGCTCAAGGCATCGAATTGACGCAAGGTTATGATCCGGCGCAGCTCGATCCGGCGCCAGACGTCGTGGTCATCGGCAACGCGCTGTCCCGTGGCAACCCTGCCGTTGAATACGTTCTCAACAAGGGCCTGCCATACGTTTCAGGCCCTCAGTGGCTGGCCGACCACGTGCTGCAAGGCCGTTGGGTGTTGGCCGTCGCGGGGACGCACGGCAAAACCACCACCAGCAGCATGCTGGCTTGGGTGCTGGAACACGCGGGCATGGCGCCGGGCTTTTTGATCGGCGGTGTGCCGCAAAACTTCGCTGTCTCGGCACGCTTGGGCGATACGCCGTTTTTCGTGGTCGAGGCCGACGAATATGACAGCGCCTTCTTCGACAAACGCTCCAAGTTCGTTCACTACCGTCCGCGCACGGCGATCCTCAACAACCTTGAGTTCGATCACGCTGACATCTTCCCGGACCTGCCCGCCATCGAACGTCAGTTCCACCATCTGGTGCGCACGATCCCGAGCGAAGGCCTGGTGATTCACCCAACGACCGAACCAGCGCTGCAACGAGTGATCGAAATGGGCTGCTGGACGCCGGTGCAAACCACCGGGCAAGACGGTCAGTGGCAGGCGAAGTTGCTCAGTGAAGACGGGGCCAGATTCGACGTGATCTTCGACGGCGTGACCCAAGGCACTGTCGACTGGGACATGACTGGCCAGCACAACGTCGCCAATGCCCTTGCGACCCTGGCTGCCGCGCGGCATGTCGGCGTCGCGCCCAAGCAGGGTGTCGAAGCCTTGAGCGCGTTCAAAAGCGTGAAGCGCCGTATGGAGAAAGTCGCTGATGTACGCGGCGTCATCATTTACGACGACTTCGCACACCACCCGACCGCCATCGCCACGACGTTGGACGGGCTGCGCAAGAAAGTCGGTGACTCACCGATCATCGCCATCATCGAGCCGCGTTCCAACTCAATGAAGCTCGGCGCCCATCGCGACGGTTTGCCCGAGAGCGTGACCCAAGCGGACCAGGTGGTTTGGTACGCACCTGCCAACCTGGGCTGGGACCTTGCCGCTACTGCTGCGCTGTGTTCGGTGCCGTCGGTGGTCTGCGATTCGCTGGACGCTATCATTGAGCGCGTTAAAGGCCTGGCCCAACCCGGCACCCACGTGGTGATCATGAGCAACGGCGGCTTCGGCGGCTTGCACGGCAAGTTGGCCGAGGCGCTGAAATGAGCGGTCCGGAACGCATCACTCTGGCCATGACCGGCGCGTCCGGCGCGCAATACGGCCTGCGTCTGCTCGATTGTCTGGTGCGTGAAGATCGCGAAGTACACTTCCTGATCTCCAAGGCCGCGCAATTGGTCCTGGCCACGGAAACCGACGTTTCGCTGCCGCCCAAGCCGCAAATGATGCAGGCGTTCCTCACCGAATATACCGGCGCCGAAGCCGGGCAGATTCGCGTGTACGGCAAGGAAGACTGGATGTCCCCGGTGGCGTCGGGCTCCGGCGCGCCGAGTGCGATGGTGGTGGTCCCGTGCTCAACCGGCACGTTGTCGGCGATTGCATCCGGGGCGTGCAACAACCTGATCGAACGCGCGGCAGACGTAACGCTAAAAGAGCGCCGTCAGTTGATTCTGGTACCTCGGGAAGCGCCGTTTTCCAGTATCCATCTGGAGAACATGCTCAAGCTGTCGAACCTGGGGGCGGTGATTCTGCCTGCCTCGCCGGGCTTCTATAACCAGCCGCAGACCATCGATGATCTGGTCGATTTCGTGGTGGCGCGGATTCTAAACCTGCTGAATATCCCGCAGGACATGCTGCCACGTTGGGGGGAGCATCATTTTGGCGCGGATGAGTAAGCGACTGATCGTCATCACACTGGGTCTGGTGTTGACCAGCGGCTGCGCGACTGTCAGCACGCTGGATGCCAATCAGCCGGGCGCGCCGGTGGTATACGCCGGCACGCGGCTGGACCTGTATGCGATGGAAGGCGGTTGCTGTGCCAAGGACCGTTTCGGCACTGAAGCGCCGAAATATCCGAGTCTGGATCTGCCGGGGAGTGCACTGCTCGACACCCTGCTGCTGCCTTTGTCGTTGTTAACCGCGCTGGGCGTAGGATTTCAGGCGACGGGTGGGTTGTAGCAGGATTCGAAAATCATTGTGGGAGCGGACCTGTCCGCGAAAAGGTCGGCACATCCGATAGAGGTCTGTCGGCTGTACTGAAGCATTCGCGGACAGGTCCGCTCGCACATGTGTTTGCGCCGTTGGAAAGTGCGCGTCAGGTCCGTTACATCCTCACTTGCCTAATCTGCGCAGCTCATCAGATTCCACCACCCGCACCCCATCTTGCTCTTCAAGCGCCAAACGCCATAGCGCGCGGGCCAGAGCGAGGGCTTCGATGCCGCCGTATTTGCCAGGGATCAATTTGGACAACGGCGCGGCTAGTTGCTCGACCAGTCGCTGATCCTGACGCTCGCCAATCAATAGCGAAGGGCGGGCAATGGTCAGCTGCGGCCAGTTCTGCGCCTTCAACGCCTCTTCCATTTCGCCTTTCACACGGCTGTAGAAGATGCTCGATTCCGGGTCTGCATTAACCGCGCTGATCACCAGCAGATGACGCGCGCCCAGCGCACGAGCGCGCGCTCCGAAAGCCACAACCATGTCTTTATCGACGGCGGTGAAAGCCTCCTGCGAGCCGGCTTGTTTTATCGTGGTGCCCAGGCAGCAATAGGCGATATCCACCTGGCCGCCCAGCGCAGGCAACAGCGAGTTGAATTCGCCAACAGGGTTTTCCAGATGGGGGTGGTCGGCAAGCGGCCGACGACTCGGGGCCAGCACGCGGCTGACAGTGGGCTCGTTGAGCAGGCGATCAAGCAGATGTTCGCCCGTCAATCCCGTGGCTCCGGCGAGCAGGATGTGTTGCGGCGTCAAGTACATGGTCATTCTCCCTTGATACGTCACAGCTTAGGCGATCTGGTCTCGCTGCTCGCGGACGCCACCATGAAATTTGATTTATCCGGCAACCTGCACAATATGTCTGCCGGATTTGTGCTCCATTAATGTGTGCTGGCAGCCTTTACTTCCCTGCGCGCAGAAACTGTGTTGAGCGCCCGTTCCGCCTGGCTTTTGCGAAACTGCATCCAGTGCGCGACCACGCCTTTGGGCGCCCACATCTGAGGCTCGGAGGCTTCGAAGTTCTCGGCGATTTCGCGCTGGGCGACCCATTGGCGCGCCTCATTGAACGCCTGCTGCAAGTCATCGGTTTCGACTAATGCCTTACCGAATAGTGCCTCGCCAAAGTAGGTAAAGTCGGACTCTTCGGAACAGCCGAACGAAACCCGATCTTCGCGAGAGGCGGTAATGACCATGGTTTTTTCGTCCTTGATTGCCGGGATGAATCCACCGGAATAGCACGCTGAAATCACCACCACTTTGTCGCGGTTCTTCAACGGCAGCAGCGCAGCCGCCAGCTCGTTGGCAGGCAGGTCAGACAATTCAAGGCGCGGCTGATCCAGCACCAGCTCGTGATCCTGGGTGCCGTGGCTGGTCAGGTAAATGAAGATCAAGTCTTCCGGGCCGCTGCGTTGAGCGAGGGTCGCAATCGCGCGGCTGATGGTTTCGCGAGTCGCCATTGGACGGTCGGCCATGTGGTCGCGATGGTTGACCAGACTGATCTGTCCAAACGCGCCGAAACGAGTGCCCAGCAGGTTGCCGACGTAATCGGCCTCGCGCATGAACACGCTCTGCTTGCCGTCGCCGCCCACCACCAGGCTGTACAGCTCGGTGGCTGGCGTTGATACCGGCACTGCTGCGAGGGCTTTTTCCAGTAGAGGTCCTTGGGCAAGCAGTCCGGTTTCCAGCGGATCAGGCAACAATTTGCCCTTGGCATCACGCACGCGCTGACCGTTGGCCCAAGTGCCGCTTTGCACGCTGCCGTCGGCCGAGATCAAAACGCCTTGGCCTTCGTAGTTGTCGTTGGCGAAGTGGCCGACAAAAATGCTGCCATCGACCATGGTCAGGCGGCCTTCGCCGGAGTAGCGCCAATTGCGGAACAGGCCTTGATAGTGACTACCATCGGAGCCGATCAACTCGCCTTTGCCGGTGAACGCGCCGTCTTTGAATTGACCGACCCACACATCGCCATCGCTGTTTTCGTAGCGGCCGCGACCGTTCAATTGATTGTCGCGAAACCCACCGACGTATTGATCGCCGTCTGCGCTGGTGAAGTTGCCGTTGCCTTCGAGCTGGCCGTTGACGAACTTGCCGCCGAACTGATTGCCGCTGGCGTCGCTGCGCTGACCTTCGCCATTGGGTTTGCCTTTGGCGAACTGGCCCTGATATTCGCTGCCGTCAGCCAGTTCCAAGCGCCCGAGGCCATCATACTGATCGGCCTTGAACGAGCCGCGATAGGTCATGCCGCGCTCTTTGAGCGTGCCTTCGCCGTCCCGCCGCCCCAGTTTGTAGCCGCCGACGTAGCTCCCGCCATCTGCTGTAGTCAGTGTGCCCTGGCCATCGAACAGGCCATTTTGAAAGCCGCCTTTATAGACGTCGCCGTTACTGGCGTGCCATTCACCCTGACCGCTCCATCGCCCGTCTTTGAACTCGCCGGCGTACCAACTGCCGTTGGGGTAATCGATCCGCCCCTGACCTTGCAGCAATCCGTTCACCACATCGCCGCGATAGCGACCGCCGTCGGGCAGGCGAGCGTCCGGAGGCGACAGCGATTCACCGTCACCGCAGGCAGTCAGCAATAAAATCAGGGCGAGTGGAGCAAGCGCGCGCATGGTAAATCCCGAAAATTGGATGTTTCGGCGTGATCAGGACGCACTTGAGCAGAGTCGAGGTCCCGCAGCCGCAGCGAGTATGCCGCAGCGGGGAAGTCTGACGAAACAGTCTGTTACGACTGTTTCGTGATTCAGGAGCGTTACACGAAGCAGAGCGAGAGGGGTTCAGCGATAAACGCAGGCTTTTCCTGACCTTCTATTTCCAGCGTGGCCGTGGCTTTGAGCAGCCATTGCCCCGGTTTCTTCTCGGTGACTTCTGTCAGCGAGACTTTTAGACGAACGCGCGAGTCAACCTTGACCGGCTGAATGAAACGCACGCTGTCCAGGCCGTAATTGACCACCATCTTCAGTCCCTCAGGCAGCACCAGCAAAGATTCCATGAGCTTTGGGATCAGCGACAACGACAGAAAACCGTGCGCGATGGTGGAGCCAAACGGCGTTTGCGCGGCCTTGATCGGATCAACGTGAATGAATTGAAAATCGCCGGTGGCTTCGGCGAACAGATTGATGCGTTCTTGATCGATGGTCAGCCATTCGGAACATCCCAGTTCCTTGCCTTCATAACTCTTGAGTGCTGCAACAGGTACATAGGGCATCGTTACTCTCCTTGTGAGTTGTTTCGTCGTGCAGTTTGTTTTTCAGCGAATCTACCGCTATAGGCTTCTTTATTGCTTAGCCATTGACCCCGGATTTCTGTAGGAGACAACTTGTTGGCGAAGCGAACAACGCGGCGTGCCAGGCAAGCCACCTCGCGAACAAGTTCGCTCCTACAGAAAGCGATGATTGGCCAAAAACGCCGGATTTCTGTAGGAGACAACTTGTTGGCGAGGCGAACAACGCGGTCCGTCAGGCGAGCCGCCTCGCGAACAAGTTCGCTCCTGCGGATGGCGTAAGTCTGAAGATCAGCACGGCATCGGTCGTTGGTCAAGAATCGACACGCTGGCGAATATCCCTACATAGCCACCGAAAGGGCGTGCGTATAATTGCGCCGCGAAATAGCTGGAGTTTTTTATGTTGCTCAGAGGCCTGACCTGGCTGGTGCTGTTCCAATTAGTCGGAACCGCCCTTAATCATTTAATCCTGTCGATTCTGCCGGGCCCGATCATCGGCCTCGTGCTTTTACTCATTTACCTCATGACCCGTGGCGAAGTCAGCGAACCCTTGAGCCTTGCCGCCAGTAGCCTGCTGCGCTATTTGCCGCTGCTATTAGTCCCGCCTGCGGTTGGCGTCATGGTCTACGCCAATCAGATCGCCGATGATTTCTGGGCGATTGTCGGCTCATTAGTCCTCTCGGTACTGATATCCCTGACCTTCGCCGGATGGCTAATGCAAAAGCTGATCGAGCGCCAGGCGCGTCGTCGGGAGCCGTCATGAGTCCGGACTGGCAAGGCGCGTGGCTGTCGGTCATTCATCATCCGTTGTTCGGCATCGCGATCACGTTAGGCGCCTATCAAGTGGTGCTGGCCGGGTACGAGAAAACCCGCTGGGTGTTTCTGCAGCCAGTGCTGGTGTCGATGCTGGTGGTGATCTGTGTGCTGGTGTTCTGCGGCCTGGATTACACGGAATACCGCAAAAGTACGGAAATTCTCAGCGTCCTTCTCGGCCCCGCGACTGTTGCGCTGGCGGTGCCGCTTTATTTGAACCTGCGACGGATTCGGCAGTTGTTTTGGCCGGTGTTGACTACGCTGGTGATTGGCGGGGTCTTGGCCACCGCACTTTGCGTCGCGCTCGGCTGGGCATTCGGCGCCAATCACATGATCCTGATGACCATGGCGCCCAAGTCGGTGACATCGCCGATTGCGATGCTGGTGGCTGAGCAGATTGGCGGCGTTGCCGCATTGGCTGCTGTTTTCGTTTTGATTACCGGGGTGATTGGGGGTATTTTCGGCCCCGGCCTGCTGAGCCTTGCCGGTGTGGAAAACCCGGCAGCGCGCGGTATGGCGTTGGGTCTGACGGCGCACGCTGTGGGCACGTCAGCCGCGCTGCAGGAAGGTGAGGAATGTGGCGCCTTTGCGGCGCTGGCAATGAGTCTGATGGGTATTGCCACGGCGTTGTTCCTGCCGCTGGCGGTGTCTTTGGTTGCTTGAGGAAGGTGTCTATGTCGCTGCCGTTGTTTGCACTGAACGCTGTGCTTTTTCCAGGATGTGTCCTCGATCTGCAGATCTTCGAGGCCCGTTACCTAGACATGATTGGCCGCTGTATGAAACAGGGCCAGGGCTTTGGCGTGGTGTGTATTACCGAAGGCAGTGAAGTCGGTGACGTGCCCGAAGGTTTTTCGGAGATTGGTTGCGAGGCACTGGTGACTGACTTCCAGCAGCAGGACAACGGTCTGCTGGGCATTCGTGTCGTCGGCGGTCGCCGTTTTCGGGTGATCGACTGCGAAACGCAGAAGGACCAGTTGTTGGTCGCTCAGGTGCAATGGTTAGAGGAGCCGGAGGATAACCCCCTGCAGGAAGAAGACGACGATCTGGTCGCCCTGTTGGCCGCATTGGCGGAGCACCCGATGGTTGCTGCTTTGAACATGGGGCTGACCGCAACCGGGCAGCAGTCACTGGCCAATCAACTGGCTTATCTGTTGCCGTTCACTGAAGAAGACAAAATCGAACTGCTGGAAATCGACGACGCCGAAGAACGACTCGATGCGATCCAGGAGTTGCTGGATGAAATGCAGGGGGATATGCAGGTTTAGCGCGTCTTGCGACGCGTTATCTGTAGGAGCGAGCTTGTTCGCGAGGCTTTTGACCTGATACTTCGCGTCAATCCTCGCCAACAAGTTGGCTGCTACAGACGCACCATCAATACTGATACCGAATCACGCCCGGCGCGAAGGTATGCAGCGCCAGTCCGCCAAACAGCGCAACCAACAGCGGCAAAAGCAGCCACCAGACTTTAATCGGCAGTGCCGGCATCGGCGTTTTGTTCTGCACAAAGGCAAGGCTGGTCGCGCAGGCAAAGAACGCCAGCAGCATCCCGGCCAGCACGTCGGTCGGCCAATGCACGCCCAGATACACACGCGACATCGCGATCATTGCCGCCGGAATCCCGCCCAACAGCAGCCAGGTCAATCGCAACCGCACCGGTTGTCCGCGCCCTGCCAGCACTGCCATCGCCATGAAAAACGCGAAAGATGCCGACGCGTGTCCACTAGGCATGCTGAAAGTAGTGAGCGGCTCAAGCAGTACTTCCGGGCGAGCGCGGGCGAAGGTGAACTTCATGCTCTGGTTGACCACCGCCGCGCCCAATGTCGTGCCCACGACAAAAATGGCGTGGCGCCAATGACGCGTGACCAGCAGCACGATCAACAACAGCGAAGCCGCGTAGAACTGGGTCCTGAAATCTCCCAGGCCGGTGACTATGATCACGAAATTCTGGGCGATGTCGTTGCGATGCTCCTGCACCAGCGCCATGATTCCTTGATCCAGATGCGCCAGATACGGCCAGCCCACAAAGATCGCTGCGAGCAGGATGAAGCAAGTCAGCGCAATCAGTTTGGTTGCGTATTGCTTGCCCCGAACGCTGCTCTGTATGGCGACACCCAACAGCAGCGCCAGCCCGGCGCCAACTACCGCTGCCTCAGGCCAGAAGCCTTCGGGCAATGGCAAGCGCATCGCCGCGCCCGCCGCCCAGCCCGGCAGAATGTAGGCGATGGACCAACCCGCCGCCGCTATCACACTGACTCCTGCGAAACGCACCACCGGCATGTCGAACATGCCTGCAACCATCGGCAGCATTGGTCGTAGCGGACCGATGAAACGCCCTACCAGCAAACTGGCGATGCCATAGCGCTGGAAATAGGTTTCGGCGCTGCCGATCCATTCCGGGTGGTTGCGCAGGAAAGGCAGGCGCCGAATGTTCTGGTGAAAACGCCTACCAAGAAAGTACGAAACGGCGTCACCGAGCAATCCGCCGAGAAACCCCAGCAGCAATGCTTCGCCAAGGGGCAGGATGCCGCTGCCCGCCAGCGCTGCTATCGCAAACAGCGCTACCGTCCCGGGGACGATGATGCCGGCAATAGCCAGACATTCGATAAATGCCACTAGAAATATCGCCACACTGAGCCATGAAGGGTTGGCTGTCAGCCAAGTGGTGATGCCGTCCAGCCATGAGCCCATGGGTCAGTTTCCTTGCTCGATGAAATGGTAATCGCGACCTTCGACCTGTCCGCGTCTGACCGGGTTCCGTGTGCAAAAGCGTGCGTAAGCAGCATCAACGAAGCGATACATCAGGTGTTCGTCGCGCCCTGTGGGGATGCCCAATCGGGTGGTCTGGATGATGCGCGGGGGCGTTTGTCCGACGTCCTCGACGAACAGCAACTCCTGGTCAAAACGCTTGGCGTCCCAGGTCGGGACCTTCAAACCCAAGGCTTTGCACAGCAGGGTCTGACCGGCACACAACCGCTCTGGCGTGCGGATCGAGCCGTCTGGATTGGGATTGTTCACAAGCATCTGCGCCAAGCTGTTTTCGTTGGAGAAGGCATCAACCCATGGGTAGGCCGACTTGATCAGCACAGCGTTGCCTGGCCCCTGCGCGCTGAAGTTCAGGGAGTCACCGCCACGGGCGTAATACATGTAAATGTGGCCGCCATCCAGAAACAAAGCCTTACGCTTTTCTGTATAGCCGAGTGAGGCATGGCTGCCTTTTTCTTCGAAGTAATAAGCTTCGGTTTCGATGATCCGCGCCGACAACCAGAGCTCGCCGACCTTGTGCCGAATGACCTTGCCCAGCAAGTCACGGGCGAGGGTCTGGGCATCGCGGTTGAAGAAACTGTCGGGGAGGGCGGTTGGCAGTTCGTCGAGCATGAATGGCAGGCTGGCCGTGGGATGGAAGCGCGATGATAGCAATATCGGGCTTAATTGGAGCTGAACAGCGAACGCCCTTCTGTAGGAGCGAACTTGTTCGCGAGGCTGTTAACCTGACACACCGCGTCAATCCTCGCCAACAAGTTGGCTCCTACAGAGATCAGTGCATCCATGTGGGGTTTCACCCAGCGTTTTCAGCTTATATCGACCATCCGCCTGTGACTGCTGTCGCTGCGCACGCCCGACAGCTATAATCCGCCGCTTTCCTCTTTGCCAAGACCTCTGAGACCATGACTGAGTCCGTTCTTGACTACATGACCCGCCTGGGTCGCGCCGCTCGCGAGGCTTCCCGCGTGATCGGCTGTGCCAGCACTGCGCAGAAAAACCGCGCCCTGCAGGCTACCGCTTCAGCGCTAGACGCTGCTCGTGAAGAATTAATAGCCGCCAACGAGCTGGATCTGGCCGCCGGCCGTGCCAACGGCCTGGCCCCGGCACTGCTCGAGCGTCTCGCCCTGACCCCCGCACGGATCGACAAAATGATCGTCGGGTTGCGTCAGGTAACGAGTCTGCCGGACCCCATCGGCACCATCCGCGACATGAATTTCCAGCCTTCCGGCATTCAGGTCGGCAAAATGCGCGTGCCGCTAGGTGTTGTGGGCATCATCTATGAATCCCGTCCGAACGTGACCATCGATGCCGCCAGCCTTTGTCTCAAGTCTGGCAACGCCACCATCCTGCGTGGCGGCTCGGAGGCGATCAATTCCAATCGAGCCATCGCTGCCTGCATCCAGCGCGGTCTGGCTGAAGCCGGTCTGCCCGCTGCGGTGGTGCAAGTGGTCGAAACCACTGACCGTGCAGCCGTTGGCGCCTTGATCACCATGCCCGAGTACGTGGACGTCATCGTTCCCCGTGGCGGCAAAGGCCTGATCGAACGCGTCAGCCGTGACGCCAAGGTCCCGGTTATCAAACACCTGGACGGCATCTGCCACGTCTACGTCAGCGAATACGCTGATCTGGCTGCAGCCCAGCGCATCTGCTTCAACGCCAAGACCTATCGCTACGGTATTTGCGGCGCCATGGAAACCCTCCTGGTTGACCAGGCCGTCGCCGCCGCATTTCTGCCGCCAATGGCTGCGCAGTTGCGCGAAAAGGGCGTCGAATTGCGCGGCTGTGAACGCACCCGCGACCTGATCGAAGTCAATCCGGCTACCGAAGAAGACTGGCGCACCGAGTATCTGGCACCGATCCTGTCGATTCGTATCGTCGACAGTCTGGATCAGGCCATCGAGCACATTAATCACTACGGTTCGCAGCACAGCGATGCCATCGTTTCCGATCACCAGGGTCAGACTCGCCGCTTCATGGCTGAAGTCGACTCAAGTTCGGTAATGATCAATGCCCCGACCAGCTTCGCTGATGGCTTTGAATACGGATTGGGTGCGGAGATCGGGATTTCTACTGATAAGATCCACGCCCGCGGGCCGGTGGGGCTCGAAGGCCTTACCTGCGAGAAGTACATCGTGATCGGCGACGGTCATCAGTTGCGCGGCCAGGAGCCTGCCTGACTTGGCCCAACACCGACAGCCCGCTACCGACGGTGCGAAGGCTGTGGTCATGGCTGCCAAGGATGCCGTGCCTGTGGCCAGCAAGCCCAGGCGCATCGGCATCCTCGGCGGCACGTTCGACCCGGTGCATATCGGGCATCTGCGGGGGGCGCTGGAGGTAGCGGCCCTGCTGGACCTCGATGAGTTGCGTCTGACGCCTAGCGCCAGACCCCCTCATCGCGACACGCCGCATGTTTCTGCAGAAGACCGTCTGGCGATGGTCGAGAGCGCAGTGGCAGGTGTGTCGCCATTGACGGTGGACGACCGCGAACTGAAGCGGGACAAGCCGTCGTACACGATAGATACGCTGGAATCGATGCGTGCAGAGCTTGCCGCCGACGACCAGTTATTCCTGTTGCTGGGCTGGGACGCTTTTTGCGGACTACCCTCTTGGCATCGGTGGGAAGAGTTGCTGGAGCACTGCCATATCGTGGTGCTGCAACGCCCGGATGCCGACAGCGAGTCACCAGACGCCATGCGAAATCTGCTGGCGGGGCGCGCAGTCAGCGATCCGAAGGCCCTGAAGGGGCCTGGCGGAAACATTACATTCGTCTGGCAGACGCCGCTTTCGGTGTCTGCCACCCAGATCCGTCAACTGCTGGCCAGCGGGAAGTCGGTACGTTTTCTGGTGCCAGACGCCGTATTGGCCTACATCGAGGCGCACGGGCTTTACCGTGCGCCCAATTGAACTGAACGAGTTTTATATGACCAAGCAAAAAAACACCCTGTCCGGCGAAGAGCTGGTTGAACTGACCAAGGCCGCCCTGGAAGACATCAAAGCCCAGGACATCCTGGTCATCGACGTCAAGGACAAGCACAGCCTGACCGACTACATGGTGATCGCCACCGGTACGTCCAACCGCCAGATCAATGCGATGCTCGACAAGGTTCGCGAGAACGTCAAAGCCAAGGGCGCACAGCCTCTGGGCGAAGAAGGCAAGGGCGAGAGCGATTGGGTACTGCTCGACCTGGGCGACGTGATCGTACACATGATGACCGCCGCAGCCCGCCAGTTCTACGACCTGGAGCGTTTGTGGCAGGGCGCCGAGCAAAGCCGCGCCGCCAGCGCTGCACACCACAGCCCGGAAACGCCTCATGAGCACTTCGACAAGCTCAACAAAGACCAGAACTAAGGGTTCGTCGTGCGTCTGCGCTTGATCGCTGTTGGTTCGCGCATGCCCAAATGGGTGGAAGAGGGTTGGTATGAGTATGCCAAGCGTCTGCCATCCGAACTGGCGCTCGATCTGGTGGAAATTCCGCTCAATACCCGAGGCAAGAACGCCGACGTGGCGCGCCTGATTCGTCAGGAAGGCGAGGCCATGCTGGCTAAAGTGCAGCCGGGCGAGCGGATCGTCACCCTCGAAGTACACGGCAAACCGTGGAGCACCGAGCAACTGGCCGTCGAACTCGATCGCTGGCGCCTCGATTCGCGCACCGTGAACCTGATGGTTGGTGGTCCGGAAGGGCTGGCGCCGGAGGTTTGCGCGCGTGCCGAGCAACGCTGGTCGTTGTCGCCGCTGACGTTGCCGCATCCGCTGGTGCGCATCCTTATCGGTGAGCAGATCTATCGCGCCTGGACCGTTCTGTCCGGGCACCCTTACCACAAATAGCGTTGCCGCCCTCCACTGTGAACACGCCCTAAATGTCTCAGCCGATTCGCCTGAAAGATCACGAGAAGGACGCACGTCTAGTGCGCAGCCGAGTCGTGGTCGGTGCAGTGGCGGTGATCGTGCTGATCTGCGTGTTAGTGGCCCGGCTGTATTTCCTTCAGGTCATTCAGTACGACTACCACTCGACGCTTTCGGAGAACAACCGCGTTCACGTTCAGCCGATTCCGCCGAGTCGTGGCCTGATTTATGACCGCAATGGCCTGGTCGTCGCGGACAATCGGCCCAGCTTCAGTTTGAGCATGACCCGCGAGCGTTCGGGTGATTGGGCGCAGATTCTCGACACCATCGTCGAGGTGCTTCAGCTCACGCCGGACGACCGGATCATCTTCGAGAAGCGTATGAAGCAGGGCCGTCGTCCGTTTGAGCCGGTGCCCATTCTGTTCGAGCTGACTGAAGAGCAAATTGCGCTGGTAGCGGTCAACCAGTTCCGCCTGCCGGGCGTCGAAGTGGTTGCGCAGCTAGTCCGTCACTACCCGCAGGGCGCGCATTTTGCGCACTCGGTCGGGTACATGGGGCGCATCAACGAGAAAGAACTCAAGACCCTCGATCCGGTGAATTACAGCGGCACCCACCACATCGGCAAGACCGGCATCGAGCGCTTCTATGAGCCCGAGCTGCACGGTCAGGTAGGTTACGAGGAAGTTGAAACCAATGCCCGAGGCCGGGTTTTGCGCGTGCTCAAGCGCACCGATCCGGTTCCCGGAAAAGACATCGTCCTGAGTCTGGACATTCAGCTGCAGGAAGCCGCCGAAGCTGCGTTGGGCGGGCGTCGCGGCGCTGTTGTCGCGCTTGATCCGAATACCGGTGAAGTGTTGGCGATGGTCAGTCAGCCAAGTTTCGACCCCAATCTGTTCGTCACCGGCATCAGTTTCAAGGCCTACGCCGAGCTGCGTGATTCGGTGGATCGCCCGCTGTTCAACCGGATTCTGCGAGGTCTGTATCCGCCGGGCTCGACCATCAAGCCTGCGGTGGCCATCGCCGGACTGGACACGGGCGTCGTAACTGCCAGTACCCGAGTCTTCGATCCGGGTTACTACCAACTGCCCAATTACGACCACAAATACCGGAACTGGAACCGTACGGGTGACGGCTGGGTCGACCTCGACACCGCGATCATGCGCTCCAACGACACCTACTTCTACGATCTGGCACACAAGGTCGGTATCGACCGTCTCTCGACGTACCTGAACAAGTTCGGTATCGGCCAGAAAGTGTCACTGGATATGTTTGAAGAATCACCCGGTCTGATGCCCTCCCGAGACTGGAAACGCATCACCCGACGTCAGGCGTGGTTCCCCGGAGAGACCCTCATTCTCGGGATCGGCCAGGGTTATATGCAGGCCACACCGCTGCAATTGGCGCAGGCCACGGCCTTGGTCGCGAACAAGGGTAAATGGAATCGGCCGCATCTGGCGAAGACCATCGAAGGACAAAAACCCGTCGATGACAACCCGATGCCTGATATCGTGCTGCGCGATCCGTCTGACTGGAACAAGGTCAATCACGGCATGCAGCAGGTCATGCACGGCGCGCGTGGTACGGCGCGCAAAGCTGCCATTGGTTCGCAATACAGAATTGCTGGCAAGAGTGGTACTGCCCAGGTAGTTGCCATTCGCCAGGGCGAAAAATACGATCGCACCAAGATTCAGGAACGCCACCGCGACCATGCCTTGTTCGTGGGTTTCGCCCCTGCTGACAACCCGAAAATCGTGGTGGCAGTGATGGTCGAGAACGGTGAGTCCGGCTCCGGCGTCGCGGCGCCGGTGGTTCGTCAGGTGATGGATGCCTGGCTGCTCGACGCTCAAGGACGTTTGAAACCCGAATACGTCAGTACTACGCAGCCTCCGGAGACCGCGGCCCGTGAAGAGTAATTTCGACCGCATCCTGTCCAGCGAAGACGTGATGCGCCGCCGCGCCACTTTTCTGCAAAAGATCCACGTCGACGGCCCGTTGCTGATCCTGTTGCTGACGCTGGCCGCTGGCAGTCTGTTCGTGCTGTATTCGGCCAGCGGCAAGAGCTGGGACCTGCTGATCAAGCAAGCGACCTCGTTCGGGATCGGTCTGGTGTCGATGTTCGTCATCGCCCAACTTGAACCGCGCTTTATGGCGCGATGGGTGCCGGTGGCCTATGTGCTGGGCGTGATGTTGCTGGTGGTGGTGGACGTCATGGGCCATAACGCCATGGGCGCCACACGCTGGATCAATATTCCGGGCGTCATTCGCTTTCAGCCCTCTGAATTCATGAAGATCATCATGCCAGCGACCATCGCCTGGTATCTGTCCAAGCGCACGCTGCCGCCGCATCTCAAGCATGTGGCGCTCAGCCTTGCGCTGATTGGTATCCCTTTTATTTTGATCGTGCGTCAACCGGACCTCGGTACCTCGCTGCTGATCTTGGCGTCCGGGACCTTCGTGCTGTTCATGGCCGGGCTGCGCTGGCGCTGGATCATCAGCGTGATCGCTGCGGCGGTGCCGGTGGCAGTGGCGATGTGGTTTTTCTTCATGCACGACTACCAGAAGCAGCGAATCCTGACTTTCCTGGACCCTGAAAGCGATCCGCTGGGCACCGGCTGGAACATCATTCAGTCCAAGGCAGCGATCGGTTCGGGCGGTGTGTTCGGCAAGGGCTGGCTGTTAGGCACGCAGTCGCACCTGGATTTTCTGCCGGAAAGCCACACCGACTTCATCATTGCCGTGCTGGGTGAAGAGTTTGGTCTGGTCGGCATCTGCGCGCTTTTGCTGATCTATCTGCTGCTGATTGGCCGGGGGCTGGTAATCACCGCTCAGGCGCAGACCCTGTACGGCAAACTGCTGGCGGGCAGTCTGACCATGACATTTTTCGTATATGTATTCGTGAACATCGGTATGGTCAGCGGCTTGTTGCCGGTGGTGGGGGTGCCGTTGCCCTTCATTAGCTACGGCGGAACTTCGCTCGTGACGCTGCTGTCAGCGTTTGGGGTTTTGATGTCGATCCATACCCACCGCAAGTGGATCGCTCAGGTTTGATTAAGGTGAACAACTCAATGCAAGTCGTAAGTGGCTGGGCAGCTCGATATGCACCGCTGGTCGGACTGGTGGGCATGCTCGGCACGATGCAGGAGTCGCTCGCCGGAAGTTATGAAGGGTCGCCTCAGGTGGCTGAATTCGTCGGTGAAATGACCCGCGATTACGGGTTCGCTGGTGAGCAGTTGATTGATGTCTTTCGAGATGTCGAGCGTAAGCAGTCGATTCTTGACGCAATTTCCCGACCGGCCGAACGCGTCAAGCCGTGGAAGGATTATCGGCCGATGTTCCTCACCGATGCGCGTATTGCACGCGGTGTGGACTTCTGGCGGCAGCATGAATTGACGCTGGCGCGCGCGGAAAAAGAATACGGAGTTCCGGCTCAGGTCATTGTTTCGATTATCGGCGTTGAGACCTTTTTCGGCCGAAATACCGGTAATTACCGGGTGATCGATGCATTGTCGACGTTGGGTTTCGACTATCCGCCCCGTGCTGATTTCTTCCGTAAAGAGCTGCGCGAGTTTCTGTTGTTGGCCCGTGAACAGCAGGTAGACCCGCTGACGCTCAAGGGTTCGTATGCTGGCGCGATGGGCTTGCCGCAGTTCATGCCGAGCAGTTTTCGGGCGTACGCGGTGGATTTCGACGGCGACGGCCACATCAATATCTGGAACGATCCGGACGATGCCATCGGCAGCGTTGCCAGCTATTTCAAGCGCCACGGCTGGGTCGCGGGTGAGGGTGTTGTCAGCCCTGCCAGCGTCAGTGGAGAACGCGTTGACCAGGGTTTGAGTCCGGGAATCGAGCCGGTAAAGACCGTCGGGGAGTTGCGAGCCTTGGGCTGGGCAAGTCATGATGCGCTGCGCGATGACATGCCGGTCACGGCGTTTCGTCTCGAAGGCGACAACGGTCCGGAGTACTGGATGGGATTAAAGAATTTTTATGCAATCACGCGTTACAACCGCAGTGTGATGTACGCCATGGCCGTGCATCAGCTGTCTGAACGATTGGTTCAAGCTCGGGGCGTCAAGTAATGCGGTCTTTGCCGATTCAACAACCATTGAAACTGATGGCCTTCGCGGCGCTGACATTGTTAATCGTCAGTTGCTCATCAAATACCCCCACCCGTTCCAAGCCGCAGGGCAACATTGTCCGCGCTCAGCCGGGGCTGGACATCAACCGGGCTCACAAAGACGGTGCGCCTTGGTGGGACGTTGACGTTTCGCGTATCCCCGATGCGGTGCCGACTTTGCACACCGGGCCTTATAAGGCCAATCCGTACACTGTACTGGGCAAGACTTACTTCCCGCTCAACGACTCCGCGACCTACGCCCAAACCGGCACCGCGTCGTGGTACGGCACCAAATTTCACGGTCAGAACACCGCCAATGGCGAAGTCTATGACCTGTACGGCATGAGCGCGGCGCACAAGACGCTGCCGCTGCCAAGCTACGTGCGTGTGACCAATCTGGACAACAACCGCACGGTAATCCTGCGCGTCAATGACCGTGGCCCGTTCTATTCGGACCGGATCATCGATTTGTCCTATGCCGCGGCCAAGAAGCTCGGTTATGCCGAAATCGGCACGGCGCGGGTCAAGGTCGAAGGCATCGACCCGGCTCAATACTGGGCTCAGCGTGGCAAGCCGGCGCCGTTGATGCTCGATCAGCCGCAAGTTGCCAGTTCTGCGCCGGTGCGCACTCAGGCGGCGCCAGTGATTACTGCTTCCGCTGGCACCATCGAACAATGGACGCCACCACCGCAGCAGCATGCCGCGCCAGTCGCGCCTGTTCCGGTGCAGATCGACGCAAAAAAAAACGTTTCAGGACAAGCGTCTGGGCTATTTCTCCAAGTGGGAGCCTTCGCCAACCCGGACGCTGCGGAACTGCTGAGGTCCAAACTGAGCGGGATGGTTCGGGCGCCGGTTTTCGTGAGTTCGATAGCGCGCAATCAACAGACGCTTTATCGGGTACGGTTGGGACCGGTCGACACGCCGGGTGAAGCCCAACAACTGCAAAACAGCGTAAGGTCAGCCAATCTTGGCTCGCCGAGCGTTGTCACGTCGGATCAGTGATTGGAGTCTCGGCGACGAGGCCCGATTGAAGTTGCTGCCGACGGCGACTTGCCACAGAGCAAGCGTTACCAGCAACTGTTCACGCGTTCAGCCCCAGGGCCGAGCGCGTTTGCCAGGGTCGCCTGGCACCATAGCTTTGCCCGCGAGGGCATGTTTGCCCATTAGCATTTTCGAGAGACGGATGAACATCACCACCTTTGCAAAACGCCTTTGCCTGCTTATTCCGCTATTCACCGCGCCTGCTGTATTCGCGGCTGAACAGATGACGCCATCTCCACCGCAATTGGCTGCCAAGGCTTACGTGCTGATGGACGCCAACAGCGGGAATGTCCTGGTTGAAAACAACGGCGACCAACGTCTGCCGCCAGCCAGCTTGACCAAGTTGATGACCGCTTACATTGCGACCCTGGAAATCCGTCGTGGCCAGATCGGCGAGAACGACCCTGTGACCATCAGCGAGAACGCCTGGCGCACCGGTGGTTCGCGGATGTTCATCAAGGTCGGCAGCCAGGTTACGGTCAGTGATCTTCTGCACGGCATCATCATCCAGTCCGGTAACGACGCCAGCGTTGCGCTTTCCGAGCACATCGCCGGTAGCGAAGATGCATTCGCCGACATGATGAACAAGACTGCGGGCGACCTGGGGATGGTCAATAGCCACTTCATGAATCCGACCGGCCTGCCAAACCCTGAGCACTACGCAACTGCTCATGACATGGCGATCCTGGCCCGCGCGATCATCCATGAAGACCCGGCTCACTACGCGATCTACTCGCAGAAAGAGTTCTTCTGGAACGGCATCAAACAACCAAACCGCAATCTGCTGCTGTGGCGCGACAAGACCGTTGATGGTCTGAAAACTGGCCACACCGAAGAAGCTGGCTATTGCATGGTGTCTTCGGCTGTACGTGACGGCATGCGCCTGATCGCCGTGGTTTTCGGTACCAACAGCGAGCAAGCGCGCGCTGCTGAAACCCAGAAGCTGCTGACCTACGGTTTCCGTTTCTTCGAAACCCAGAGCTTCTATCAGAAGGGCACCGAACTGGCCCAGGCACCGGTGTGGAAAGGCACCGAGCGTCAAGTCAAAGCCGGCCTGGCTGAAGACCTGACCATGACCATGCCTAAAGGCGAAATGAAAAAGCTCGCCGCCAGCATGACCATGAACCCGCAACTGGTTGCGCCAATCGCCAAAGGCGATGTCATCGGCAAAATCGAAGTGAAGCTGGACGACAAGGTTGTACACACTGCTAATCTGATCGCGCTGGACGCCGTCGATGAAGGTGGTATCTTCCGCCGCCTGTGGGATAGCATCCGTCTGTTCTTCTACGGCTTGTTCAACTGATTCACCGCTCCTTGTGCCCCTGCCGCCCAGCGCGGCGGGGAGCTGTCCGTTTTCTCGGCTTACGAGGCCGTTACTGCCATGACAGATACCGACGTTAAAGCACCAAAAATCGAATTCCCCTGTGCTGACTACCCCATCAAGGTCATCGGCGACACGGGTGTGGGCTTCAAGGACAAGATCATTGAGATCCTTGAGAAACACGCAACCGTGGACCACAACACTCTGGCCGAGCGCCAAAGCAGCAACGGTAAGTACACCACCGTTCAGCTGCATATCATCGCGACCGGTCAAGACCAGCTCTACGACATCAACAGCGAACTGCGTGCCACCGGTTTTGTGCACATGGTGCTCTGATGACTGACAGACTGGGCTTTCGTGACCTCGGATTGGTCGACTACGAGCCCACCTGGCTAGCCATGAAGCGCTTCACCGACGACCGCGATCGCGAGGTTGGCGATGAGGTGTGGCTGGTGCAGCACCCGCCGGTCTTCACTCAAGGACAGGCTGGCAAGCCCGAACATCTGCTGCTGCCGGGAAACATTCCGGTGGTACAGGTCGATCGCGGCGGCCAAGTGACATATCATGGCCCCGGTCAACTGGTGGCCTATCTGTTACTGGATGTGCGTCGCCTGGGTTTCGGTGTGCGTGATCTGGTCACCCGCATCGAGCACACCCTGATCGCTCTGCTCGCCAGTTACGGCGTGACAGCGGCGGCAAAGGCGGACGCACCGGGGGTCTACGTCGACGGGGCAAAAATTGCCTCGTTGGGCCTTCGTATCCGCAATGGCTGTTCGTTTCATGGATTGGCGCTGAACGTCGACATGGATCTTGAACCGTTTAAACGGATCAATCCCTGCGGTTATGCGGGGCTGGCAATGACCCAGCTGCGTGACCATGCAGGGCCGATTGAATTTGCCGAGGTTAGTGCCCGGCTGCGTGCGCAGCTCGTCAGACACCTCGACTACGCTGAGCAGACGACCCTCACGGGCGGAATCGATTGATATGACTACTGCGCATGACACGGCTGAAGCCGTTCAAACAGAAAACGCCGTTCAAACCCTGATCCCGACAGTTACGGTGAACGCCGGACGTCCGAAAGTGGAAGCTGGCGTCAAGCTGCGCGGCGCGGAAAAAGTCGCGCGTATCCCGGTAAAAATCATCCCGACGGTGGACCTGCCGAAAAAACCAGACTGGATTCGCGTCCGTATTCCGGTTTCGCCAGAAGTCGACCGTGTCAAACAACTGCTTCGCAAACACAAGCTGCACAGCGTGTGCGAAGAAGCGTCCTGCCCGAACCTGGGCGAGTGCTTCTCCGGCGGCACTGCGACCTTCATGATCATGGGCGACATCTGCACACGCCGCTGCCCCTTCTGCGATGTAGGCCATGGTCGTCCGAAGGCGCTGGATGCCGACGAGCCGAAAAACCTGGCCATCGCCATTGCGGACATGCGCCTCAAGTACGTGGTGATCACTTCGGTTGACCGCGATGACCTGCGTGATGGCGGTGCTCAGCATTTCGCTGATTGCATCCGTGAAATCCGCGCGCTGTCGCCCAATGTGCAGCTGGAAACGCTGGTCCCGGACTACCGTGGCCGCATGGACATCGCGCTGGAAATCACCGCTGCAACGCCACCGGACGTGTTCAACCACAACCTGGAAACCGTGCCTCGTTTGTACAAGGCTGCGCGTCCGGGTTCGGATTACCAGTGGTCGTTGACGCTGTTGAAGCGCTTCAAAGAAATGATGCCTCACGTTCCTACCAAGTCTGGTTTGATGCTGGGCTTGGGCGAGACAGACGAAGAAGTCATCGAAGTGATGAAGCGCATGCGCGAGCACGATATCGACATGCTTACGCTGGGCCAGTACCTGCAGCCGTCGCGCAGCCACTTGCCGGTCGAGCGCTTCGTGCACCCGGACGTGTTCGCCTGGTTCGCCGAGGAAGGCTACAAGATGGGCTTCAAGAACGTCGCGTCCGGCCCGCTGGTGCGTTCTTCGTACCACGCTGACGAACAGGCGAACCTGGTCAAGTCGATGCTGACAGCGGGCTGATACACCGCCGCTTCTTGCGCATAAAAAAACGGGCCGGATAGTGATATCCGGCCCGTTTTCGTTGCTGTGAATTAAATACTTACCCTGTAGGAGCGAATTTATTCGCGAGACGTGGGTATGGGTGATCAATCCTCATCCTGCGCACCATCGATTCGCGAATAAATTCGCTCCTACAGGTGGCGCGCCTTCCCTACGGTTTACGCAGGTTGTCCAGCAATTCATGGGTCGGATAACCATCTGCCGGCCAGCCAAACGACTGCTGCGCGCTGCGGATCGCTTTGCGCGTATTGGCGCCGATGATGCCGTCTGGCGCGCCCGCGTCATATTGCCTGGCCGAGAGCAGGGTTTGCAGCTCGATACGCTCAGATCGACTCAGAGGGCGATCACCGCGCGGCCAGTCACCCAGCACATAACCGCCGCCATTGAAGCGCTCGGACAGCAGACCGATACCCAATGCATACGACGAAGAGTTGTTGTACTTGAGGATGGCTCGGAAGTTATCCATGACCAAGAAAGCCGGTCCTTTATAGCCCGCAGGCAGTAGCAAAGCGGCTTGCTGTTGCAGGAGATTGGCCGGTAGTCCGGAACCGTTCGGCAGCTTCAAACCCAGTTGCTGCCAGTCACCGATGCTCTTTCGGGTGGATGCATCGGCCAGCGCGTAGTCGAATCCCTGCGCCAGGCGCACCTCGAAGCCCCAAGGCTGGCCTTTCTGCCAACCTGAGCTTTGCAAGTAATGCGCAGTCGATGCCAGCGCGTCGCCCGGGTTGTTCCAGATGTCCCGACGACCGTCGCCATCAAAATCCACGGCGTGGGTGTTGTAGGTCGTAGGAATGAACTGCGTCTGTCCCATGGCGCCTGCCCACGAACCGAGCATGCTGGGCGCATCAATGTCGCCGTGCTGGAGGATTTGCAAAGCGGCGATCAATTGCTCCTGAGCGAACTGCGGGCGGCGGCCCTCATAGGCCAGGGTGGCCAGCGAGCGAATCACCGACTGCGAGCCCTGGAACTGGCCGAAGCTGCTTTCCATGCCCCACACCGCGACGAGTGCCTGACGATCAACGCCGTAGCGCTGCTCAATCTGTTGCAGCACGTCTGCGTATTGCGTCAGCAATGCCTGGCCTTTGCGAACCCGCACTGCCGACATTGCCCCGTCCAGGTATTCCCACACTGGGCGACTGAACTCAGGCTGGCTGCGGTCGGCTTTGACCACGCTCATGTCCGGCGTCACGCCCGCGAAGGCCGTGTCGAAAATGTCCGGCCGGATACCTGCACCCAACGCCTGGGCACGGAATGTCGACTGCCATTCGGCAAACGTCATGGGCGGCTGGATTTCGAAATTGGTGTCATCGGGTTGCGCGACTGCGCTGGGAATGCTCGGCGCCGTGTTGGCGACCTGGAGGGGTGTGGCGACCGCGGCGGTAGGTTGTTCTGCGCAGGCGACCAGGATGAGGAGACTGGAGACAGTGATCAGTTGGCGCACATGCCAACGACGTGGAAAACAAAAGGGCATTCTTGGGTCCAGAGCGAAAAACCGTTAGGTGCAGACCTTAACATGCCTGCCCGCTTGACGGGGCTTCGCACGCGCTAGCGGTCATTCAAGCGGCCATAACGGAAGAAGCCTCCCAGCTATTAGACTGGAAGGCTTCGCGGCGGTAGCTGCCTTTGCCCTTGGCCGGTTGTTCCTGACGGCTTCGGAACAGTGGTTGGGCGATGATGGATTTGGCTTTGTTCGGCCGTTTTTTCGGCTTGCTCATGGCGAGTGCTCTCTTGGGGGATGTATGAAGCGGGGGAGATGATCAGGCAGATTGGTGGGGGTGTCTAATTGATGTGCGCTATCACCGCAGTGGCCGAAACTGTAGGAGCGCGCTTGCCCGCGATTGCAATATTCCTTTGAGATCGCTTTCGACGGATATACCGATATCGCGGGCAAGCGCGCTCCTACAAGTTTGAGGCCTGCTGATTATTCAGACGACAACTTATTCAGACGGCAACGCCAATCGCTGTCCGGCCATCAGCAACGACAACCGACTCAGACTGCTCCAGACCGAACCTGCCGCCTGACCTTTGATCTGCGCATCGATGTGCTGGGCGTCCATTAGCAGATGCCCCCAACGACTGGCCGAATGGCGTTGCAGCGCCTTGCTCATCAACGGCTTGCGCTTGTCCCAGATCGGCGGGCGGGCCTGGCTGAACGCCTTGTCCAGCGGGATGCCCTGATTGACTTGCAGCGCCAGATTGGCCAGCACCCGCAGCTCTCGCGACAAGGCCCAAAGAATCACCGGCGGCTCGACCCCTTCACCACGCAAGCCTTCGAGCATGCGCAGGGCGTGAGCGGCTTCGCCGTTGAGGATTGCGTCAGTCAGGCCGAACACGTCAAACCGCGCGCTGTCGGCAACCGCCGCTTGCACCGTCTCGACCGTGATCTGACCTTCTTCGGCCATCAGCTTGAGCTTTTCGATTTCCTGCGCGGCGGCCAGCAAATTGCCTTCGACGCGGGCGGCGATCAATTCCACCGCATCCTGAGTGGCCGACAAACCAGCCTGTGACAGGCGCTGTCGAATCCATTGTGGCAACTGCCCGGCATCCACAGGCCAGATTTGCACGAACTGGGTCTGCGCACCTTCGACCAGCGCCTTGCCCCACTTGGTCTTCTGCGCGCTGCCATCGAGCTTTGGCAGGCTGATCAGCAGCAGCGTGTCTTCGGCAGGGCGCGCGCAGTATTCCAGAATGGCAGCAGCGCCTTTGTCACCGGGCTTGCCGGAGGGCAAACGCAGCTCCAGCAGACGACGCTCGGCGAACAGCGACATGCTGGCGCCCGCCTGCAACAGCGTGCCCCAGTCAAAGGAGGAATCGGCGCTGAACACCTGGCGCTCATCAAAGCCTTGCTGCCGGGCAGCGGCGCGGATCGCATCACACGCTTCCTGACACTGCAGCGGATCATCACCGCTGACGATGTAGATAGGCGCGAGCGTGCCGTTAAGGTGTTTGCTGAGTTGGGCGGGGGCGAGTTTCATCAGTCGAAGAAGGTCGGGGCTGGCGGACCAGCCCCGAGGCCTTTACTGGGCAGGGATCTGGACGGGCGATTGCTGAGGCGTCTCGTCGCGAATGCGCTGTGCAGCGGCTTCTGCGTCGGCTTGGGCCTTGGCGGCAGCTTCAGCTTTGGCTTGCAGTTCGTCGAGGTGCTCAGGCGTCAGCTGCTGCAGGCGAGCCATCAGCTTCTGCACGATATCGCTGCGCATTTCCTTACGGATCTGGTCAGCTTCCTGATCCGACCCGATCAGGTTGTTGCCGTCGTGTACGAAGGTTTTCTGCGACTGAACGCTGTCGTCCAGCAGGAGTACATCCTTCACACCGTGGATTTCATATTTCACGACGTTGGTCAGCTCATACTCGGCCGAACGTCCGGAGCCTGCATAGCTCGCGGTGCGTTGGGTCTCGTCTTCACGGACCAGGATCAACTTGTACGGTGCGCCGGTGTAGACCTTCACGCCGCTGCTTTTGAGGACTTGGGTCAGTTGAGTCACGACTTCGCCGTAGAGGTTACGCGCGCTGACATCCAGTTCCTTGATTTGCAGTGCCGTGGTGCCGGTACCGCGCAGCTGGAAACCGCAGGCGCTCAGCAATACGGCGAGGCCCATAACCAGCAGATTGCGTTTGATCATCTTGTTGCTCCCCTTGAATCCGTTTGGGTCGGCACTGCCAACCCTGGAAGTATTTTCAGCGCCCGGCATCGCCAGACGCTTGATCCAGTCAGCTGGCGACAATATTCACCAGTTTGCCGGGCACGACGATCACTTTGCGGATCGTCAGGCCATCGACGAAACGCAGGACGTTTTCGTTCACTCGTGCAGCGGCTTCGATGTCTTCGCGGCTGGCGCTGGCTGGCATGTCGAGATGACCGCGCAGCTTGCCGTTGACCTGAATCACCAGTTGCAGGGTGTCTTGCACCAGGGCCGAATCATCGACAACCGGCCAGCCAGCATTGATCACTGGATCTTTGTGGCCCAGCGCTGCCCACAGTTCATGGCTGATGTGCGGGGTGATCGGAGCCAGCAGCAGAGCCACCGTTTCCAGACCTTCCTGCAACAGCGCACGGTCTTGAGGCGTGGTCTGCGAGGCTTTTTCCAGCACGTTCATCAGCGTCATGACCTGAGCGATGGCGGTATTGAATTTGTGGTGCTGCCCTACATCCTGACCCGCTTGCTTGATCGCCAGATGAATCGACCGGCGCACGGCTTTCTGATCATCGTTGAGCGCGGTCTTGTCCAGTACGCCCGGCAGGCCTGCGGTAACGTGGGCTTGCGACAAGCGCCAGACACGCTTGAGGAAGCGGTGCGAACCTTCGACGCCTGAGTCTGACCATTCCAGGCTCATGTCGGGCGGCGAGGCGAACATCATGAACAGGCGGCAGGTGTCAGCGCCGTACTGGTCGATCATCGACTGCGGGTCAACGCCGTTGTTCTTGGACTTGGCCATTTTCTCGATGCCACCGATCTCGACCGGCAAGCCGTCAGCAATCAATTTGGCGCCGATAATCTTGGCCTTGGCATCGCGTTCGAACTCGACATCGGCCGGGTTGAACCAGGTTTTGCTGCCGTTCGCTTCCAGACGGTAGAACGTTTCAGCGACCACCATGCCCTGGGTCAGCAGGTTCTTGAACGGCTCGTTCGAAGTGACCAGGCCTTCATCACGCATCAGCTTGTGGAAGAAGCGCGCATACAGCAGGTGCAGAATCGCGTGTTCAATGCCGCCGATGTATTGGTCGACAGGCAGCCAGTGATTGGCCGCTTTCGGGTCGACCATGCCGCCTTCGTAGTGAGGCGAGGCGTAGCGGGCGAAGTACCACGAGGACTCGACGAAAGTGTCCATCGTGTCGGTTTCTCGCTTGGCCGGTGCGCCGCAGGTCGGGCAGCTGCATTCGTAGAACTCGGGCATGCGCGCCAGCGGCGAACCGGCGCCGTCTGGTACGACGTTTTCGGGCAGCTTGACCGGCAATTGGTCTTCCGGAACTGGCACGTCGCCGCAGGTATCGCAGTGAACGATCGGGATCGGGCAGCCCCAGTAGCGCTGGCGGCTGATGCCCCAGTCGCGCAGACGGAACTGCGTGCGGGATTTGCCGAGTTCTTTCTTGATCAGTGCGACTTCGATGGCGTCGAACGCGCCCGCAAAATCCAGGCCGTCGAACTCGCCGGAATTGATCAGCTGGCCGTGTTCGCCATAAGCGTCCTGCCAAGGCGCGAGCGTTTGATCGCCAGCGCTGGTGCGCACGACCGGCTTGATCGGCAGGTTGTATTTGGTGGCGAACTCGAAATCACGCTCATCGTGGGCTGGAACAGCCATTACTGCGCCGTCGCCGTAATGCATCAGCACGTAGTTGGCGACCCATACCGGCAGCTTTTCGCCAGTCAGCGGGTGCTCGACGAACAGCGGAGTCGGCAGGCCTTTCTTCTCTTGAGTGGCGACATCAGCTTCGGCAACGCTGCCGCTCTTGCATTCATGAATGAACGCTTGGAGTTCGGCAGCCTTATCGGCAGCCATGTGCTCAAGGGCGAGGGTGGCGAGCGGGTGCTCGGCGGCAACTGCCACGTAGGTTGCGCCCATCAGCGTATCAGGGCGGGTGGTGAAGACTTTCAGAGTGCCAGCTTCGCCGATGGACGCCACGTCGAACGGGAACTGCACTTCCATCCCGCGAGATTTGCCGATCCAGTTGCGCTGCATGGTCTTGACCTGCTCAGGCCAGCCCGGCAGTTCGTCGAGGCTCTCCAGCAGCTCATCGGCGTAAGCGGTGATCTTGAAGTAGTACATCGGGATTTCGCGCTTTTCGATCAACGCGCCCGAACGCCAGCCCCGGCCGTCAATCACTTGCTCGTTGGCCAGGACGGTCTGATCAACCGGGTCCCAGTTCACGGTGCCGTTCTTGCGGTAGATCACCCCTTTTTGGAACAGGCGAGTGAACAGCCATTGTTCCCAGCGGTAGTAGTCAGGTTTGCAGGTAGTGATTTCCCGCGACCAGTCGATCGCCAGACCCAGGCTCTTGAGCTGGTTCTTCATGTAAGCGATGTTTTCGTAGGTCCATTTGGCCGGTGCGACGTTGTTTTTCATTGCCGCGTTTTCGGCCGGCATGCCGAACGCGTCCCAGCCCATTGGCTGCAGAACGTTCTTGCCTTGCATGCGTTGATAGCGGGCGATCACGTCACCGATGGTGTAGTTGCGCACGTGACCCATGTGTAGCTTGCCGCTAGGGTAAGGGAACATCGACAGGCAGTAGTAAGTGTCCTTGCCTGGCTGTTCACTGACTTCAAAAGACTTTTGCTCGTCCCAGAAGGTCTGGGCGGCGGCTTCGATTTCGCGGGGCTGATAGAGTTCGTGCATGGCTACTTTTTAACTGAGATTGGTGACCCTTGATCCCTTCGCTGCGTTGCCCGGTCACAGTGGCGTCGCTTGCCGGGCTAGTTGCCGGGGCCGCGCGATGCGTTCGTGCTCGGGTGAGCGGAAGTGGAATTACAGGAAGCGCCGTAGCATACATGAGGGCTCCATACCGAGGGAAACCCTCTTTGTGCCGCAAGCGCGCTCTGCCGCCGTTTGTCGCTGCATCGCGCCGGTTTGTGCAGTCCCGCTAAGCTCAATGGTGAGGGTATGGGTTTATCTTCAGTGAGGTGAGCGGATGACAGAGCTGCGGCACACGGCAACACAACCTGATTTGTACGAGCGTTTGATCGATCGTCTCGGGCTGGCCCTCGAGATGGCGAGAACAGCAGTTCGGCTTCGTAACGAGCACCCCGCGGAACTGGAGTTGCGTGGACTGAGCTACGCCGAGGTTCAGTTGATCGAGGCGTATCTGGATAGAAACGAAGTCGCGGTAGAGCCAGCAACAAATGCATCCAAGGGCACATCGAGTTTCTCTCGGGAGCTTGCCGAGTCGGTAATGGCGCCACGTCCGTTGGCCAAGGTCATCTGGCTAAAGGATCAAAAGCGCGCCAGCGTATCGTCGAAGTTGAGTCGTTACAGTTCCAGTAAACATTTCAAGCATTAGCCCAGCGGGCGTCAGGCTCGCCTTTTAAGCATTGTTGCTTAGCGTCAATCCTTTTAGGCTTCGAGCATCTTCTGGAGATGCTCGATGCCTTTTCGCTATTTCTTCAAAACCCTTCTACTGCCACCTGGTCTTTTTCTCCTTCTGATAGTTCTGGCCTTCGGGTTGCGCCGCTCGCGTCCGCGCTTGTCTGCTGTCTGTTTTGTGTTCGGCCTTGGCGGGCTCTGGGCCATGAGCATGCCGGTGGTTGTGGAGTGGGCGGCGCGGGGTATCGAGCAAAATGCACCCCTGCATCAAAGTGAGTGGGCGACGTTAGCTCAGCGCGCGGACGCCATTGTGGTTCTAGGCTCCGGGCGCGAGCGCAATGATCCGAGTTGGGGCGGTGACATTCCCACTGGCGTGGCACTTGAGCGGATGCGTTACGCGGCGCGGATGGCCAAAGCTTCGGGCTTACCGATTCTGGTGACTGGCGGATTGCACTACGGCGAACCGCCGAGCGAGGCAGCGATCATGGCGGAGTCCCTGCAAAACGATTTCGGCGTGGCCGCGCGCTGGCAAGAAGGCTTGAGTCGTACCACTTGGGAGAATGCCACCCTGACAGCGGCAATGTTGCTGCCGCAGGGGATCAAGCGTGTTGTGGTAGTCACTCAGGCCTGGCATATGCCGCGTTCGGTGTGGAGCTTTGAGAAGGCTGGTTTCACAGTAATTGCCGCGCCTGTGGGTTTCCTGGGCATAGATAATGCCCGGCCCTTCGGCGGTTGGTTGCCCGAGGGCAAGGCGATTACCCAGAGCGGGCAGTTGTTGAATGAGGCGGCAGGGTTGCTGATGTATCCGTTGGTTTATCGGTAGAGCTGCAAGCGCGCCCCTACACGCGCTCCTACAGAAGCTGTTCACACGGTTTTGGCAATCCGGCTCGCGACCAACGCCCAACCCACCAGCACCAGCGACAGAATAATCAGCGGCCACGAGCGCCAGTGCAGATAAGGCGTCAGGTTCTGCATCGGTACGACCTCGCCATACATCACCCCGCGTTGAAATTGCGGGATGGTAGTGGTGATGTTGCCGTATGGATCAATCAACGCCGAAACCCCGTTATTGGTCGCGCGGATCATCCAGCGACCGGCCTCAAGCGCGCGCATCTGCGCCATCTGCAAGTGCTGCAGCGGGCCGATCGAGGTGCCAAACCAGGTGTCGTTGCTGACCGTCAGCAACAGATCGCTCTGAGCTGACAAACCTGCCGCGAACTCCGGATACACCACTTCGTAGCAAATGAACGGTGCGATCTGGTAGCCCTTCGCTTGCAGCAGCGACTGATCCGCCGGGCCGCGCGCGAAGTCCGACATCGGCAGATTGAAGAAGCTGATCAACCCGCGCAGCACTTCCTGCAGTGGCACGTATTCGCCAAACGGCACCAGCTTCTGCTTCATGTAAGTGCCGTCGCCTTGTCCTGCGACAGTGATTGCGTTGTAGTAGCGATACTCGCCGCGCCCGCTCAACTCGCGCAGCGGGATGCCGGTGATAAACGCTGAATTGCGATCGGCGGCAAATTTACCCATCACCGACAGATAACCTTCCACTGACTCTTTGAGCACCGGTATGGCGGTTTCCGGCCAGATAATCAGGTCTGTGCGTTTAGAGGTGAAGGTCATGTCTCGGTACAGGGCCAGCTGTGCGTTCAGCGCAGCCGGGTCCCATTTCATGCTCTGTTCGACGTTGCCCTGGAAAGCCGCGATGCTCAAGGGCGCGCCAGCAGGTGCAGTCCACGCGTGGTGCTTGAGAGACAGGCCGATCACCCACGGCGCCAAGAGCAGAATCACCCCGCCAGCCAAAAACGATTTGCGCGCGCGCAGTCGTTGGAGGTTGCACAGCAAGGCAGCAGTGAGCGCCAGTGAGAAGGAAATCAGCCACATGCCACCGACCGGTGCCAGTCCGGCCATGGGGCCGTCGAGCTGACTGTAGCCAGAGTAGAGCCAGGGGAACCCGGTCAAGAACCAGCCGCGAAACATTTCTTGACCAAACCACAGCGCAGCAAACGCCAGCGCGTCGGCCAGCGGGGCCTCATTGCGACGAATCCAGCGCGCCCACAGCCAGGCGGGCAGGGCGAAGAAAAACGCCACCGAGGCGCAGAACAGCACCATGAGGAAGACCGCCAGCCAGACCGGAGCCTCACCGTAGGTGTGAATGCTGACGTAGATCCAGCTAGTGCCGCCGCCAAACAGGCCGAATCCGTAACACCAGCCGCGCCACAGCGCCTGACGTGGCGTCAGATCACGCAGCCCAAGATAGAAAACAACCAGCGCAACAATCGCCAGCGGCCAGATATCGAACGGCGCCAAGGCCAGAGTGATAAGCGCGCCGGCCACCATGGCCAGCAAGTTACCGGGCCAGCCGGGGCGGGTGATCCAGCGCATTTACATTCCTTAGTCCGGGACAGAGAGCCCGGAAACGACAGTACGCAAGCAGGTTACGAGCGCGAAAGCGGGCTCAGTCGCAGCAAATGAATCCGACGGCTGTCGGCATTCAGGATGCGAAAACGGTACGCGCCGATTTCGGTGATTTCATTACGCTTTGGCAGATGCCCAAATGCATTCATCACCAGGCCACCAACGGTGTCGAATTCGTCATCGGAGAACTCGCTGTCGAAGAACTCGTTGAAGCTCTCGATCGGAGTCAGCGCCTTGACCAGGAAGTCACCGCTAGGCAGCGGCTTGATGTAGCTGTCTTCCTCGACATCGTGTTCGTCTTCGATGTCGCCGACGATCTGCTCTAGCACGTCTTCGATGGTCACCAGACCCGCCACGCCGCCGTACTCGTCGATGACGATAGCCATGTGGTTGTGGTTGGCGCGGAACTCACGCAGCAGCACGTTCAAACGCTTGGATTCCGGCACGAACGTGGCTGGACGCAGCAGGTTTTTAACGTCGCTGGTCTCGCCGTTTTCCTTGAGGATCAGCGGCAGCAGGTCTTTGGCGAGCAATACGCCAAGTACGTCATCGTGGCTTTCGCCGATGACGGGATAGCGCGAGTGAGCGGAATCGATCACCGCTGGCAGGAATTCACGAGGGCTTTGGTTGGCCCGGATGCTGATCATCTGCGAACGCGGCACCATGATGTCGCGAACCTGAAGGTCAGCGACCTGAATCGCGCCTTCGACGATGGCCAGCGCTTCGCTGTCCAGCAGCTTGTTTTGATGGGCTTCGCGCAGCAGCTCAAGCAGCTCCTGGCGGTTTTTCGGCTCATGGGCAAATGCCTGGGTCAGTTTTCCCAACCATGACTTTTGCCCGTTGCTCGATCGGTCTTCGCTCATAGCCCTTACTCGTGTTCCTTTGCGGGTGTTTCTAATGTGGGGGAGTCGACGTTTTCATCGTCGGCGTATGGATCGGGGTAGCCCAGCTCTGCAAGCAACGTTTGTTCCAGTGCTTCCATTTCTTCGGCTTCGTCATCGTCGATGTGATCGTAGCCCAACAAATGCAGACAGCCATGAATCACCAGATGTGCCCAGTGCGCGTCCAGGGATTTGCCCTGTTCAGCGGCTTCGCGGGCCACTACCGGAACGCAGATGACCAGATCTCCCAGCAGCGGGATATCCAGCATTTCGTCGGGGACATCAGCCGGGAACGACAGAACGTTGGTGGCGTAATCTTTGTGCCGCCACGTGTTGTTCAGCTCCCGACCTTCGGCTTCATCGACCAGACGGATCGTCAGTTCGGAATCCGCCGCGCGTTGGCGCAAGCCCATCTCGCACCAAAGGCGGAATTGGGCTTGGCTCGGTGCGGTCGCTTCACTGGCAAGTTGCAGGTCCAGCTCAAGCATCGCGGCGGGTTTCCCTTGGCGAATCGATCCGTCCGTTGGACTGGTCATTGAAACGACTTTCGTACAGCTCATAGGCTTCGACGATGCGCTGCACCAATGGATGGCGCACGACGTCTTTAGGCTTGAAGTGCGTGAAACTGATCCCAGGCACATCCTTGAGCACATCAATGACATGGATCAGCCCGGATTTCGTGCCTTTGGGCAGGTCGATCTGGGTGATGTCACCGGTGATCACGGCGGTGGAGCCAAAGCCGATGCGGGTGAGGAACATCTTCATCTGCTCGACGGTGGTGTTCTGGCTTTCGTCGAGAATGATGAAGCTGTTATTGAGTGTGCGGCCGCGCATGTAGGCCAGTGGCGCGACTTCGATGACTTGCTTTTCGATTAGCTTGGCGACGTATTCGAAGCCGAGCATTTCGTACAGCGCGTCATAGAGCGGGCGCAGGTAAGGGTCGATCTTCTGCGCGAGGTCGCCGGGCAGGAAGCCGAGTTTTTCACCCGCTTCAACCGCCGGACGTACCAGCAGGATGCGCCGGATCTGCTCGCGCTCCAGTGCATCAACGGCTGCCGCGACCGCCAGGTAGGTCTTGCCTGTACCCGCTGGACCGATGCCGAAGTTGATGTCGTTGCTGAGGATTTCCTTTACGTACTTTTGCTGATTCAAGCCGCGTGGGCGAATCATGCCTTTTTTAGTACGCAGAGCGACGCCGACTTCAGCAGCAGGGTGGTTATCCAGCTCTTCTACGCCGGATTCCTGCAGGAACAGATGGACCATGTCCGGCGACAGTTCGGTACTTTTGGTTTCCCGATACAGACGGCGCAGAAGGTTTTCCGCTGAAGTGGTTTTGGTGCGCTCGCCAATCATCTCGAACTGGTTTCCGCGGTTGCGGATTTCGATGTCCAGGCGTTGCTCGATCAAGCGCAAATGCTCGTCGAATTGCCCGCACAGATTTGCGAAGCGGCGTGCCTCAAAGGATTCGAGGGTGAAACGATGTGGTTCTATAGGTGCGTTCAAGGTCGTTTTAGGCCGCCCGACGGCAATTAAGGTGAACCGAAGGATAACCCCTGTGGAGTTCGTCCGAAAGGGCTCACTTACTAATGGTGTTGTGGGGCATTTCCTTGTAGGAGCGCGCTTGCCCGCGAAATCAATATTTCTGGTGCCGATGATGTCGCCGAAATACCGCAATCGCGGGCAAGCGCGCTCCTACAAGCCCGTATCAATTGTAGATAGGGGCGGTTTCACCTATTGCAACAACGACCCGCGCAGCGAGTGCGGTTGGGCGTCGTCGATGTGCACATCGGCGAACTGGCCGATCAGCTTCGCGTCAGCGCAGCGGAAGTTGACGATACGGTTGTTCTCCGTCCGCCCCTGTAACTCGCCAGGGTCTTTCTTCGAATAATCGGTCACCAGAATCCGTTGGGTGCTGCCCACCATTTGTCGGCTGATCTCGTAGCCCTGTTGATTCAACCGATGCTGCAAAGCCGCCAGACGCTGTTTTTTCAGCTCTTCTGGGGTCTCATCGGTCAGATCCGCTGCTGGCGTGCCAGGGCGCGGGCTGTAGACGAAGGAGAAAGAGAAATCGAAACCGACGTCCTCGATCAGCTTCATGGTCTGCTCGAAGTCTTTCTCGGTTTCACCAGGAAAGCCGACGATGAAGTCCGAACTGATACTTATGCCCGGCACAGCGGCCCGCAGTTTGCGCAGCTTGGATTTGTATTCGAGCGCGGTGTGGTTGCGCTTCATCGCCGAAAGAATCCGGTCTGAGCCCGATTGCACCGGCAAATGCAGGTGTTTGACCAGCTCCGGCACATCGGCGTGGGCCTGGATCAGGCTGTCGGAGAATTCCAGCGGGTGCGAGGTGGTGTAGCGAATGCGCTCGATGCCGTCGATGGCCGCGACTACTCGAATCAGCTCCGCCAGATCCGCCACACGCCCATCATGGGTCGCGCCGCGATAGCCGTTGACGTTCTGACCCAGCAACGTCACTTCGCGCACGCCGTTTTCCGCCAGATGGAAGACTTCGGTGATCACGTCATCGAACGGCCTGCTGACTTCTTCGCCGCGGGTATAAGGCACCACGCAGAACGTGCAGTACTTGCTGCAGCCTTCCATCACCGACACGTAAGCGCTCGGGCCGTCGACGCGGGGCTCGGGCAGGTGATCGAATTTTTCGATTTCCGGGAACGACACGTCAACCTGGGGCAGCTTGGTCAAACGTGCAGCGTCGATCATTTCCGGCAGGCGGTGTAGGGTTTGCGGGCCGAAGACCACATCGACATACGGTGCGCGGTCACGAATGGCTGCGCCTTCCTGGCTGGCGACGCAACCGCCGACAGCGATGACCATTTCTGGATTGGCGAGTTTGAGTTCACGCCAGCGGCCAAGCTGGGAGTAGACGCGATCCTGGGCCCGCTCACGGATCGAGCAAGTGTTGAGCAGGATGACATCGGCATCTTCCGCGCGAGCGGTGACTTCCAGCGCTTGATGTTCACCCAGCAGATCGACCATGCGCGAGCTGTCGTACTCGTTCATCTGGCAACCGTGGGTTTCGATGTAAAGCTTCTTGGCCATGCGTGTTCATCAGGTGATTCAAAGAACCGCGCATTATAGGGATGAGGGGCCCGTGTTCCTAGCGTCGTCTAACGAGCGGCGTGCTATAGTTCGCGCCCTTTTCAAACCGCCGATCATTACCTGCCTGTTATGACCAAACGCGAAGCTCCAATTTACAAGGTGATTTTTCTCAACCAGGGACAGGTGTTCGAAATGTACGCCAAGCAGATCTATCAAAGTGATCTGTGGGGTTTTCTGGAAGTCGAGGAATTCGTCTTTGGCGAGCGCACCACCGTGGTGGTCGATCCGAGCGAAGAAAAACTCAAGGCTCAATTCGATGGTGTCGTGCGCAGCTTCGTGCCGATGCACTCGATCGTGCGTATCGATGAAGTCGAGCGCATGGGCACCGCCAAGATCAGCGAAGCGCGGCACACCGGGAACGTCATGCCGTTTCCCATGCCGATGCCGGACAAGTAAGCGCGATCAGGGTTTGACGGTGGTGTCAGGAAAGGGCGCAAATGGCGTGCGACCTTCAGCGGTCTGCAGCTCCAGGAGGTATTTGCGGAAGATCTGGCCCAATACCTGAGTCGCCACTTCAAGGTCTTCTTTCTTCATCTGCGCGGACACTTCGTCCGCCTGGTCCAGTGCATCTTCAGAACCATTGACTGCAGCCATCTTCAGCACGATGTACGCCTGAATATTGTTGGCCTGTACGCCCTCGCCGCGGAAGAACATTAATCCGAGTTGATACTGCGCCTGGGCATGCCCTTGCAGCGATGCCTGCTCGAAGTAATTAAGAGCCTGGGTCAAGTCTCGGGGCGCGTTTTTGCCGTCGTAATAGAACTCGCCCAACTCGTATTGCGCCTGTGCATCCCCGCCTTGCGCCGCCTGCTGACAAGCCAACAACGCGGCTGGCAGGTTGTCTGGCTGGGTATTGAGGGTGCAACGACCCACCGCTGGGATCAACAACGAGTTGCCACCTGCATTCGCCAGCAGGGGATGAAGGAGCAACAGGCAGCCCAATGCAAGGGTGCGGCCGGTGCGGTTCATGGAAGTCGACTTACCTCTGAAAAAGGTGCGGGCATGCCCGTCCAGCGAAACGTGCTGGCTGCGCATTATGAAATAACCAGTGGCAACCTTACAAAGTCTTTACTGATTTTCTGCTGCACGGGCTTGAATCACCTGAATTCAGGGGCTCAAGTTGTGTAGCGGAGTTAAATATCCGATGAAACTCGCTGGATAATCTGCTGTAGGAGCGCGCTTGCCCGCGATTGCGGATTGTCATTCAGCATCAATGTTGCTGAACAAAAGCATTCGCGGGCAAGCGCGCTCCTACAGTTCGCTGTCATTTCAATTTCGAAAATGCTTTTTCGGCCGCATCCAGTGTCAGTTGCAACTCTGTGTCGCCGTGGGCGATGGAGGTGAAGCCTGCTTCAAACGCGCTAGGCGCCAGATACACGCCGCCTTCGAGCATCATGTGGAAGAAGCGCTTGAAGCGGTCGGCGTCGCTGGTCATCACGTCCTGGAAGGTGACAATCTCCTTCGCGTCGCTGAAATACAAACCAAACATGCCCCCCGCCTGAGTCGTCACGAACGCGATACCCGCTGCGTCCGCCAGTGCCTGCAAGCCCTTGAGCAAGCGAGTGGTGTAATCGGTCAGCTCGTCATGGAAGCCCGGACGGCTGATCAGACGCAGCGTGGTCAAGCCAGCCGCCATGGCCAGCGGGTTACCCGAAAGCGTACCGGCCTGATACACCGGGCCCAGCGGCGCTATGTGCGACATGATCTCGCGCTTGCCGCCGAAACATCCCACCGGCATCCCGCCGCCGATGATTTTGCCGAACGTGCTCAGGTCAGGTTTAACGTTGTAGTACGCCTGCGCGCCGCCAAGGGCTACGCGAAAACCGGTCATCACTTCGTCGAAAATCAGCACCACGCCATGCTTGTCGCATTCTTCGCGCAGGCCCTGAAGAAAGCCCGGTGCCGGGGGCACGCAGTTCATGTTGCCGGCGACTGGCTCGACAATGATGCACGCCACTTCCTGTCCGACGTCGGCCAGCATCACTTTCACGGCTTCGATGTCGTTGAACGGTAGCGTCAGTGTGTGTTTGGCGAAGTCCGCCGGTACGCCTGGCGAACTCGGCACGCCCAGTGTCAGCGCGCCGGAGCCGGCCTTGACCAGCAGGCTGTCGGAGTGGCCGTGGTAGCAGCCCTCGAATTTGATGATGCTATCGCGGCCAGTGAAACCCCGTGCCAGACGAATCGCGCTCATGGTCGCTTCGGTACCGGAGCTGACCATGCGCACCATTTCCATCGACGGCATGATGGAGCACACCAGATCGGCCATTTCGGTTTCCATGGCCGTTGGCGCGCCGTAGGACAAACCGTGCTCAAGCTGCTTGCGAACCGCGTCCAACACGTCCGGGTGGCTGTGGCCGAGGATCATCGGGCCCCATGAGCCGACGTAATCGACATAACGCTTGTCGTCTTCATCGGTGACGTAGGCGCCGACCGCGTGCTTGAAAAACAGCGGGGTGCCGCCAACGCTCTTGAAGGCACGAACGGGAGAATTGACGCCGCCCGGGATGTGTTTCTGGGCGTTGGCGAACAGCATTTCAGAACGGGACATGATCGGGTCTCTGTTTGAATCGAAGAGGGTGTGCGTGGTCAGCCTGAGGCGAGTCAGGCCGATTTGAACAAATCGTTGAAGGCGCGGGCGCGGCGGGTGACTTCCTGAGTACTGTCGGCGCCGAACAAGCCGTGGACCACCGCCAGCAAATCAGCACCGTGGGCAACCAGCGGGCCGGCGTTTTCTAGAGTAACGCCGCCGATAACGGCAATCGGCAGATGAATCCGCTTACGGGCCTCGGCCAGCATTTCCAGACTGCACGTCGGCGCGCCGGGTTTGGTGTTGGAATTGAAAAAGCGCCCAAAGGCTACATACGTCGCGCCGTCAGCTTTGGCTTTCTCGGCCAGTTCCAACTGCGCATGGCAGGTCGCGCCGACAATGGCCTTGTGGCCGAGCAGCGCGCGAGCATCCGGCAGCGAGCCATCGGTTTGCCCCAGGTGCACGCCGACGCCCAAGCGAGCGGCGACTTCGGCATCATCGTTAATGATCAATCGGGTCTTGTATTGCTCGCACAGCTTGAGCAACTCGGAGGCTTCGCGCAGCCGACGATTTTCGTCGCCGGATTTGTCCCGGTATTGCAGCAGCGTCACGCCGCCATCCAGGGCCGCTTTGACGTACGGCAAAAATTTGCCAGCCAGCAGTTGGCTGTCGGTAACGGCATAAAGGCCACGTAGTTTCATCGATGGAACCTCTTTGCGTGGCGTTACGAACAAAAATCCAGCGGCAAACGGCGCGGCACGAACTGACCTTTGCCCAGCTGTTCTGCGTCGCGCAGCGTGCGCCAAGTGTAGTCGAGCGCAAATTGCACAGCGCTGACCAGCTCTTGCCCCAAGGCCAGGCGTCCGGCCAAAGCGCTGGCGAGGGTGCAGCCCGAACCGTGATAACTGCCCGGCAGGCGTTGGCAGGTGAAGGTATGGGTCTGGCCGTTGCGCAGGTACAAGCGGTTATGGACTTCCTGCTCGTCGCCGTGGCCGCCAGTAATCAACAGATGCTCACAGAAGGGCAGCAGTTTCGCCGCGCATTCGTCGGCAGTGCCTTCGGGCAGTTCAGCGAGAATCCGCGCTTCGGGCAGGTTCGGCGTAGCAATAGTTGCCAAGGGCAGCAGGCGTTCGCGCATGGCGTAACCCACTTCATCTTTGCCAAGCCTTCCGCCGCCACCAGCACGCAGCACCGGGTCGCACACCAAAGGCAGATGTGGATGGGCTTCAAGCAGTTCGACAACGGTATCGACCATCTCCAGCGAGCCGAGCATGCCCAGCTTTACCGCTGCGACAGTGGAGTCGTTGAGCACGGCATTGGCCTGAGCGAGCACCCACTCACGGTCCAGCACACGGAAGTCGGTGACGTTCACGGTGTCTTGCACGGTCAGCGCGGTGATGGCCGGAGCGGCGTGACAGCCCTGGGCAAGCAGGGCTTCGATATCTGCCTGCATGCCGGCGCCACCACTGGGGTCGTGACCGGAGAGACAGAGGACAACAGGGCGGGAGCTATAGATATTCATGGTGCGCGAGCTTACCACTAAAGCTTTTGCCGGGCCGCTGGTCCGCGTGGGATTTTTCTCACGATGCAGTGGGACATAGCAGATGAAGTGAGCAAGACGGTTCAGCTTTTGCATTGCACCGAAAGGCGACGGAAAGCTGGCGATGCGATCATTAACGATGGTGTCGTCTGGCTATCAGTAGCTATCCTGTCCGGTTTCTTCCGTCTGAAAGAGTGATTGCAAGTGCGTTGCCCGTTTAACAAGCCGCGTTATTTACTGATTTTGTTGTTGGCCTGGCTGCCGGTGGTGGCCTGGGCTGTGGATTTTGACGAAAACACCCGCAGCCTTCCGCTTGCACAGGCCGTGCAAGTGCTGGAAGACCCTGCTGGCGAAGCGACCATCGATGACGTCGCTGCCGGGGAGCTGGCAGGGAGTTTCCGTCATCTGGAAACTGCCTCTTTGAATGCTGGCTATTCCAGATCGGCATTCTGGCTCAAAGTCGTGCTCAACTATCGTCCGGTCGATCCCGATGCTGCGCCCGACTGGCTGCTGGAGCTCGCATATCCACCGATGGACCACGTCGATCTGTACCTGCCGGATGAGTCCGGGCGACTGAGTCTGGCGTGGCAAACCGGGGACATGCTGCCGTTTTCCAGTCGGCAGATTAAACAGAACAACTACCTATTCGATCTGAACGTGAAGCCCAATCAACCGCAGACGGTATACCTGCGCGTCGCCAGTCATGGCTCGATTCAAGCGCCGCTGATCCTATGGTCCAGCCACGCCTACATCGAGGATCAGCCGGGACGTTTGTACATTCTCGGGATCATTTATGGCGTGCTGGCGGGAATGCTGGCTTACAACCTGTTCATCTTTCTCAGCGTCCGCGACCCCAGCTACCTTTACTACATCCTCTACATCACCTGCTTTGGCCTCTATCAGGTGTCGGTCAATGGCGCAGGTATTGAGTTCCTGTGGCCGGACAACCCGTGGTGGGCCAACGTCTCGACTACGTTTTTGATCTCTGCCGCAATTGTGTTCGCCAGCCAGTTCTCCCGAACGCTGTTGCAGACACCCAAACTCGGCCGCTGGCTCGATTTGCCGCTGGTGCTGATGATGATCTGCGCGGGCGCAATCATGGTGTTGTCGCTGGTTACAGATTACGGCCTGGCATTGCGCCTGGTGACCGGGCTGGTGCTGGTGTTCACGCTGGCGGTGTTTTTCATCGGCATCGTTGCCGGGCTCAAGGGGCAGCGTGTCGCACGGTACTTCATCCTCGCATGGTCAGCGTTTCTGCTGGGCGGCGCGATTAACGCCACCATGTTACTTGGCTTTTTGCCGAACACGTTCCTGACCATGTATGCCAGTCAGATCGGCTCGGTCATTGAAGTGGCCCTGCTGTCCCTGGCGCTGGCCGACCGCATCAACAGCATGCGCGAACAGCAAGCGAAGATCACCGCCCAGGCCAGCCGCGATCTGGCTTTGCTCAACCAACAACTGGCGATCAGCAACCGCTTGAAGGACGAGTTCCTCGCCACCCTGACCCATGAGCTGCGCACACCCATGAACGGCGTGATCGGCTCGCTGGAACTGATGCAAATGGAGGGTACGCAAGAAGACATCGAGCTGTATCGCCAGACAGCGTCCGACTCGGCGCAAAACATGATGGGCATCGTCAACGGCATCCTGACCTTGACCGAATTGCAGGCCGGTCGGATCGAGGCGCGCAATGAAATGTTCAGCCTGCGCCACGTGTTGTTTCAGGTGCGCAGCAGTCATGAGCCACAGGCCCGGGAGAAAGGGCTGACCATGAGCGTTGACGTCGACGAGGCGATGCCCGATAGCTTGATGGGCGACGCTGCCAAGCTGCGCCAGTGCATGGAGTGCTTGCTGGACAACGCGGTCAAATTCACCTCGACAGGGACGGTCAAGATCAGGGTCTCCGGCCAATATTCGGATGCGCAGCACGTGCGCCTGTTGATCGATGTGATCGACACCGGCATCGGCTTCAGTCGGCTAGATGAAGCGACGCTGTATCAAACCTTCTTTCAGGTCGACGGTTCGATGACGCGGGAGTACGGCGGCCTGGGGATTGGCCTGGCGATTTGTCGGCAATTGATCGAGCTGCAAGGCGGTCGTCTGAGTCATCAGTCCGAGCCTGGGGCGGGGAGTCAGTTTCGCTTGAGTCTGGATGTATTGCGGGCCAGGTGAATACTTGAAGGCGCCACTTTCTGTAGGAGCGCGCTTGCCACTCGATGGCGTATTTCCAGTCAATGAGTCGGTCACCGAAAAACCTCATTCGCGGGCAAGCGCGCTCCTACAGGTGATCCTGATCACGCAAAACCGCCGTCGATTCGTCGTCTATGGCGCTTTTTCTCGGAGCAGGTGCGTGATTCACTGATCTGCATCTGCCGACCGACCGGAGAGCGCCATGAACCTGCATCAGTTCGCTGAAACCCACGACGTCACCAACCAGCCTCCGTCGCTCGACGGTACCAACCTGTATCGCATCGACCTGCCGCTGCAAGAGTGGTCGCAGCGCTATGGGGCCGGTTGGGCGCAGTCGCGCATCGATGCTTACGGCGCCCTGGCTGGCGGGCCGCTGATGGAAGCCGGTTTTCTGGCCAATAAAAACAAGCCAGTGTTCGCCAGCCATGACCGCTACGGGCATCGCATTGACTTGGTGGAATTTCATCCGGCGTATCACCAGTTGATGCGCATCGCCGTTGAACATGGCATCCCATCGCTGCCCTGGACCGATCCCCGCGAAGGCGCTCACGTCGCCCGCGCCGCCATGAGTTATCTGCACACCCAGGCCGAGGCGGGCAGTGGTTGCCCGTTGACCATGACTTTCGCCAGCGTCCCCGCGCTCAAGCTTCAGCCGGATCTGGCCGAAATCTGGCTGCCGAAAATCCTTGCCACCGAATACGACTCGCGCAACGTCGGCATCGCCCACAAAGCCGGCGCGACCATTGGCATGGCCATGACTGAGAAGCAGGGTGGAACCGACGTGCGCGCCAACACCACACGCGCTTATCCGGTCGGGCAGCCGGGGCCGGGGCAGGCCTATGAGCTGATCGGTCATAAATGGTTTTGCTCGGCACCGATGTGCGATGCGTTCCTCACGCTGGCGCAAACCGACAAGGGCCTGAGCTGTTTCCTGCTGCCGCGCCACCGCCCGGACGACACCCGCAACGAGTTCTACATACAGCGCTTGAAGGACAAGCTGGGCAACTGGTCCAACGCCTCCAGCGAGGTCGAATTTCGCGGCGCGCTGGCCTGGATGATCGGCGAAGAAGGGCGCGGCGTGCCGACCATCATCGAGATGGTGGCGATGACCCGCTTCGACTGCATGACCGGTTCCAGCGCCTTGATGCGTCAGGCGTTGACGCAGGCCGCGCACCATTGCGCCCATCGTACGGTGGGCGGGCGGGTGCTCAGCGAACAACCGCTCATGCAAAACGTGCTGGCGGATCTGGCGCTGGAAAGCGAAGCGGCGCTGGCGCTGACCCTGCGCATGGGCCGCGCGCTTGAGCGTTTGGATGATCCGCACGAAGCGCATTTCGCCCGGTTGGTCACGGCGGTGGGCAAGTATTGGATCTGCAAGCGTGCGCCCGCCATGATCAACGAAGCGGCCGAGTGTATGGGCGGCGCTGGTTATGTGGAGGACACCATCCTGCCGCGCCTGTACCGCGAAGCGCCGGTCAACTCGACGTGGGAGGGCTCGGGCAACGTGCAGTGTCTGGACGTGTTACGGGCGCTGTCTAAAGAACCGGGCGTGCTGGATGCGTTGTTTCAGGAATTGGGCGATGGTCACGGCGACAAGCGACTGGCTGCGCATATCGAGAACCTGAAAACCGCGTTCAAAGACACCAGCGACATCCAGTACCGCGCTCGGCAATTGACCGAAGACATCGCCGTCGGCCTGCAGGCCAAACTGCTTTTGGAGGCGGGCAACTCGGTGGTGAGTGACGGGTTTATTGCAGGGCGGCTGGAGCAGCCCGGCCGGGTGTACGGCGCGTTGCCGCGCGGCGTGGATGCCGAAGCGCTCGTCGCCCGGTCCTCGCCGCAGATCGGATGATGATTTGGCTTGCGATGGATTGACTTCCCGTGGGAGCGGACCCGTCCGCGAAGAGGTCAGTACTGCCGATGGATATGTGTTGCCCACGACGCCGCCTTCGCGGACAGGTCCGCTCCCACGAGTTTTGTGCTCGACCTCATACACACGGTGTTCGCATGGTTTGCTGCCGGTCCCCGGCAGATCGTCGGCAAGCCGGACTCCTACGGCCTTCGGCCAGAATCAACGGCGTGGGTCTGCGATCAGTTGTTAAGGCGTAGGTCGGCAGCCAGCCCTTGATGGCATACGCAAATCCGCTTCTGCCCGGAGGGCGTAGGAGCGTGGCTTGCCCGCGATCTGCCGGGCACCGGCAGTAAACCTGCAGATGCGTTAGGTCTGGCACACCGCGTTCGCATGTTTCATGACTGCTGCGGTCGGACGCGACCCCGGAGCAATCGTCGGCAAGCCGGACTCCTACGGCCTTCGGCCAGAGTCAACGGCGTGGGTCTGCGAGAAGCCGTTAACGGCATCCGCAAATCACCATAGCCTTCGGCCAGAATCACAAGCACCGATCTGCGGTAATCGGCAAGCTTGTAGTGCCTTCGCAATGGGATGCAGGCAAGATGGAGGCCTGCAAGATCAGAAGGATGCGCATCGTGACCGAAGCTTTTATTGTCGTAGAAACCGCCGAGCAAGCCGTGGATCGGCTGGCCGAGCTGCACGCTCGTGCAACCACTGCCTTGAGCCAGGCGCTCAAGCGCTATCTCAAGGACCGCGTCGAGCCCACCGCCGCTGAGCGGTTGCAGTTCCGCTATCCGGAATTGCGCCTGACTTATCAAACACAGGGCGAAGTCCCACTGACCACCAGGGCCTACGCCAAAGTCCAGTTACCTGGCACCTACACCGTCACCGTGACCCACCCGGCCGCGTTCCGTAAATACCTCCTCGAACAACTCGTCCCGCTGATGAATGACTTCACCGTCACCATCGAGGTCGGCGTCAGCGAGCAAAACATTCCTTACCCGTATGTGGTCGAGCAGGGCGATGAGCTGGCCGGTACTGGCGTAACGGCGGCGACTCTGGCTCGCGTCTTCCCAAGCACCGATTTGTCTGCCGCCACCGATGGTATCGCCGATGGCCTTTACGACTGGGCCAACACCGATCCGTTGCCACTGGCCTTGTTCGACGCCGCACGCGTGGATTTCTCTCTGCGCCGCCTGGTGCATTACACCGGCAGCGACTGGCGTCACGTTCAACCGTGGATTCTGCTGACCAACTACCACCGTTACGTCGACCAGTTCATTGTTCATGGGCTGGAAAAACTGCGTGATGACCCGCGCTTCGTGCGCATGGTGTTGCCGGGCAACGTGGTCGTCGACAAGAGCATGGACCACGGCGAGGCGCAGGCCATCGTCGCTGGCGTGGTCTGGCATCGCTACCAGATGCCGGCGTACCACCTGATCGCCGAAGACGGCCATGGCGTGACCCTGGTCAACATTGGCGTAGGGCCGTCCAACGCCAAGAACATCACCGACCACCTGGCCGTGCTGCGGCCGCATTGCTGGCTGATGATCGGCCACTGCGGCGGCTTGCGTCAGTCGCAGACCATCGGGGACTACGTGCTGGCCCACGCCTACATGCGCCGCGACGGCATCCTCGACCGCGTGCTGCCGCCGAACATCCCGATCCCTGCGTTGGCAGAAGTGCAGTTGGCGTTGCAGGAATCGGCGGCACAGATCACCGGCGAGCGTGGCGAAGACCTGAAAAAACGTCTGCGCACCGGCACCGTCCTGACCTACGACGACCGCAACTGGGAACTGCGCTGGGCTCAGGAACGGCCGTTAATCAATCTGTCTCGCGCGGTTGCGGTGGACATGGAAAGCGGCACCATCGCCGCCCAGGGTTATCGCTTGCGCGTGCCGTACGGGACACTGCTTTGTGTGTCGGACAAGCCGCTGCACAGCGAAATCAAGCTGCCGGGCTCGGCCAACGCTTTCTATGAGCGCGCGGTCACTCAGCACTTGAAGATCGGCATCGCTGCCCTGGACTTGTTGCGCACTCAGCTCAACTCGCTGCACTCACGCAAACTGCGCAGCTTCGACGAACCTCCGTTCCGTTGATTCGTTAGGCATTTGCGCAAAGGGCCACTAAAGTGGCCCTTTCTGTTTCTGTGTTTCGAGTTCGTATGTCCCGCATCCAACGCCCCGTTTCCCGTCGTCCTGCGCCCAACAGTGCGGGCGGTCCTCGTCGTGTCGCCAAAGCACCCCCCGCTGAGCCTCGGTTGATTCTGTTCAACAAGCCGTTCGATGTGTTGACGCAATTCAGTGATGGCGAAGGTCGCGCAACGCTCAAGGATTTCATCGAGATCCCCGGCATTTACCCCGCAGGACGTCTTGATCGAGACAGCGAAGGCCTGTTGTTGCTGACCAACGACGGCCAGCTTCAGGCGCGAATCGCTGACCCCAAACACAAACTCGCCAAGACCTATTGGGTACAGGTCGAGGGCGAGCCAACGGCTGAGCAATTGCAGCAGTTAAGGGATGGCGTCCAACTGAACGACGGCCCGACCCTACCGGCGCAAGCCCGGCAACTGGACGAGCCCGACCTGTGGCCGCGCAATCCGCCGGTGCGTTTCCGCAAGAGCGTGCCGACCAGCTGGCTGGAGTTGGTGATCAAAGAGGGGCGTAATCGTCAGGTCCGGCGCATGACCGCAGCAGTTGGGCTGCCGACGCTGCGATTGGTGCGGGTGCGGATTGGCGACTGGACGATTGAAGGGCTGGACCAGGGGCAGTGGCGGGAAGTGCCAGCCAAATTGTGAGCCATACACCGGACACCTGTAGGAGCTGACGAGCCGCCGAAGGCTGCGATTGCGATTCGTCTGACACACCGCTTCGCAGCCTTCGGCGGCTCGTCAGCTCCTACAATGGATTGCGGTGTGTAGGACTAATTGGACTGTTCGATGTAAGCAATCACCACCTCTTTGATCACAAACGCCAGCACGCCCAGCCCCAGCACGCTGAACAATATGATCGTGCCGAATCGCCCGGCTTTGGACTTCTTCGCCAGGTCCCAAACGATAAAGGCCATGAAGCCGACCAGAATCGTCACCAGAATCGTCATCATCCATTCTTCAAAAACGGCCGGATCCATCGAACTCGCTCCTGTTGTCAGTCGACCTTGGCAGCCTGCCCGCGCAGGTGAACCAGTGGCAGCTCGGTGCTGGCCAGTACTTGATTGAGTACAAAACTTGAACGCACGCTGGTCACGCCGTCGATGCGGGTCAGGTGGCCGAGCAGGAATTTCTGGTAATGATCCATGTCCGGCACGACCACTTTGAGCTGGTAATCGGCATCGACTCCCGTCACCAGACTGCACTCCAATACCTGTGGCAGCGTGCGGATCTGCTGTTCGAAGTGCTCGAAGCGGTCCGGCGTATGTCGGTCCATGCCGATCAACACGTAGGCCGTAAGGCTCAGGCCCAGCTTCTTGCGGTCCAGCAGGGCGACCTGGCCGACGATATAGCCGTCGTCTTCCAGCTGCTTGACCCGTCGTGAGCAAGGGGACGGAGAGAGGCCGATGCGTTCGGCCAGTTCCTGATTGGAAATGCGAGCATCACGTTGCAGCTCAGCCAAAATACTCAGGTCATACCTATCGAGCTTGCTCACGAATTGCCCCTTTATTCGTTGGATTGCGCCGGATTATGAATCTGAAGGTAAAAATTGCGCAAGTGACGTTTTTGTCAGCAATCTTCGCAATCCCCTGCTCCGAGCTAAAGCCTATTCTTTTTAACAGAATCACTGCCCGGACATAGCGTCCAGCGCGGCTCTCCGAATCAGGTTAGCTGCGGCCGCCAACCCAACAGGGTTGGAAAGGCCCCCGGGCTACACACTGTCCAGAAGACGATGTGAGGTGAGCCGACGTCAAAAGCGTTGAGCCAGGACGAAATTCCCAGAAGGGGGCCGAGTGGCCCTCTTTTTTTGTGCGCGATTGCCCAGTTAATACGATCAGCCGGATGGCGTTTGATGCGTTGGGGGTGCATTCTTCGGGTCTCCTACCCAATGGTGACCTCGATTATGTCTGCCATCCCCCAGCGTGCAGTGGGTAGCACCGGACTCTCAGCGTCTGATGCAAAACCCAGAAATGTGATGATCGATTGCGCAAAGGGTGTCGGCATCCTGCTGATAGTGCTTATGCACAACGGGCCGTTCAGCAAAGCCCTTCCCGCGGTTTCTGATGGGCTGTTTGCTTTTGTGGTCTCATTCTTTTTCTTCCTGTCCGGAGTCACGTTTTCACTGGGAGACGGGAATTTAAGACGTATCGCCTGGGAAAAGGCCGATGCTTTACTGAAACCCTGTCTGGTGGTCATCCTGTTGATCGGTGTCGCCAAGATAGTGGTGGGTAAGGCGTCGATTGAGACGCTTGCGTTGAGCATGACCTATCTCGCCGGGTTTACCATTCCTTGGCCGCCTCTATGGTTCATACCGCATTTATGGCTGGTGTGCGTGTTCTCGGCAATCGTGATCAAACACAGCAGAGGACTGTTTCGGTCCAAGGTGGCCTTGCTGGCGTTATTCATCGTCTTTAGTGTGTTGGGCTTCTTCCTGATCAACGCTTTTACAAGCTTCAAGATCAATCCGGCCTGCATGAAACAGACGCTTTTCAACTCCGGACTTCTCGATTGCGGACTGCCTTTAAGTGCAGATTTATTGTTTATCTCAAGCTCGTTCTTTTTAGTCGGTTATTTTCTGTCAGCCCGGATCAAGGCGATGCAGGTAAATCATGTGTACGCAGCGGTTTCCGTGCTGGTGCTCGTTGGCCTATGCCTGGTGTTTCCACCCAAGCTGGATATGAACATCCGTCTCTATCCTTATGTCTTCGTAGGGCCTTTGAAAGCGATTGCCGGGATCGTGGCCTTATTGTATGTAGCGCTCTATATTTCTAAAGCGGCACCCTTGCGCAGGGCTTTCAGTTACTGCGGTAAAGCCAGCCTGTTCATACTGATCTTTCACTCCCCTCTGGTTTTTACGTTGGGGCCATTGCTGTCTAGATTTACTCGTTCAGATTTCCTTGTGGGCTTGGCTGTTTTCATTTTGCCAACGTTAATTTCGTTGGCCCTTTATCATCTGTGCAGCCGTTACAGGTTTTCCAGACTGCTTATGCTGCCTGTTAAAACAACCCGAACCAGACCTCCTCAAGATTCGCCTGTGATTGAAAGCGGAAAGATCTAAGTGCCTCGACGACTCGATCCGGGCAGATTCACTGATGGAGTGCCGCGAACGGCGCAACGTGAATGCAGTCCTATCAATAAGTATCCGAGCCGCAGTGAGGAAAGCATGAAAACGCGCATCTGGCTTTTGGCAGGTGTCAGCCTGTTGTCGTTGAGCATCAGCGTGCAGGGTCTGGCCGAGGACAATAATCCACGTGAGTCCAACCGTGGCAATCCCAACGGCGGGCAGCAGCAACAACAGAACCAACAGCAGCAACAGCAGCAACAGATTCAACAACAGCAGCGTCAGCAGCAACAGGGTCAAGAGCAGCAACGTCAGCAGCAGCGTGAACAGCAGCGCCAGAATCAGAACCAGCAGCGATCCAACCAGCAGCGCGATCAGCAAGAGCGTCAGCAACAGCAGCGCCAACAGCAAGAGCAGCAGCAAGACCGGCAGCAGCAACAGCGCCAGGAACAGCAGCAACAGCAACAGCGACAATCTCAAGAGCGACAGATACAGAACCGGCAGGCGCAGGACCGTCAAAGCAATCTGCCGATCCAGCCGCGGCCAAATGAAACCCGGCAAACCCAGCCGCCGCGCCAGGGTTTCTACGAAGACATCCCCCGAGGCAACCAGAACCAATCCTGGCGCGGCGGCAACGATCGTCGTCCAGACAACGGCCACGGTAATGGTTGGGGCGCAGGCCCGCATTACCGCCCCGGTTACCAGATAGACCGGATCCCCGGCGGCTACTCGCGAGTGCCTTATCGCGGTCAGGATTACTTTTATTCAGGCGGCTATTGGTATCGCCCACAAGGCCCACGCTACATTGTGGTCGAGCCGCCGCGTGGCGTTCGCGTGAGGCAGTTGCCGGACTACGCGCAGCAGGTGTGGCTGGGCAGCGCGTTATTCTTCCTCGCGGCAGGCACCTATTACACCTACGAACAGAACACCCAGGAATACGTAGTGGCCCAGCCGCCCGAGAACGTCGAACCTGTGTACTCACCGACTCAGGCGCCGCCGTTGCAGCAGCAACAACAGCAACAACAACAGCAACAGCAACAGCAACAGCAACAGCAACAGCAGGGCGATCCGTACGACATAGCGGCTTACCCTGCAAACGGGCAGGGCCCGGAGCAGATCCAGCAGGATCGATACGATTGCTATAACTACGCGGTGTCCCAGAGCAACTTCAACCCGTCGACCGCCACGTACGCGCCCGCGCCAGAAGTGCTGGGCATCTACCAGCAAGCGATGGCGGGTTGTCTGGTGGGTCGCGGCTACACCGTCAATTGATGCTTAAATAGCCGCTCGATTGACGACCTCCTGAGGGTCGGCATGCACCAGCACTTCGGCCCTCGGGAATTCGCCGTTGATTGCATGCTCAACGGCATCGCACAGCGTATGCGCAGCCGTCAACGTCAACGATCCCGGCAGCTCCAGATGCAATTGCACGAACCAGTGGTTGCCGGAAATCCGAGTGCGCAAATCATGAGCACCCAGCACGCCCGGTACACTTTGGGCCAGTTCCAGCATGCGCGCACTGACGTCCAGCGGCAGTTCGGCATCCATCAATACGGACACCGTTTCTCGTGCAATCGAAATGGCGCTCCACAGGATATACACCGCAATTGCGAGGCCGAACCACGCATCCAGCTGCGCGTATCCGAAGTAAGCCATCCCCAGCGCCACTAAAATACTGACGTTCAGCAGCAGATCGGAGCGGTAATGCAGGGAGTCGGCGCGAATGGCGGCCGAGCCCGTTTCCTTGATCACTTTGTGTTGCAGCATCAGCAACGCAATGGTGAGCGCAATCGACAACAGCATCACAGCAATGCCCAGCCCCGCCGCGCCAACCGGCTCGGGATGCAAGATGCGCTCGATGGCCTGATAGCCGATCAAAAATGCACTGACCGCAATAAACAGCGCCTGGGCCATGCCCGACAGCGCTTCGGCCTTGCCGTGGCCATAACGGTGATCATCGTCGGCGGGGCGCAGCGCGTAATGCACCGCCAGCAGATTGAGGAAAGAAGCGGCGCCGTCCAGCATCGAGTCGGTCAATCCAGCCAGCAAACTGACCGAGCCGCTCAGCCACCACGCGATGGCTTTTGCGACGATCAGCGTGCTGGCAACCACCAGAGAGGCCCGGGTTGCCAGGCGCAGCAATCGGACGTGTTCGGGGGTGGTGATCATGTGGCTTCCTTCAAATCGGATCAGTATTGCAAGTCAGTGTCGGCATCAAGCAGCCGGGACAATGCCCATGCTTGCCAGTTGCTCGGCGCTGCCTTTGTGTTGGATCAGGCGTGGATCGTCCAGCGGCAGGTTGCGGCCTAGCTCGGTCTGAATGATGGCCTGCAGTTTGGCGTTATCGATGCTGCCGTCGGTGCGCACGGCGGGCTGCAGCTTCTGTGGGTCAATTTGAGCGTGCTTGCTGTCGGGCAGGTAAATCGCGCCGGTGGCGAAGTCGACCGCAAACGCGATCACGCCGGGGATGATATAGAACAGCAGCCCGACGGCGTCGAGAAGGGCAATCGGCGGATCAATCTTGCCGTTGCCTTGAATCTGCCCGCGACGTTCAGGGTAGAAAATGCTGCCGCAGGCGGTGAGTTGTGTGAGCAGGGTGGCAACGAGAACGCCGCCGATCAAACGGGAAGGAATGCGCATGAATGTCTCCTCAGAGGAAGCCGCAACTATACAAGGCAAATGCTTAATCGCTAAGACTATCCGAGCGCCAAGTCGGTTCGTAGCGTCAACCAACAAAGCCGAGAACGGCACCGTATAATCGGCGGCCTGTTCTGGAGCCTCCATGATTTCTCTGCCAATCGATGCTGTCCTGCCCGCCCTGCGCGAAGCCCTCGCCCAGCGCCACGAAGCCGTGCTCGAAGCACCACCCGGTGCGGGTAAAACCACGCGGGTGCCGCTGGCGCTGCTCAATGAGCCGTGGCTGGCGGGGCAAACCATCTTGATGCTCGAACCACGACGCTTGGCCGCGAGAGCCGCAGCGGAACGCCTGGCCTCGGAGCTGGGAGAGAAGGTTGGCGAAACCGTTGGTTATCGCATTCGGCTGGACAGCAAAGTGGGGCCCAACACCCGCATCGAAGTGGTGACTGAAGGCATCCTCACCCGGCGTTTGCAGGACGATCCGGCGCTGGAGGGCGTGGGGCTGGTTATTTTTGACGAGTTTCACGAGCGCAGTCTGGACGCTGATCTGGCGCTGGCGCTGAGCCTCAATGGCCGCGCTTTGTTTCGTGATGAGCAGCCGCTGAAGATATTGCTGATGTCGGCCACGCTGGAAGGTGAGCGTCTGTCGGCGTTGCTGGATGAGGCGCCGGTCGTGCGCAGCGATGGGCGCATGTTCCCGGTGGCGATGCAGTGGGGACGGCCTTTCCAGGCAGGTGAATTCATCGAGCCGCGCGTGGTGCAGACCGTGCTCGACGCGCTGGGCAGTCAAACAGGCAGCGTGTTGGTGTTCTTGCCGGGGCAGGCGGAGATTCGCCGGGTCAATCAACAACTGTCCGATGCGCTGGGCGAGCGCAAAGATATTTTGCTCTGCCCGTTGCATGGCGAGCTCGACCTCAATGCCCAGCGCGCGGCTATTGAGCCTGCGCCCAAGGGCACCCGCAAAGTGGTGATGGCGACCAACATCGCTGAAACCAGCATCACCATCGACGGCGTACGCGTAGTTGTCGATGCCGGATTGGCGCGGGTGCCGCGTTTCGATCCTGGTAGCGGAATGACCCGGCTCGACACTCAACGCATCTCCCGCGCCAGTGCCACTCAGCGCGCCGGTCGGGCAGGGCGGTTGGAACCAGGCGTGTGTTATCGGTTGTGGTCTGAAAGTCAGCACGAGCAATTGGCGGCGTACGGTGCGGCGGAAGTATTGCAGGCAGATCTTGCCGGGCTGGGTCTGCAGCTGGCGCGCTGGGGCGTTGAACCGTCTCAACTGGTTTGGCTCGACGTGCCGCCTGCTGCGGCTTACGCCCAGGCGCAGGATTTGCTCGGGCGTTTGGGCGCCTTGGTGCGCAAGCCTGGTGAAGACTGGAAGCTCACACCTCACGGTCAGGCCATGGCCGAAGTCCCGGCTCATCCGCGTATCGCCCATTTGCTGCTGCGCGGGCATGCCCTGGGTCTGGGGGCGCTGGCGTGCGATGTCGCGGCCTTGCTGGGCGAGCGCGATATTCTGCGTGGCGCGGGTGCCGATCTCTACACCCGGTTGACCCTGCTCGCCGGGACCGAACGTGCAGCTCGCGGCGCTCAAGGCGGGGTACAACGGGCGAAGCAACTGGCGCGGCAGTACCGAGGGTATTTGCGTGGCGCAGTGACGGACCCGGTTGCTGATCCGGATCACCCGCGTTGGCTCGGCGCGTTGCTGGCGCTGGCTTATCCGGACCGTGTCGCCCAGCAACGTCGTGCGGGTGGCGCGGAATATCGTCTGGCCAATGGTCGTGCGGCATTGTTTGCCGAGGCCGATGCATTGATGAAGCAACCGTGGCTGGTTGTGGCGGATCTTGGCAGTCGTCAGGGCCAGCGCGAAGAGCGGATTTATCTTGCAGCTGAGTTTGATCCTGCTTTGTTTGATTCGGTATTGCGTGAGCAGGTGACGCAGGTCGATCACTTGGACTGGGATGAGCGCGAGGGCGTGTTTCGCGCTGAACGCCAACGCAAGGTCGGGGAGCTGATTGTCAGTCGCGAGCCGTTGACCGGGCTGGACGATTCGGCGCGAGGGCATGCGTTGCTGGCGCTGGTACGGCGCAAGGGCCTGGAACTGCTGCCGTGGACGCCTGAACTGCGTCAGTGGCAAGCGCGGGTGGGGTTGCTTCGGCTATTGGATCTGGCGAAGCAGGACAGCAGCGAATGGCCGGATGTCAGTAATGAGGCGTTGCTGGGTGGCTTAGAAGATTGGCTGTTGCCGTACTTGGGCAAAGTGTCGCGGCTGAGCCACTTCGGCAATCTGGACTTGTCCTCGATCCTGCATAACCTGCTGCCATGGCCGCTGCCGCAGCGGCTGGATGAACTGGCGCCCCATCACCTGAGCGTGCCGTCCGGCTCATCGATCCGGCTGGACTACAGCGAGCATCCGCCGATTCTGGCGGTGCGTTTGCAGGAGCTGTTCGGCCTCGCCGACACACCCCGCATCGCCAACGGCCGGCAGATCGTCAAGTTGCACCTGCTATCCCCGGCGCGGCGCCCGGTGCAGGTCACTCAGGATTTGGCCAACTTCTGGCGCAGTACCTACGCCGAAGTGAAGAAAGACTTGAAAGGCAGATACCCCAAGCATTACTGGCCGGATGACCCATTGATCGCAGAACCCACCGCGCGGATAAAGCCGAGAAAGCCGTCCAACTGACATGCTGCTTCTGCCCGGAGGGCGTAGGAGTCTGGCTTGCCAACGATGGGGCGCGCAGCGGCCCTAAAACTAGGCACCTCGGTTCATCAGACAAACCGCGTGCGCAGGTTTTGCTGCCGGTGCCCGGCAGATCGCGAGCAAGCTGCGCTCCTACGCCTTCGGCAGAAGCGGATCGGAGCTGTTGGGAAAAGGCGATGATCAACGCGGTTCATGCTTCTGCCCGGAGGGCAAAGCCGTCCAACTGACATGCTGCTTCTGCCCGTAGGGCGTAGGAGTCTGGCTTGCCAACGATGGGGCGCGCAGCGGCCCTAAAACTAGGCACCTCGGTTCATCAGACAAACCGCGTGCGCAGGTTTTGCTGCCGGTGCCCGGCAGATCGCGAGCAAGCTGCGCTCCTACGCCTTCGGCAGAAGCGGATCGGAGCTGTTGGGAAAAGGCGATGATCAACGCGGTTCATGCTTCTGCCCGGAGGGC
>NZ_JBSKHW010000006.1:201486-264948 GCF_057128765.1 Pseudomonas corni
ACGCCTTCGGCAGAAGCGGATCGGAGCTGTTGGGAAAAGGCGATGATCAACGCGGTTCATGCTTCTGCCCGGAGGGCGTAGGAGTCTGGCTTGCCAACGATGGGGCTGCGAAGCGGCCCTGAAACCAGACATCTCGGTTCATCAGACACACCGCGCACACAGGTTTTGCTGCCGGTCCCCGGCAGATCGCGGGCAAGCGCCGCTCCTACGGCCTCCGGCCAGAATCAAAAGCTTCACGGGCAAGTCGGAACGCCGCCCGCTCATTCCGACAGGATGTGTAGGTGCCCCGAGGCCGCTTCTGCGCGGATCGGTACTTTATTTGGCCACCGCATCGCCGCACGAGCCATTCACGGCTTTTAGCAGCGTGTCGTTCTGAAAGACTTCAAGGTGAACTTGGCAGGAGGCACCGGCAGGCATGTTCAGGCTGACGCTGTTGCCGGACACGCCACTTTGAACTTCGCCTTCCTGACTGATCCCGGCATTGCCGCTCGCGCTGCTTTGCTGCACGGCCATTCGATAATGCAGGGACAGCGGCGTCGGGTTTTCGATGTGCGGGCGGATGATGACCACACTGCCTTGGCGCTGCATGTCGATCGATACGGCTAATTGCGAGACGTCCATCATCCAGGCTACCTCTGCGTCGCGTTGGCGCTCATGTTGTTGCCGTATTGGGTGATTGAAACCGTGCCGCCAAAACCTGCCTGGCTGACTGATGCCTGGTTGGCTTGACCGTATTGGCCGACGAACGCCTGATTGTAGGCGCCGTTCTGCACCACAGTGGCCGCGTTACCGGTGCCGTTCTGCGTAACGCCCGCCTGGTTGTAGCCGCCGGACTGACTGACTTCCAGGCCGTTGCCGGAGCCTGTCTGTTGAGCAGAAATCGAATTGTTGATCCCGCTTTGGTTGATCGTCGCCAGGTTTCGGTTGCCCGACTGGATCTGGCTGAGCTGCTGGGCAGCGCCGCTCTGATCGACCCGGGTGCGGTTGTTGGAGCCGATCTGCGAAATGGTGGAAACACTGTTGCCTACCGTAATCGCTGAATAGCGCGCCTCGGGCATCAGGTCGGCCGCCTGGCACAGTGTGCCGGCAAGCGACATGGCTGCGGCGAGCCACCAATAGTTTTTATTTTTGAGTACCATTTTTGTCTCCGTTGGAAAGCAGGTCTCGTTCCGATGTCGCGATTGGCAAGGTCGACATCTGTTCGTCGTAGTTCTGCAGGTAGCTCTGCAGCAACGGTTTGTTCAGATCGTCTGGATTCTTCAGGTTCCAGCTTCCGTCGCGGGCGCCTTGGGCGATCATGTGAATCAGCGCGGTCTCGATTGCTTCGCGCACGCACTGCTGAACAGGTTCGTTGCGCGACAAGCCGGTTTCGACCTCCAGCAAATGCTTGAGCGAGACGAACTTGAAAATGCCGAAATCGACCTGAATCGAAAACACGGTTTTGGTCGTGGTGATGCTTTGAATGATATCGCCGGTCCTAATGTCCACGGCCCGCAGGTTGACCGTCACCTGGTCCTGGCGGTAAAGCTCCGATGGGCCGATTCCCAGATAGCGAACGCCGATGCCGCCGGTTCTGACGTTACTTTCATAGGCCACGATGGCGCCTTCGATCAGCATGTTGGCCGGGCGCAATGCAGGCAATTGCACCTGTGCCTTATCCTGGGGTTGCTCTAACGCACGAATGATTTTGCGTTCAGTGAGCAGGTCTTGCAGGTTCTCGCGCTCCACCGGTTTGAACCAGCGTGAGTCACGCAGCGCGGTGATCAATAAGGATGCGGCGCCTTGTGTCACCGAGGTTGAAAACGAACTGTCAGGCGACGGTTTGTACTGGCCGGTCTGATCTCGCAAGCCATACACCGCAACGCTGATGGGGCCAGCCGGTGCAGGCAGATGGGTCAGGTCACGCAGGCTCTGGGTGGGAGGCGACAGCGTGGCCGGAGAAATGGTCGATGCGGGTCGGGAGGTGGCACAACCGGCGACTAACATTACGGCAGAGACAATCAATGATAATGAACGGATGCACATGGTTTCCCTTCCTGCAAAGAAACCCCGCCAGAGTGCTGGCGGGGTAAAACATCTTAGTGTTGGTAGATCGTAGCGACGTTGCCGCTGCCGCCGGTCTGGGTGACGTTGGCAACCATGTTGTTGCCGGTCTGAGTCACGCCGACCAGGTTGATACCACTGAACGAACCACCACCGGCACCGCCAGTCTGGCTAACCACCGCGCGGTTGCTGTTGCCGGTCTGCAGCAGGGATTCTTCGTTGTACGCGCCAGTCTGGGTGCTGGACGCATAGTTGTTATTGCCGCGCTGTTGAACGTCGGCGTTCAGGCCGGTGCCGCTCTGATACAGGCTGGCGGTGTTGTAGTCGCCGTTCTGCAAGGCACTTGCGGAGCTGAAGTGGGTGCCGGTTTGCTGAATGGTGCCCAGGTTGCTATTGCCGTTCTGCTGCAAGTTGCTCGAAACCAGAGCTGAGTTGTATTGCTGAGAGACGGTGCCGGTGTTGCCGTTGCCCGACTGTCTGACAGAGGCCGTCACTGTGTTGTTGTTATTTTGCTGAGAGACGCTGCCCAGATTGAAGCTGCCCGACTGTGTAACGCCCCCGCCGACGATGGTGCTGTTGCCCGCTTGAGAGACGCTTGCGGTGTTGTTGCTGCCGCCACCTTGAGTGATGCTGGCGCTCGTGCGGTTGTTGCCATCCTGAGAAATGGTCGCGGTGCTGTAACTGCCGGACTGGTCCAGTGTGGCCACTTGCGGCAGAGAGCCGCTACCGCCGTTCTGGGTCACGGACGCATCGTTGTTGTTGCCAGCCTGTTTGGCAGCGGTGCTGTTGAAGAAACCGTTCTGGTTGATGTTCAGGGTGCTGTAGGTCGCGGTCTGGCTGATCGGCGTGCCTGGAGAGAACAGCGATGCCTTGGAGCCGGCGGAGTTCTTGCTGCCAGTCTGGTTGATGTTGATCGTCGACTGGGTCGCGCCTTGCTGATTGACGTTGATCGTGTGGTCAGAACCGTCCTGGTTGGTATTGACGGTGCTGGAGTCAGCCATGGCCGAGCCAGACAATGCAACCAGTACAGCGAGAGACAGAAGTGATTTACGTGCTTGCATGGAGAGTCATCCTTTTTCAACTTTATGATTGGTTTTTTGCGGCAGATTTACAGCGGTCTTACGGTTGGTTCACTTGAAACTGTGTGGTCTGGCCGGTGTTCTTGTCGGTGGTGACAATCTGCAGCAGGCCGCCCTGAAGGTTGGTGATCGAAATACGGAAGTCGGTGGTTTCCACAACCCCCGGCACCAGCTGGCCGTTGGCACCGACGATGCTGGAGGTCACGGCCGAGGACACTCGGCTCAGAATCGCGCTCTGCAACATGCTGTTGAACTGGGTGAGGGCGGTCTGTCCTGACAATCCCGAAGACGAGGACTTCTCGGTGAAATGGTTTTGCGCCTGCGCCTGGTTCAGCAGGACCGGGCCGTTCAACGGGTTGCCGCCGAACGAGGGGTTATTGGGTACGTAGGCCAGTTCGCTGGCGTGTGCGGCAAGGCTCAGGCCGGACACAAGCGTCAGGCCGATGACCTTCAGAGATAAACACTGCATAGGGATACCTTTCATAGTTCATCGCGCCCCACGTCCGGGTCGCCGAAGAATTGCGCGAGTTGATAGTCAAGAATTGCCTGGAACACCTGCGCGGCGGCATCAGCCCCGATGGCCGGGATGAGCGTGCGGTTTGGTGGGAGGAATGTCTGGTAGAGGCGGCGGTTGCCGTAATCGACGAACACTTGGCTGCCGAGTCGCGCGGTGGGCCGTTCAGTGATGGCCACCGTGAACGTTCCGGTTTCGTCCTTTTCAGTCCAGGCCACCGCGAAGCTGTCAAAAAAAGCGCGGCCGGCCAGTGTGATGGTTTGCCCAATGACAATACCGCCCACGTCTTTATGGTTAAGCGTTCGATGTTGATCGACAGTTGCAGAACTGTTAACGCTGGACTGCGCGCACACGGTGGCAGCAACTAATAGTTGCAGGGCGATCAGGCCCAAACTTCGTAAGGCATTCATTTTTATTAACCACTTAAAGCGGGTCTGTTGCTAGTTATATATGAGCAATTGCTTTTTGCCACTACCTAAATGAAAATATTTTTAACTTTTTTATTGGCGTCAAATTTTAATATAAGGCGGTGCGTTTAATAATTCCGGGAGACGCTTGTGGATTAGCGGAAAAGTGGCGTCAAATTTTCATTTTAGTCAGTGTTTTCGGGGGTTTTAAGCTGGGGGGATATTTTTTGACGCGGTTTGTGAGCGGCGAGACTATGTGTGTTTTAACCGGGTTGTGCATGCTTCATCTAACTTTTTAGTTTGCAGTTTATTTAAGTGAGTTGTTGTCTTTGAGTGCTTTAATAGGCTGATTAATTCCGGGTTATCGTGGGCGCCATATTGTTCGCTCTCTGTCGGTGGCTCTAGCTCGCGGGTGAGATATGATTTGGCAGGCTTGCCAATTAATAAGCGAGTCGCTCAACGCTAACGGAGCAGCCCGGTGCACAAGTTGTTGAACGACCGTCGCCCATGGCGGTTGGCGCAAATCGGCGCGAGTGAAATGACTCCGTCGATTGGGATAGAGTGGCTACCAATCTTGCAACATCTTGAAAAGGTCGCCCACGTTGACGGTTCCTACGACGCCTGATTCACGCATCGCCGACTCCGGCGTCAGTGTGCAAACCCGCCTTATCGCGCTCGTCGTGGCGGTGACATTTTTCATGGAAAACCTCGACGCCACAGTCATTGCGACCGCGCTGCCGAAAATGGCCGCCGGGTTTGGCGTCACGGCTGTCGACATGAACATTGGTATCAGCGCCTATTTGATAGCGGTCGCCATTTTCATCCCGCTGTCGAGCTGGGTCGCGGATCGCTACGGGGCTCGCCGGGTGTTCGCCAGCGCCATCGTCATTTTTACCCTCGCGTCCCTGCTCTGCGGTTTGAGTCAGAACCTGGAGATGTTCGTCTTTGCCCGGATGCTGCAGGGCGTTGGCGGGGCCTTGATGGTCCCGGTGGGGAGGCTGGCCGTACTGCGCAACACCGAGAAAAAGGATCTGGTGAAGATGGTCGCGGTGATCACCTGGCCAGGTTTGGTGGCGCCCATTCTTGGGCCATTGGTGGGCGGGCTGATCGTCACCCACGCATCGTGGCCGTGGATCTTCTACATCAACTTGCCGCTGGGCATCCTTGCCTTGGCCGCCACGCTCTGGCTGGTGCCTGCCGGTCGCGAAAGCAACGTTCGCAAGTTCGACGGCCTGGGTTTTGTTCTGTTGGCGTGCGCCTGTGCGCTGATTCTGGGCGGGCTGGAATGGCTTGGCGCTCAGGACGGAAATTCACTGTTGACCGGCGCCGTGCTGGTTGCGCTAGGCCTGGTCTTTTCAGCGCTGGCGGTGCGTCATTGCCGCAATCGTGCGGACGCGCTACTGCCATTGGCGACGATGAAATTCCAGACCTTCCGTGCCAGTATCTACGGAGGTTCGCTTTTCAGGTTGGCGATCAGTGCTCTGCCATTCTTGCTTCCGTTGTTGTTTCAAGTGGGCTTTGGATTATCGCCAGTGGACGCCGGCTCGCTGGTGCTGGCGGTTTTTGCCGGCAACCTGGCGATGAAGCCGTTTACCACTCCCATCATGCAGCGCTTTGGGTTCCGCACAGTGTTGCTGGTCAACGGCGTGATTGGCGTGGTATCGATTGCAGCCTGCGCAGCGTTTACCGCCCAGACGCCGTTCTGGCTGATCGCTGCTGTGCTGTTCCTGGGTGGGCTTTCGCGCTCCATGCAGTTCTCTTGCTACAACACGATCGGGTTTGCCGATGTACCGAAGGCGCGGATGAGCGAAGCCTCGGCCTTGTTCAGCATGTTCTTTCAACTGGCGATGGGCATCGGCGTGACATTCGCCGCCTTGCTGCTGCGGATGTCCATGGCCGTGCAGGGACACGAACTCCACGCCCTGCCTGCCGATTTCAGAGTGGCGTTTCTCGGCGTCGCGCTGCTGGGGATTTTGGGGTTGATCGATGTGGCCAGATTGCCGAAGGATGCGGGGACGAGCGTGTTGCAGCGTCATTGAAACTATAGGAGTTCCTTTCTGTAGGAGCGAACTTGTTCGCGAGAGGCCAGTACAGCCGACGCACCTTTTGTGGCGGATAGTCAGTCTTCGCGGACAGGTCCGCTCCCACGGGTTTGCGCGCGCACCTGACCGGGCATTGAATCTGTAGGAGCGAACTTGTTCGCGAGGCGTCAAGCCTGACACGCCGCTTCAGCCGAATTGCCAACAACCTGGCTTTTACAGGTGGAAGCGTGCAATCACCGGCAAGTGATCTGAGATCAACAGCGTGTCGTCCTGGCGAACCGAGGCATCAATGCGCTGGATTGTCGGGCTATAAAACAGATAGTCCAGGGTGCGATCCGGGCCGCTCACGCGAGGATCGTTGGGAAAGCGGGTAAGCCATCTCCTGCGTTCATCGCCATTGGTGTCGTCGTTGCTGGGCACCATAGGGTATTTGTCCCACAACGTTTGCAGCTCGCTGCCAGGCGCGTACTCACTACGCAACTCTGCGGGCATACGTCCGTATTGCCCTTTGGGCAGCAAATTGAAATCCCCGCCCGCGATCCATCGAGTGCCCGCACCTTCAAACGAATCAAGCAGCCGTTCAGTGAAGTCCACCTGCTGCTGCAAGCTGTCGTCGCCTTGATGGGAATTCCCCAGATGGGTATTCACCACCGCCAAATGCTTGCCGTCAGTCATCGGCAGGTAACTCACCAGCAACGCACGCTTGGGCTCGAACTGACGGGCAATCAGATTGCCGTCGGGAGAGGGCAGTTGCAGACGTTCGGCTTTGTCTAGCCGGAAGCGGCTCAGGGTCGCGAGTTTGGTGCCGACGCTACCAAAAATATGCGGGTCGGGGATGAAGTCCGATTTCCAGTAAAACGCTTCGGTGCTGCACGGTAGCAGGTCGGTAACGCGGGCTTGCAGCAGAGCGAGTTGGTTGACGTAGTCGGTGTTCTTGGCGCCATCGTCAACTTCCTGCAGCAGCACGATATCGGGCTGTTCGTCCCGAATCACTCGCGCCACTTCGTCGAGATTGTAGGCAATGTCCTCAGGGGTAGGGCGCTCGTCCGGACCGCTGCCATCGGCCATGTCGTACCAGAACACGTAGCGCTTGCCCGCGAGGTATTGAATGTTCCACGTCATGACTTTCAGCGTCTGTCCGGGCTCCAGTGGCGGCAGGGCTGCGTCCTTGGCGTTGCAACTGATCGGCATATGTTCGTGCGCGGCAGGGTGCCAGGTCACGTTGTAGACCAGACCTGCGAAGAAACCCGCCAACACAAGCACGATGAGAACGAAGCGAATTAATCGAGGCATCGGTTTGGCCTGGCCCCCTCACTGGATCATTGATGCAAATCTTGCGTCAGGCGCGATCTGACGTCTCATCGAGCAACATGAACATCCGGAACATCACGACGCTGATAAACAACTGCAAAAAGCTGGAAATACTGTCGACCATTAATGAAAGCAACGGACTTTGCTGCTCGGGTAGCACGTAATAACTCAAGCCTTCGAGCGCAGAAAGCGGCACATACACAAACACAACGCAGGCCAGAATGCGCAGCATGTGCCCGCGAGTCATCATAAAGCTTGCACGCATGGCGGCCAGCGGCGTGAGGCCGCGCAGCACCAGTAAATACTCGGAAAACACCAGTTTGATCATCACCCAGATGCCGGGCAGGATGAACAGCGACAACCCACCCATGATCAGCAACGTGCTGAGCGCCGACAGCACCGCAAAGGTCGGCCACAAGCGTAATGCACCGGCCCACAGATTGCGTTTGGGTGGCTCATCGCCCGCTGATTTTGCATCGAGAAACAGAATCAGCGCCCCGGTGTACAACGGATAAAACAGCAGCCCCACGATCAGCTCATAGGTCGCGGTCGCACTGTCCCCCAGCGAGTTGCTCAGCAATTGCTTGGTCAACGCCTCCAGTATCACCAGCGGCAGGCAGAGCATCAGAATGCTGGCCAGATTGCGCCGGAAGAAGTAGAGGGAGTCTCGGAGGATGGTCAACGGGTTCATGAACGGATCACAGGCTAAAAGCAGGTCGCCACTTTAACGCAGTGCCGGCGAGCGGGCCAATTGGACGAGCGGTCGCACGCCGGTTAACTTTTTTGACGCCCTATTGAAACGGCTCGCAATAGCCCCATTACGTTGCATGTACCTGACCATTTGGTCGGATCACGAATTCCAACGGCAATCTAACGAGGTCGCCATGAATAGCGAAGAGCAAACCCTGATCGACGGCCTGTTTGCAAAACTCAAGCAAGCAGAGACGGATTCGGACCCACGAGACGCGCAGGCCGAAGCCCGGATCAAGGAACATCTCGGCCAGCAACCCGGCGCGCCTTATTACATGGCGCAATCGATCCTGGTGCAGGAAGTCGCGATCAAGCAGCTGGAAGCCCAGAGCCGCCAGCGTGACGAGCAGATTCAACAATTGCAGGCCGAGCTTCAGCGCAGCAAAGTGCAGGCGCCCGCAGCAGCGCCTGCGCAAAGCGGTGGTTTCCTGTCGAGCATCTTTGGCGGGGGTGCGCGCGAGCCTCAGGCTCAGCAGCCTTCGTCTTTTTCCCAGCAACGTCCGTCCACGCCGCAACCTTCGGCTGGCGGCTGGCGTGACGCGGGCCCGGCAAGTCCACCGCCCTATAACAACGCCGCGCCTCAGGGCAACTACGCACAACCGCCGCAGCAACAAGCGCCCGCCGCGCCGATGGGCAGTGGCTTTTTGGGCGGTGCCCTGAAGACTGCCGCTGGTGTAGCCGGTGGCGTGATGCTCGCCCAAGGCATCAGCAGTCTGTTCAACCACAACAGCCAGCCGCAGGAAATCGTCGAAATCATCAAGGACGAGCCTGCGCAAAATGTCAGCGATACGTCCAATCAAGATGCTGGCAGCACCGGCGGCTGGAACGACGATCAACAGACCGTTACCAGCAACGATTCCTGGGGCAACAACAACGACTCCGGTGGCTTTGCCGATACTGACTACGGCAATGACGACGGCGGCGGGATGTTTGATGACGATGATTCGTTTGTCTAAAGGATACCGGCGCGGCAAACCGGGCTCACTGTAGGAGCGAACTTGTTCGCGAGACGGCAGAGTGGGTTCAACCTGTGATATCGCCTCGCCAACAAGTTGGCTCCTACAGAGCGCGCGCAAGGCGCAAATCCGCGCGAATCCCACTGCGCGCTTCAATCAATTCCTCAAACTGGCATACTGAGCGCCGGTCCGGTGTTCGGGCCGTTGTCGCTCGTTAGCGAATCGAGGAGTTCCGGTGAAAAGAATTGCGGTGTTCGCCGACGTACAAAACCTCTATTACACCGTGCGCCAGGCCCATGGTTGCCACTTCAACTATGCGGCCCTCTGGGCCGATATCAGTCAGCGCGGGCAGATCGTCGAAGCCTATGCGTATGCCATCGACCGTGGTGACAGTAAGCAGCAGCAGTTTCAGCAGATCCTGCGCAACCTCGGTTTTACCGTGAAGCTCAAGCCATACATCCAGCGCAGTGATGGCTCGGCCAAAGGTGATTGGGACGTTGGCATCACCATCGACATCATGGACGTCGCGCCCAACGTGGACGAAGTGGTCCTTGCGTCGGGCGATGGCGATTTCGACTTGCTGCTTGAGCGCATCATCAGCAAGCATGGCGTCGAAGCTGTGGCCTATGGCGTGCCGGGGTTGACTGCCAATTCCCTGATTCGCGCGGCCAGTCGGTATGTGCCGATCGAGGGCGGGTTGTTGCTCAGGAATTGAGGCCTCACCTGTAGGAGCGAACTTGTTCGCGAGGCGGCGTATCTGACTCCGAGTTTTGACCGCCTCGCCAACAAGTTGGCTCCTACAGGTCGAGTTCCAGATCCGGCATCATCCGGGCCCCCGGCTTCAATAAAGACCACTGTTAAAGGCTAAAAAAACCGTGCAGGAACGCATCGCTGTCATCGACTTTGAAACCACCGGTATTTCCCCCGGCAGCGGCTGCCGTGCCACCGAAATTGCCGTGGTGATCATGGAAGACGGGCGTATCGTCGAGCGTTATCAGAGCCTGATGAATGCCGGTGTGCGCATCCCGTCCTTTATCGAATCCCTCACCGGCATCAGCAACAGCATGCTGCGCACGGCGCCGTCCGCCGATCGGGTGATGAACGAGGTGGCCGAGTTCGTCGGATTTACGCCCTTGGTCGCGCACAACGCCTCGTTTGACCAGAAGTTTTGGGATTACGAACTGTCGCGCATCAAGCGTATCCGCGAGCAGAGTTTCGCCTGCTCCATGCTGCTCGCCCGCCGACTGATGCCGACCGCACCCAATCACAAGCTCGGGACGCTCACCACTTGGGCAGGTCTGCCTAACACCGGTAAGGCTCACCGGGCGATGGCCGACGCCGAAATGGCCGCCAATCTCACCGTTCACCTGAGCAACGAACTGCGCCAGACCCATGGCATCCGCGGTGTTTCGCACCAGCTCATGTGCTCGCTGCAGAAAGTCCCCGCGAAAAAAGTCAGCGAAGCGATCATGCGTCATCGCGGGTTTTAAACGCTCAACACCTAACCTGTGGAATTGGAGCAGCGCTCGAGATTCTGGATCGTGCCCAGAAATTGTGGGAGCGGACCTGTCCGCGAATGCTGTATGCCAGACGCTGAAGATGTATCGGCTGTACCGACCCATTCGCGGACAGGTCCGCTCCCACAGGATTCGAGCCGTGATCGGGATTTCATCGTGTGTCTGCACTTGCTACAAAAAGTGTATGGGTCGATTAAGCTCGATGTGTGGCTAATACTTTTTGCCCAACGTTTCTAGAATGTCCGGCCATAACAAGTAGATGTTGAGTTACTCATGCCTGCCCCTCGCCGTTTCCCCCTGTTGTTGGTCGGTGCCTTCTTTGCCCTATACGTCATCTGGGGCTCCACGTATCTCGCGATTCGCATCGGCATCGAAACCTGGCCGCCGCTGATGATGGCCGGGGTACGTTTCACCATCGCTGGCTCCATCCTGTTCGCATTCATGCGCTGGCGCGGGGCGCCGATGCCGACCTGGCAACAATGGAAGGCCGCGGCGATGATCGGCTTCCTTCTGCTGGCGTGTGGCAATGGCGCAGTCACATTGGCGGAGCACGCAGGCGTTGCGTCAGGAGTCGCAGCGCTGGCAGTCGCCACGGTGCCATTGTTCACCTTGTTGTTCGGCTTGTTCTGGGGCCATCGCAACACTCGGCTGGAATGGGCAGGGATTGTTCTTGGACTGGTCGGGATTGGCCTGCTCAACCTCGGCTCCAACCTGCAAGCCAGCCCGATGGGCGCGTTGTTGGTGATCTTCGCTGCCGCGACCTGGGCGTTCGGCTCGGTGTGGAGTCGCTACCTTCCGTTGCCCGCCGGCCCCATGGCCAGCGCCTGCGAAATGTTGGTCGCAGGCGTGCTCATGCTGGTGGGCAGCTACATCAGTGGCGAGCGCATGACTCAATCGCCGGGTCTTTCCGGCTGGCTCGTCATGGCCTATCTGGTGGTTTTCGGCTCGATCGTCGCGTTCAGCTCGTACATGTACCTGTTGAAAAACGTTCGCCCGGCGGCCGCCACCAGCTATGCCTACGTCAACCCCGCCGTAGCCGTGATGCTGGGCGTCGCGTTCGCCGGGGAACACATCGGCATTGAAGAAGCCATGGCGATGGCCGTTATCATCAGCGCCGTGGTGCTGATCGGCTTGCCGCAGTGGCGCAAGCAGAAACCCGTCGAGAAAGGGTAAACTGCCGGCCATTGCAAAACGCGCTGACATTTTCCCTACGGTATCCCCATGACATTCGCCTCTCTCGGCCTGATCGAACCCTTGCTGCGCGCCCTTGATGCGCTTGGCTACCAGACCCCGACGCCTGTCCAGGCGCAAGCGATCCCCCCGGTACTGGCCGGCCGTGATTTGATGGCCGCCGCCCAGACCGGCACCGGCAAAACTGCCGGTTTCGCTTTGCCACTGTTGCAACGCCTGACCATGGAAGGCCCGAAAGTGGTCTCCAACTCGATCCGCGCCTTGGTGCTGGTGCCGACCCGCGAACTGGCCGAACAGGTTCACGCGAACATCGCTCAATACGCCGAGCACCTGCCGCTGACCACCTACGCAGTGTATGGCGGCGTCAGCATCAATCCGCAGATGATGAAACTGCGCCGTGGCGTGGATGTGCTTGTGGCGACTCCAGGCCGTTTGCTGGACCTGTTTCGGCAAAACGCGATCAAGTTTTCCCAAGTGCAGACCCTCATCCTCGACGAAGCCGACCGCATGCTCGACCTGGGCTTTTCCGAAGAGCTGCGCAGCATTTACGCGGTGCTGCCCAAGCGCCGCCAGACTCTGCTGTTCTCGGCTACATTCTCCGATGAAATTCGGCAACTGGCCGGGCAGGCGCTCAACGATCCACTGACCATCGAAGTCAGCCCGCGCAACGTAGCGGCATCTTCGGTCAAGCAGTGGGTGGTGCCGGTGGACAAGAAGCGCAAGGCCGAGCTGTTCATTCACCTGCTGAAGAAGCAGCGCTGGACCCAAGTACTGGTTTTTGCGAAAACCCGTGTCGGCGTGGATCAGTTGGTTGATCGCCTGCAAGGCCTGGGCATCAACGCTGATGGCATTCACGGCGATAAACCGCAAGCGACACGCCAGCGTGCGCTGGATCGTTTCAAGGCAAACGAAGTGCAGATTCTGGTCGCCACGGACGTCGCTGCCCGCGGTCTGGACATTAACGATCTGCCTACTGTGGTCAACCTCGACCTGCCCACCGTTGCCGAAGACTACATCCACCGCATCGGCCGCACCGGGCGTGCGGGGCAGACGGGCGAGGCGATTTCCCTGGTCTGCGCCGATGAAGTCGAACTGCTATCGGCCATCGAGATGCTGACCCGCCAGACCCTGACCCGTAAAGACGAACCCGACTTCGTCCCTGAGCACCGGGTTCCGCTCACCGACGCCACCGGGCAGATCCAGAAAAAACCTAAAAAGCCGAAAAAACCCAAGGACAGCGGTGGCGGCGGTAAGCGCAATCTTGGCAAATGGGTCGACAGCGGCGATGCAGCGCCAGAAGCACCGTCGGTCAAGGCCGTGCGCAAAGTGCCGGTGTTCAATACCGGGCCTCGCAAGCGTAAGCCATGAGGTAACACGATCGGCGCAGTGAGCAATCCCGCGCCGATGTCGTCAGTGGCGTTCGAGAATGTCCCGATACAGCGCTGCGTAGCTCTGCACCATCTTCTCTGCGGTGAACAACGTTTCATACCGTTGTTCAGCCTTTGCGCCCATCCGCTGTGCCAACGCAGTGTCATTCCAGATCGTGGTCATGGCATCGGCCAACGCCGCTGAGTCCCTTGGCGGGACAACGAGGCCGGTCTCGTCAGCGATGTTGATGAACGTGGTACCACTGCCGATCTCGCACGAGATCATCGGCTTGCCGTACATGGCCGCTTCGAGCAGTGAAATACCGAATGACTCAGATCGCAGGTGCGAGGGGAACACGAACGCCGTACACAGCGTCAGCAGCGCGTTCTTGTCTTCGTCAGGGAGACCGCCGAGGAATTTGACGTTAGTCAGCCCCAGCGTTTCCGCCTTCGTTTTAAGCTCGGCTTCTTCATGACCGCCGCCCATGATCACCACGGGAAGCTGACAGCGCTGGGCCGCTTCGAGCAAGTAGTCCAAGCCCTTGTAGTAACGCAACGCACCCACAAACAGAAAAAACCGCTCGCCCAATTGTTGCTTCCAGTGCGCGAGCTTGTCTGGAGAGGGGGCAGGATAAGTCTCGCGGTCCAGACCGTACGGAATGATCTCGACTTTGTCCCGAAAGCGCGTCAGCACTTCACTGCTGGCGGCATAGTTGGGAGACGAGGCGACGATGCGATCAACGCTGCCCAGGAAGCGGTTCATCAGTGGCTGGTAAAGCTTGAGCAGGGTCTGCTGTTTAACGATGTCCGAGTGATAGCTCACCAGCGATGGCTTTTTCAGGCGCGTGGCGAAGTGCGCCACGTCCATGTAAGGCCATGGGAAGTGGTAATGGACGATGTCTGCTTGCGCTGCCAGCTCTTTGAAGTCCCTGATGCCAGACCAGGAAAGCCCGGTCGAGGCGATGTGCAAATCCTGCTTTGAGCGATGAATCCGATGGTTGCCGACCGATTCATTGCGAGCCGAGCCGTTGGCGCTGAGGTACAGCACCGAAGGATCGATGCCGTGAGCTGCACTGCCTTGCGCGAGCTGAAAAATTACCTGCTCAATCCCGCCGCCGGGGCTTTCCGGAAAGTAGGTCTTGAAGAAATGCAAAACTTTGGTCATCAGTGTTCTCTGACGAAACGGTCACGTCCGCTGGTTCGCGACACGTGCACAGCGGTCAAGCGGTTACAGGAGCGCAAGGCTTAAAAGAAAACCCGAAGCGCGTTACTACGCTTCGGGTTGCAGTGCATCGGATCAGGCTTCGCTCAACATCCAACTCAGGGTCTCGCTCAGCTCCGGGGTTTTCCATCCTGGAACAAGCTCCTTCAAACGGCTGTTATCGCCGCAAAGGGTTTTCACTTCATTGGCACGGACGAAGGCCGGATTCACTTCGACGGCCAGGTCGTGGCCAGTGATAGTGCGGCACATGTCGATGACTTCTCGCAGCGAGTGGGTTTTGCCCGAACTGACGTTGACGAACTGGCCGAACGGTTTGGCCTCCAGCAGCCCACGGTATGCCGCTACCAGTGAGCGCACGTCGCTGAAGTCACGCCAGACGTCCAGGTTACCCAATTCGATCTTGTCGGCTTTTTCGCGGAAGTGCTTAACGATCTTGGGCAGCAGGAAGTTATCCGCCTGTCCAACACCGGTGTAGTTAAAGGGGCGGGTGACAATGATTGGCAGCCGACCGAACCACAAGCTGGCCATATACTCCATGGCCAGTTTGCTGACGGCATAATCATTGGCTGGCGCGGGCGCGGTGCCCTCGTTCAGCATCCCGGAAGAAGCGTTGCCGTACACGTTTGCGCTGCTTGCCAGCAAAACGCTTTCCGGCGTCTTGCCGCAGGCCGCAATCGCTTCCAGCAGGTTACGCGTACCAATCAGGTTGACTTGATAAAACGCCTCTGCCGCACCATGGCCAACGAAGGCGAGGGCGGCAAGGTGAACGACGATGTCCGGTTGAATATCTGCCAGTAGCTTGCTCAAACCAGCCAGATCGGTGAGATCGACTTGATAATAATCAGCATCCTCAGAAGGCTGGCTACCCATTCCGATGACTTCGCAGCCCTGGGCTGCTAGTTCGGCGGCCATGTAACGCCCCGTGAATCCTTGAATACCCGTTATCAGCGCACGCTTACCGGCAATACTCATCAGAACGAAAATCCTTTTTCATTTCGACGCATGTCCGCTTCAACCATCATGCGGCACAGCTCTTCCAGGGTGGTCTTCGGCTCCCAGCCCAGGACTTCCTTGGCTTTGAGCGGATTGCCGATCAGCAGGTCAACTTCGGTAGGGCGGTAGAACTTCGGATTGACCGAAACCAGTACCTTGCCGGTGGCTGCACAAGTGCCTTGTTCGCCTTCAGCTTCGCCGCTCCAGTTGATGGTGATATCAACGGCCTTGAATGCCATCGTCACGAAATCGCGAACGGTTTCGGTGCGGTTGGTCGCCAGTACGAAGGTGTCCGGCTCGTCGGCTTGCAGCATGCGCCACATACCTTCGACGTACTCCTTGGCAAAACCCCAGTCGCGCTTGGCGTCCATGTTGCCCAGCTCAAGCGTGTCCTGCAGACCCAGTTTGATCTTGGCAACGGTGTCAGTGATCTTGCGAGTTACGAACTCACGGCCACGCAGGGGAGACTCGTGGTTGAACAGAATGCCGCTGGTTGCGAACAGGCCGTACGACTCACGGTAGTTAATGGTCATCCAGTGAGCGTAAAGCTTGGCAACGCCGTACGGGCTACGTGGATAGAAAGGCGTGCTTTCGATCTGAGGGATCGCCTGGACCTTACCGAACATCTCCGAAGTCGACGCCTGGTAGAAGCGGACTTTCGGGTTAACGATGCGGATAGCTTCCAGCAGATTCACAGCGCCAAGGCCGGTGATTTCTGCGGTGGTCAGAGGCTGATCAAAGGAAACGCCAACGAAGCTCTGGGCTGCAAGGTTGTAGACCTCGGTCGCTTCGGTGGTTTGCAGCAAACGGATGCTTGCGGACAAGTCGGTCAGGTCGTACTCGACCAGGTGCAGATTTGGATGATTCTGGATACCCAGTTCGTCGATCCGCCAGAAATTGACAGAACTGGTACGGCGGTATGTGCCGTAAACGGTGTAACCCTTCCCTAGCAGCAGTTCAGCCAGGTAGGCGCCGTCTTGACCAGTGATGCCGGTAACGATTGCTTTCATGCGAATCCTCTAAACTCCATTAAAGCCAGCGCAGCTATCAGTTACTTAACGCATGGCGAATTGGCAGGCATTGGTGAGGCGGCAATCATACAGAAAATCCAGACTCTGGACGATGGGCGGTACGCAATGAAGCGCAGATATGACGACTGGTCGGTGGCTGGCACTCGTGCATTGCGATGAACCAATCTCGTTTATGCGCGGCACGATGAAATGAACTAAATCTCTTAAGCGCCTGAGCGCGCCTGCACAATGCTTTTTTGAGGGTCCTGTCGTTTTTCCAATCAACTTTGCTGCATGAAAAAAGCGCCACGATCTGTGACTTTCTTTAAAAAAGGTCGAGAGCTACAATGCCCGCATTCAGGGGAAGGCATTGATGCAGACATCGACAAGTAGGGCGCTATTCGCCAACCAACTCAGAGGGTTGGCAGTGGTGGCAGTAATAATGGTCCACTGGTGCGGTATATATTGGGGTGCAAGAGAAGCGGTCGCCAGTTACATACATGCCCCTGTTCTTGAAGGCCCGCCTTCCAGCATGTCAAAGTGGCTGGATATCCCAACATTCAACTACGGCCCTTTTGGCGTTTCTATTTTCTTTTTGATCAGTGGATTTGTCATTCCTTTTTCATTGGCCCGAACAGCGCCTTTGAAGTTTCTAGTCGCGCGGTTTTTAAGGATATATCCCACATACATTGTGGCCTCGTTCACGATGTTGCTGCTCGTCTACTTATCAAGTCGCTACTGGGGGCAAAGCTACACCCTGTCTCTGACCAACTTGTTGGCAAACCTGACGCTGGTGCAGGAAAACCTTTCAATGCCGTCTATTGACCTAGTGAACTGGACGCTGTCGATCGAAATAAAGTTTTATCTGATGGCTGCGCTGCTGTACTTGGCCATACGCAAGGGTAATCCACTTCCTATCATCTTTTATGCAGTGCTGGTACTCGCGTTCTGTAGTGTACCCACCAGCTTGTGGCCCATTGGTTTGACTTCAGTCATTTCCATCGACTCGCTCAAGACGGAGTTGATGTATACCGTATTCATGTTTGTGGGCACCGGTTTCTATCATCATTACACCGGGGATCACAGCGGCAAGCAGCTGTTTCAATATTCGGCAGTACTGCTGGTTATATTCTTGCTCTGCTGGCCGAGAACATCCTGGGTTGGCCCGATTTCTGATGTCCCGCAAAACTATATGTATGGTTTGCTGACGTTCAGTATCAGCTATTTGTTCAGAGATAAGTTCAGGCCGATCTGGCCGTTGGACTTTCTGGCCAATATCAGCTACTCGGTCTACGTGCTTCATTCGATTATTGGCTATTTATCGATCCGTATCCTGATGGACCAGGGATGTACTTTTCCGGTGGCCGGATTGTTAACGCTTATCTTCGTGTTGGCGTTGGCTTACGGCTTACATGTACTGGTCGAAAGGCCAACCATGCACATGGGGAAAAACCTGTTCAAGACCAAGGTAGCCCCACCTGATGCAATTGCCACTGTGGCGCAGCAGTAGGGCGGGTGAAACCTACGCTGAGGGGCATCCGGGGCGGCGAGGTCGATACAACGACTCGCAATCCCCGGAATCATGAGAAAACGTTGTTTAAATCATGGCTCGCTTGAGCTGCTCCACGCTTTCTTCCCACTTCAACCACGGCATCTGAGCCGATGTCGGATGCTCACCCGCATTGAACAATGGCAGCCATTTTTCGATGGCTTGGGCGAGGTCATCAGGCGCCAGTCCCTGGAAATAAAACGCATGATCGCCAGCCACTTCCCTGAACACAGGTAAGTCCCGGATGATCATCGGCACCTTGTACTGGGCGGCTTCGATCAGTGGCAGCCCAAAGCCCTCACCTTCGGACGCAGCAACCAGACACGTTGCGACGCTGTAGACCTTCTCCAGATATTCGTCACTGATGCCTTCGAGCCAGAAGAGCCGCTTATGCTTCTCAGGATGCGCTTCTAGCTGCGCGACCAGTTTATCGACCAACCAGCCCCGTTTGCCGACGATGACCAGATTGATATCGAGGCCAGACGCCCAAAGAATTTCGAATGCCTTCAGCGCTTGCTCGTGTCCTTTGCGTGGCTCGATGGTGCTGACCATCAAAAATGATGGCCGCCCCGCGATCTGCTCCAGGGTCTGGATCGCATCATCTGGCAGGCCGACTGAAGGCAGGCTGCTTTGAATATCCGCACCAAGATGGAAGCTCGCGATAGCCGGGCCCAGGTCAGGTCGTTGAGGAGGGTTAACGATCAACCAATCCCTCAATTCGTGAGCCACTGCTTCGGAAATACAAATCAACCTGTCGCCTACCAGGCTTATCTTCTCAAGCCAGTTTTTAAACAACTCCGGATTGGGCGCATGCCACCAATCCGGGCGATGAACCAGCAGCAAGTCATAAACGATGTAATTGATCTTCACCCCGTTGTTCTGCATTTGCGTGTGCAGCGACAGTAATTGGGTCGCCAAATGCATGTTCAGATCAAGGGAGAGGTAGATATCGCCCTGGACGAAATCGATAGGCGTATCGGTAGGCACGGCATCGCCGGTTTTCACCGGGGAGGTGAACTGGTCGGCGTAGAAGTAAGCGCCGCTTGCGAAATAGATAGGTCGCACCGACATGCCCGCCGGAGGGGAGGTCAGAAACTCATGCAGCAGGCTACGCACGACCCTTTGTATCCCGGACTTGGCATCGCTATGTACGATGCTGGAAATATCCAGCATCAGCTGCTGATCCCGACCTTCCGGGAAGTTATAGGCAATACTTTTCGCGATTCGGATCAGCTCTTCGTCAGAGGCAGGCGAACTGTCGAGCGCAGCGAGATTTTCGATGAGCTGACTGCGCTTGAATTCGTACCGGTCCTCGCGCGCAGTTATATCCAATGCTTCTAGCGCAGCAATAGCCTTCTTCGCGGATTCATCCCAGGAAAAAGTCGCAGCCTGCACTGCCGCGTGTTCGATGAGTGTCCCTCGGAAAGCCTCATCGTTTAGCGCCTGAGCCATTTTTTCGGCAATTGAAGCAACCGAAAACGGATCGAATAAAGCGTCTTCAAACCCGATGACTTCCGGGACGCTGCTGCAGTTGGACCCAATGACTGCCGCGCCGCAAGCCATTGCTTCCAGCACAGGCAGACCGAAGCCCTCGTGTGTCGAAGGGAACACAAACAGTTTGGACATCGAGTAAAGCGCGACCAGTTCGTCATCTTCAACGTAGCCGGTCAGTACCAATTCATGGCTTTTGAGCCCGAAGGATTTTGCATAGCCGTTGAGTTCTTCCCGCTGAGGCGGGTGAAGCTTGCTGGCAATGACGAGTTGGTAAGCCTGGCGCAATTCAGGGGCAAGCGTGCTGTAAGCTTCGATCAATCTGGCAAAGTTCTTTCTGGGATCAAAGCCGCCAGGCGCGAACAAGATGAATTCTTTAGTGATTCCAAACTTGCTCAGCAGTGTCGAAGCTTTGTCCTGGCCCAGCACTGTTGGCGAGAATTGATCGCCAATCGCAGCTGAAATATTGGCAATCTTTTCCAGTTCAATGGCCAGGTGTTCTGAGGCTTCTGATCGGGATGAATCAGAAATTGCCAGAAGCAGATCTGCATTCTTCAGCCATTCTATTTTTCTGAAGTAATAGTCACGCAGCTCTGCGTTGGGCAGATAAACGTCCTGATTCAGGAGTGGAATCAGGTCATAGAAGATCACGGCGGTCCGATGCGCCGAATGAGTCGCGCCGACAGAAGTCACAGCCCCCGCCCATGGACCCTCGAACATACTGCTCACCAGAACCACATCAGGCTCCAGCGAATTCAGAAACTCTTCGCGCACGATCTCCGAAGCACGCCCGGTCCATTGCCCGGGCTTTCGGTCATCGGGGACATCAAAGGTGCGGATTCGCTCTTCCGGGATCAGCTTTGAGAAAGCGGCTTTCAGCCTCGGAATGCTTTCCGGCAATCTGCCGTTCAGTGCGATCCAGATCTCGTGGTCCTGCGCGTGCTTGGCGATCGCCAGACTCAGCGAAAGCGAGTAACGACCAATTCCCCTGAAGCGGCTTTCGGATTGCGCGCCCTGCAAATCAATAACGATACGCATCACTTACTTTCCTTGCGCTCAAGAGCATGTTTGAGTTCCAGATAAATATCAGCTTCACGCATGCTCAAAAGCGGCGTTCCGGACACAGGACCATTGCTGGCAGATACCGGAGCGCCCGAAATAATTGCAATCGCCGACAGCTTCGCTTTTAGCGATCTTGGAAGCCGGTTTGCGGCGATGACAGCAACGCGTTTCAGGCGGGGGCGAGCGGCAACAAAGTTAATGGCGCGCAAAGCGAGCGAGCGCTTGAAACTTCCGGTCTGGCTTGAGGATTTCCCGCCTCTGACCAGGCTGGAAACTTTCCTCAACGGATAGGTGATTTTCCAGGAGGCGCTTTGCACCACCGCGTTCAAAGCGCTGTCAGCAGCGCTGTGATTGGACTCAGCCTGACTCAGCCTTGCCTGAAGCGCCTGCACGGTTGCTTCCAGCGAATCGTTGCGGGTCAGCAATGCGCCATTTTGATGTGCGAGGGCGCTGTTCTGATCTCGAACCGACGACAGCTCAGTGTTGAGCTCTGTCAGGCGCTGCAGAAAATTTTCGGTGAGTGCCGAGACGCCGTCCATCTTCACCTCAAGATTCTCAAACCGCGTATCAATGCGTTTGTCATAGCGCGCCGCTAGCTCACCGGGAGTGATACCAAATATCCGGGCGAACGGCTCATCGAAGAGCGCCGCGACAGATTCAGGCGCGTTCTTCTGGGCCACGATCGCGTAGTCGGGGCTTGCGCTACCAAGCGCCGTGATTAGATCAATCGTCTGGTTCTGGTCGTGCAGTTCGGACTGTTCTTGCAGGCGCAATAGCTTGGTTCTGTCGAACCCGGTGAACTCGGTCAGGAACGAAAGCAGAAGATGGGGAATCGGTTTTTCGTGCGTCGGGTCCATATAGAACCCGTTAGACCCGACGAAAAGATTCTCTGCGTTGGGCGTTTCCAGTATCAGCAAACCGCCGGGCTTGAGTACGCGAAGGGCCTCGGCGATCAGGTCCTGCAACGCCGTAAACGGTATGTGCTCAACCAGATGAAAAGCGCTGATGACCGACACGCTGTCGTCTGCGCGTTTTTTCAGCGCGCCGACCGCATCATCACGTTCCGCTGGCAGTCCACGCACGCGGCAGCCTTCCAGCATGCCGTCATCCAGATCCACGCCACTGGCTGTGAACCCGGCGTCGATGACCATCTCCAGCCATTCGCCGCGACCGCAACCGAGGTCGAGCACAACCGGATCGGCCTCCAGCTGTTTAAGCGGTTCCAGAAACGGTAGATACACCTTCAATCGTTCAAGAATCAGCTCTCTGGAGCCGCGATGACGATCTTCAAACGCCCTGTAGAACGGAGCTACCATTAATTACACTCCACGGTCGGTGGCATCCATGCCATACCGATAAATTTCTTCTTAGAAACGTTAACCACGTTGAATACGAGCGCCAGGTCTCGCCATTCAAAGTTCTCGGCAATGTGCGTATCGGACGAATGCAGCGCAACGGCGATGGAGTACGAGCCAACGCCCATGTTGGCCGGAAATCTGAACTTGTAGGCCAACTGCGCCCCGGCTTTCACCGTCTCAAGTTTGCACTCCAAATGGTGAGTATTGGTGCCGAATACGTCCTGCCCAAGACGGTCCTTGATCACGTAGCCGACTACCAGCTCGGGTAGATCGACATTCGCCCGAACGTTGATAGCCAGACAAATCTCATCGCCAACGGCGATGTATTCAACTGGAGAGCCGTCCGCGTCGTAAAGCGTCACGCTTTCGATAGAGGCCTCGCCGGTTCCGGAGCGCGTTTGAACGCCCGTACCCTCCAGCGTCACAACCTCAACCGTGCTGTTTTCTTTCTGCGCGATGATGGCGTTGTAGTAATCCATCACTTCTTCAGGCGGACCGTCTTTGATCACAGTGCCGTTGTCGATCAGGATCGCCCGATTGCACAGCGCCTGAATCGACCCGCGATCGTGGGAAACGATCAGCAGCGTCGTGCCTGCCTGTTGAAACTCTTTGATCCGGCTGAAGCTCTTGTGCTGGAAGTAGCTGTCACCCACGGACAACGCCTCGTCGACAATCAAAATGTCCGGGCGGAAAGCTGTCGCTACCGAAAAAGCGACACGCATCTGCATGCCGCTGGAGTAGGTGCGCACGGACTCATCGAAGTACTCGCCGATTTCAGCGAAGGCCTCAATGTCGGCAATGACATGATCGATCTGCTCCGTGGTGAAGCCCATCAATCCGGCAGCGTGATAAACGTTCTGCCGGCCCGTTAGTTCAGCGTTGAAGCCCATCCCCAATTCAAGGATGGCGGCGATTCTGCCGTTGACCTGTACACGTCCCTCAGTGGGCTGCAAGGTGCCCGTGATCATCTTAAGTAGCGTGGATTTGCCCGCCCCGTTTTGCCCAACGATGCCAATTGCTTCGCCTGCGTCGATGGAAAAACCAATGTGACGCAACACCCAGTGTTCGTGATTGGCTTTTACCGGCAAGTAAAACCACCGAGCAAAGCGCTGCCACTCAGAACGATAGGTGCGGTAGGCCTTACCGACGTTTTCTACGATCAACAGGCTCATAGCGAATCCACCATCTCGGGCGCAGCACGTCTAAACAGGAACAGACCCAAGAGCATGAGTGCCAAGGCCACCAGCACGGTAATTGAAATCTGCTGCAAATCCGGTGCTGTCCTGTAAACGAGGACGTTGTGGTAGGCACTGACGATTGAAAACATCGGATTCAGATTAAGCGTGCTGCGAAAGGATTCGGGAATGATGTTGATCGAGTAAACGATCGGGGTGAACCAGAACCAGATCTGCAGAATGATCGGCACGACCTGACCGATGTCACGCACAAAGACGTTGAGCACGCCCAGCACCAGACCAATGCCAAGAGCGAGCGACGTGACTGCCAATGTCAGCGGGATCAGCCATAACATTTCCAGGCTTGGCATCTGTCCCAAAATGGCGAAGACGATCAGCACCGCAACGAACAACAAAAGGTTGTTGAGCAGGCAAGACCCTACGACGACCACAGGCAGAGCGATGCGGGGAAACCTCATTTTCTTCATGAGATTGCCGTTTTCGATGAACACGTTGAGGCAGCGCCCCACGATCTCCGAAAACAGATTCCACGCCAGAATCCCCGCCATCAAATACAGCGCGTAGGCGTACTTGTTATCGATGCCTGGCAGCTTGGCTGCCAGAACGTTGGAGAGAATCAGCGCGTAAATCGCAACCTGCGAAAGTGGATGAATGATCATCCACAAGCCACCCAATTTGCTGCGGGCAAACCGAGCGATGAACTCATTGCGAATAGAGGTTGATATAAAGCCCCGGTATTCCCAAAGCCCCCTGAGCATTGCAAACATATTTACCCCTCAATGAGCCGTTCAATTTCCTGCACGCGCTGGGTGACCAGCGACTCGTTTGCACGGCTCTCAACATTTAAACGCAGCAGCGGTTCGGTGTTTGACCCACGCAGGCTGAAGCGCCAGTCGGCAAACTCGACGCTGATGCCATCGGTCTTATCGATCGTTGGCTGTTGCGGCAGGTAGTGGCCCAGGATTTTGTCGATCACTGTTTTAACGTCATCGACGCGATAGTTGATCTCGCCGCTGCACGGGAACGCTTGAATGCGCTCATCGACCAGCTGCGACAAGGTCTTGCCGGTTTTGCTCATCAACGCCGCGACCAGCAGCCAGGGAATCATCCCGCTGTCGCAATAAGCGAAATCGCGGAAATAGTGGTGAGCGCTCATTTCGCCGCCGTACACCGCATCTTCCAGGCGCATGCGCTCTTTGATGAACGCGTGACCGGTTTTGCTCTGGATCGCGACGCCGCCTGCAGCTGTCACCTGTTCGATGGTGTTCCAGGTCAGGCGCGGGTCGTGAATGATCTTGCTGCCCGGATGCTTCAACAACAGCACTTCAGCCAGCAGGCCCACAAGGTAATAACCTTCAATGAAGCGGCCGGTTTCGTCGAAGAAGAAGCAGCGATCGAAATCGCCGTCCCACGCCAGACCGAGGTCGCACTTGTGCTCAAGCAGCGCGTTACGCGTCAGCTCGCGGTTCTCTGGCAACAGCGGGTTAGGCACGCCGTTAGGGAAGTTGCCGTCCGGCTCGATATTGATGAACACGAATTCCAGCGGCAAACGTGCGGCCAATGCTTCGAGGGCAGGGCCGGCAGCGCCGTTGCCAGGGTCAGCCAGAATTTTGAGGGGCTTGAGCGCGGCGACATCTATATAGGTCAGCAGGTGATCGATATAAGCGGTCTTGTCGAAGACTTCACGCACTTGGCCCACTGTTGCAGCAGCTTCCCCGATATCACCGGCATCCACGCGCACGCGAATGGCATCAAGGCCTGTATCGCCACTGATGGGGCGAGACTGCTCGCGCACCAGCTTCATGCCGTTATAACCCTTGGGGTTGTGGCTCGCGGTGATCATGATCCCGCCATCGGCTTTCAGATGACTGGTCGCGAAATACACCTCTTCGGTGCCGCACAGACCGATGTCGAGAACGTCGGCACCAGCCTCGGTCAGGCCCTTGATCAGCGCGTCCGCCAATGCCGGGCTTTCAAGGCGCATGTCCTGGCCGACGACATAAGTCTTGCCGTGCAACTCGGCGACAAGGGCGCGGCCTATCCGATAGGCGATATCGTCGTTGAGGTCATTAGGGACTTGGCCACGAATGTCGTAGGCCTTGAAGCAACGGGTTTGAATAGGAGGGTACATATCGCTCACCTGATGAAATGGTCGTCCATGCAGTCGGCATGGAGCGTTCGAGAGGGGATCGTAGTTTGAGTGACGAACCGATCCAGTGACCGCAGTTTCCTGCGGCACCGGGTCAAGACAGGTTACCAGCGTTACTGGCCAGCTCGGCCGTAGACGTCTTCGAAACGAACAATGTCGTCCTCGCCCAGGTAATCGCCACTCTGTACTTCGATCAAGATGAGGTCTATGACACCAGGATTGCTCAAACGATGCTTGTGGCCTGCACGAATGAACGTAGATTCATTAATGTTCAGCATCATCTCTTGCTCATCATTGACGATCAGAGCCATGCCGCTCACCACGATCCAGTGCTCGCTGCGATGATGATGCATCTGCAAGGACAGCGAAGCTTTGGGCTTGACCACGATACGTTTGATCTTGAAGCGATCGCCGGTTTCCAGCGTCGTGTAAGTACCCCACGGACGATGCACCGTCTGGTGCAACTGGTGCAGCGTATGCCCGGACTTCTTGAGTTGGGTAACGATGTGCTTAACGTCTTGCGCGTGATCTTTGTGCGCAATCATCAAGGCGTCAGCGGTATCGATGACCAACAAATCTTCGACCCCGACCAGAGCGGTCAGACGATCTTCGCTATTCACATAGTTGTTGCGAGCCCCGTGGGACAAAACTTCGCCTTCGAAACGGTTGCCGTTTTCGTCAGCGTTGGTCAGGTCGCTGACTGCGTTCCATGAACCAATGTCGCTCCAGCCGATGTCGCAAGGGATCGTCGCAACCTTGTCCGAGCGCTCCATCAACGCATAATCGATGGAAATATCGGGGACTTGAGCGAAGGAGTCCGCATCTACCGCAAGGCAGCGATAGCCCTTGGCGGTCGTTTCGCGGGAGCGACCCAAAGAAGCTGCGGCTGCGCTCAATACATCCGGCGCGTGCCTGGCAAACTCCTCCAGCACCGCGCCCACCTGGAAGCAGAACATGCCCGAGTTCCAGAAATAATTACCCGCTGCGACATACGCTTCAGCCGTTTTTAAATCAGGCTTCTCGACGAAGCGCGCAACCTTAAGCCCGCCTTCCAGCTCAGAATCGGCCGCCTCGATATAACCGAAACCCGTCTCTGGGTATTGCGGCTTGATGCCAAACGTCACCAGCCAACCCGCTTCCGACAGCTTCACGGCTTTGGCCACTGCAGCGGCGAACTCGGTTTCGTCTTGAATCAGGTGATCGGCGGCAAGCACCAGCATATGCGCCTGGGAGCCATGAGCCTCTTTCAATTGCAGCGCAGCCAGTGCCACTGCGGCAGCCGTATTACGGCCGAAAGGCTCGAGAATGTAACCCAGCGCATGGCCCGCGGTGTCGACCGTGCGGTACTCGTCTTCAGTCTTGAACAGCAGCTCGCGGTTGGTAACGGTGAGGATTTCGGAAACGCCTTCGAGGGCAGACGCCCGAAGGAAGGTCTTTTGAATCAGATTCTGGCCATCAGGCAACGTCATGAACGGTTTGGGATGAGCTTCGCGCGAAACCGGCCACAACCTGCTGCCCACGCCGCCTGACAAAATTACGGGAATCAAATCCATGTTTAAGATCCTTACGTGTAACCAGTGGCAAACAGATCGAATGAACAATCAGGTGTTCGAACAACTCGATCTAGCATAGTCACAGAGGGTTGGCCGAAGATGCTGGGCATTCCGGAACCGCCTGGTGACGCGGACATGAGCAATCAATTCAGCGCGCAAGAATACCAGAGAAAACAGACATTGACGCCGTGTCCAGACACGCTACGGGCCAGGCGTAAGCACCGCAGCGATAGCGACTTCCATTGAAAAAGCTATCGGCTAATACGTGAGCCAACACTAATCACAATGGAACGAGGCGGCATTTGGAGGACGCATTTTTGTGTGGAGCATCGCTTAAATGACTGCCTCGTGTGTAGAGAGAGACGCATTGGCGGCAGCCATAGAAGCAGGAAAGCTCAACCAGGCATTTTCTTCGCTCCCGGTTAGGAGGGAAGGCTGGGCTGATCCGCGATCTTCAGTGCATCTTCAGCCATTGATCGATAGAACTGGACACTCGGATCGTTAAACCTTTCCAGGTTAGTAATTGCAGATCGCCGCTGTGAATCGCTATAGCCCGAGCATTTACGAAGAAGTTCCGTCTTCAGAGAGAATTTTGCACTCGGTGATTTGATGAAGAATCGAGTAGTCATCTCGGCAAGAAGGAATTCAGGTTGTTCATTATGAACTATCGACCAATCAATATCTGCGCCTGAAAAAACATGTACGACTCTGGCAAAACTGAATACGAGGTAAATGATCAACGGAGTAGAAAATGAGTCGCCAAAGATAAGGCAGGTTGCCTTGTTGATGGTGTCATTGTTTTGATAAATATGAACTCGTCCCCGATTCAGAATTTTGTTGTCGAAGATCCTATATTGGTTCACGCTGGAGTAGTCCGGGAGGGGAACGACTTCCGTACGAGGAGGCGAGAACTTTGACCCCAGATCACCACTGGTCCGAGTGTATTTATAGTTGAAATCAGGATTCACGAAAGTCTGATTGAAATGCTGGCATACAAGTCGAGCAGCAACGCGGGCCCCATAGTGAGTCCAGTGCGTATCAACCTTCGAGTAAGTAAAGTTTCGCTCAGTAATAAGTTGAGTGGTTGGGTTGATTATTGAAATATCTTCGCTGAAGTGAGACATGAATTGGTCGGCAGGCGTAGTCCCACTTCTAATGACAGGATAGTGCTCTGGAAAAATATATTCCTTCCCAGGTGCCATCAGGAATGCACTTTTAAACTTGTGGTTTTGCGCCTCCGCAGAAATTTTTGCAAAATATTCTCGCCATAGAGTCAGGTTTTGCTTGTCAATCAGTAGTTCGCCTCTGTACTGAGATACACTTCTGTTAGAGTCATGGTCGAGAAACAGATAGTCATCGTGACCAATCAGTACACTGACGCGTTCGAAGATTATTGATGCAAGCCACTCCACACCGCTGCCACGCTTGTAGCCGAGCTTAGCATTGACACCCAGTTCCAAAAGGGTTTCGAAGCCACAGCAAGCCGGGGCCTTATCGTAGGCGAGCGCTACATCCGGACGCTCTATGAGTGCGGGTAGGTTAACCTGGGAGCCAGTATCAAGTACCAACTCGGGAACCTCGCCTACCTCCGAAAAAAACCACCCTTTAAGTTTGACAAAGTGTCGGTGGTCGCCTGCGACAGTTGACTCTTTAGGCGAGTCGATAGAGAACTTTATGCTGCTGTCCGAAGACAATAACTTTGTGACTCTGATGGTGGTTTTCATAGGCAGTACCTGCATTTTTATCTATTTTTATCTGTCTTTAGTCATTTTTGAACAGGTCGCGACTATAGACCTTATCCATTACGTCTTCTAAGTCATCGGATAATCTATTGGCTACGATGATGTCAGAGACGCTCTTGAACTCCTGCAGGTCATTCATGACCGCAGAATTGAAAAATAGCGCATCCTTTATTTCTGGTTCGTAAACGACTACTTCGATCCCTTTCGCTTTGATGCGTTTCATCACACCTTGGATAGAGGATTTGCGGAAGTTATCAGACCCTGATTTCATGATCAGCCGATATATGCCAACCGTTTTCGGCTTGAGCTTGATTATCTCTTCGGCGATAAAGTCTTTGCGCGTTGTGTTGGAGTCAACGATCGCTCTGATCAAATTGTTTGGGACGTTCGCGTAATTGGCTAGCAGTTGCTTTGTATCTTTAGGAAGGCAATACCCTCCGTAGCCGAATGAAGGGTTTCGGTAGTGCGTACCGATGCGGCCATCCAGGCCAACACCTTCAATGATTTGCTTTGAGTCCAAACCATGCACTTGGGAGTAGGAGTCCAACTCATTGAAATATGCTACCCGCATGGCGAGGTAGGTGTTCGAAAAAAGCTTGATCGCTTCTGCTTCGGAAGGAGAGGTGATCAGGATTGGGACGTTATCAGCCAATGCGGCTTGCGTAAGCAGTGACGAAAATTGCTTCGCTTTCACCGCGTTTCCGCCAACTATTATCCTGGAAGGGTACAAGTTATCGTGAAGCGCGAGCCCCTCCCTTAAAAACTCAGGTGAAAAGAGTATGTCGGAGTCTGGATGCTTTTCTTGCATGCGTTGTGTAAATCCGACGGGAACTGTCGATTTGATCACAATAGTTACATGCCTATTTGCCGCTAATCCCGCCTCAATGACGCTTTCAACCGAAGAAGTGTCGAAAAAGTTCGTCACCGTATCATAGTCGGTCGGAGTGGCGATGATAAGAAAATCAGCGCCCGCTACAGCTTCGCTTAAGCTTAGAGTTGCGGATAGATCAAGAGATCGAGAATTTAGATATTCGTCAATTACTTCATCTACGACAGTAGATTTCTTCGCATTCAAGAGCCCAACGTTATGCTCGTTCACATCGTAGGCGACGACCTGATTATGCACTGACAACAAGACTGCATTTGACAGTCCGACATAGCCAATCCCAGCGACCGCAATTTTCATCAACCTATCATCCCCAAGTCTATGCAATTCATTCTTCTGATACCGCTACAATCATACGTCCTTCTCGCATTCCATGTACCAGGTAATGGACTAGGGTCGGAACTCGTGCATGCACGACATCGATATTGTTTCGTTTGTAATATGCAGTTGAAAATCCCGCACTTGGATTCAACGCCAGATCATCGCCATACAGAATGAAATGAGTGATGGGCGACATGTGGACGGGGATAATGCCTCCCGAGTTTTCCACGTAGTAATCCTCATTGAACAGTTCGCTGCCCATGCACAGCGCTGCCCATTTAGCCAGGTTGCTATAACGTGCGACATGCCACTTGCTGGATACCCTATAGGAGAGGCTCTTGTGGAACTCACCTTCACTAATAGCTCGCAAGTTCCAGCTCGCTTTTGTCGGCGAGTCAAGATACATGGCTGCGCTATTCATGCCCTGTTGCATTGGTAGCGCGCCGAAGACTCTTTCCATGGCATGAGCCCATGATCCATCGCCGCCTGATTTAGCGGCCGCGAAGTCTCTCAATGCTAAATCACGAATCGTCTCGAAATTCGCCGCAAGGCTGTGCAGAAGGCTTCCACGAATCCAGAACATGGTTCCGGCAAAGAATCCCCAGTCTGACTTGGGATAATTGAAATCAAGCGAATTCAGGATGTCACGCACCCCTGCAGCGTTTACGTACATCAGGCTTTCGGCTGAGCGATAGAGGAATTCTGGCCCTATGAGCCCGATTTTGTGATCGTCTGCGAATGCGTCAACGATGTGCTCGACCGCCGAAGGATTAGGCAACAGAGACTCAAGGCACATATTTCCGAAAATGGCATCATCGTTGGTCTTGGTGTTTTTAGTGTGGAGCTTCAGAACTGATACATAGTTCCAGAGTGAAAAGTCGTGATTGATCTGCAGGAACGGAAGTACATCCATGCCATGATTCTGCATTCCCAAAATTCTGGCATTTGGATACTCAGTCGAGATCAGGGCGATCACCGCAGGCAGATCTTCTTCCGTGCAGGTGACAAATAGGTCAAATGCCCGCTCTATATTGTTCAAGCGCGATTGTATGGTGGGCCACTGATCAATATAGTAAAGGTGGATACACACTGCCACTTGCTGAGATATAGAACCCTCAACTCGTTCGCGGGGCCCTGACGGCTTGTGTTCTGCCTGCAGTAATGGAAGTACATTCATGAGAGTCGACTGCGGAGAACGGAGCTTCCATATGTATTCCCAGGCCCTATGCGCCATATTCAGCATGAGCTCTCGGTTATCCATCGCCATCGTTAGCGATCTAACCCAATGCTCGGTATGATTTTCCGTTGCGAGTACCAAACCAAGTTCCTGGACCTCGGAAAAAGGAACAGAGCGCGAGCTAAGCGTAGGGAGACCTAACGCGCTGTAGTGCAAGAAGTTGGAGTCTGATGACGCGACGTGCAGGCTATCGGACGAAATTGGAGCAACACCAAAGTCGAATTTCTCTGCATTTGCGAGCCAATTTGCAAATTGTGGGTATTCAGAACGCTGGCTAGTAGGCCGGATAACTTTAAGCCAGGGGCGAGCGGGCAACGCCGCTATCTCTCCAATGATAACCAGTTCAAATACCTTTCCACGGCTTGCGTATACAGCATCCAGCGCGGGTATCAAGATATTCATACCGCTAGTATCGTTTGAGTTGGGTAGGTACAGAATTCTGAACTTCGGCGCCAGGGCGGGGCGAGGGATTGGCTTACGGTAATTTCTCCAAAACCTCGGATCGATGGTGTCGGGAACTACTGACCCTTTTGCGTAGGCGTGGCAGTAAGAAAGGGCAAGCCGCGCATTAGAGAACCAGACGTGGGTAGCGTTGTACATCACCAGATCAAATGCTTGCGCCTCGGAGTCGTTCGCTAATCCGCGTGCAGTGGTCGTCTGAGGTTTGTAAACGTCGAGGTATAGCGAAATGCTGGAGGCGGCGGTAAGGTCGATTAGCACCTGAGCATTTTCGATCGATGTAATTGCGTGCCCTTGAACAACCACCGAACTGCAGTTCTGCAGCCTAGAGTCCTGCACACCGCCAAGTATGATCAGCTCGAATTCGGAATGAGCGAAATCCGTAGTCAAAGGAGAAATTAGCCGTCGATAGGCCGCGTGATTCAAACCTTTCCAGTCTGGTTCGATCAAGAGGCCAATTTTTTTACGATCGACGCCGCCACCTTCATATTCGCAATTTCCCGCATCACGGTTATGGTCATCACTCCACGTGGTCGGCAGCCCTAATCGTGTCAGGATGTCATCGCCTATAACGTGAGCGCGTGCCTTGAAGGAGTGATTTATCCTTACGAAGTTGGAAATTCTTTCCTTCTCCGCTTCTCCTCGTTCTTTGAGGCTTTGTAGCTGTCCAATCACGCTGTCCAGGCCTGCCGCATCCTCAAGTTGGACTACGCTATCGCCAAACAAGCGAGTGATACTCGGTAAGGAGTCACTGACGAGCGTACTACCCGCCGCGAGCACATCAAAAACTCTGTTCGAAACATATCCAAACTCCCTCATTGACTCCCAGTGGTCATTCAACACTACTTCATGAGCCGCATAATGTCTGGAGAGTTCAGTGTTCGGCACGTTCTCCCCGCGGACATGTCGTTGATCAACAAGCGGCTTCCAGCGAGTACCGTAGATGGCGAGAGATTTTCCACCCTCGATAGCTTTCCTGACAATGGGACGATATTCGTTGCGCGAATTACCTACAAAGAGCATATCTTTGGATCGGGGTCTAATTGGCTTTTTATAAAAAAATCGCTGTGGGTCTGTGCATTGAATAAGAGGCGCGACCTTGGTGTTAAGATTGAGTTTAAGTAAATTGGCATATGAAGCGGACGCGACATACACAAGATCATAAAGCTCAAATTCGTCCATTGAAACTTGATCTGGGTGGCTAATGCTCCAGATAATGTTAATGGCGCCTTTTTTAGGATTGTACGCAGTTAGGCCGCGTATGACGATCACAACATCATCAGCGCTAGGAGGACGGTTATACCATGCGCCGTGGAAATCCAGCGTGACTTTATGGCCCATCTCTTCCAGCGCTAGGCGGAGAGAATCAGCATAATGATAATCACCCCATTGCTCCCTTTCTTCAAAAGGCGCAGGAATTTTTATGGCGAAGTTCAGCGAAAGTGATCTTGCCAAGACCTCTGGACTACTGTCAGTAGTGCTGTTTTTGAGTCGAACTACCTTCTGAAACGCCAGGGGCTCAGACAGTGTAATTCTACCTTTATCATTTCTACTTTCAAGATATATGCAGCCGATAAAGGGAGCATAGAAAGGAAGTGAGGTCTTGGTATAACGCAGGATGAGATCCCAGTCCACCATGCGACGCAATGTAGTGTCGAACATTCCATTGTCTGTTAAAAAACTGCGGTGATGTCCGAACGTATTGATGTCGATGTAGTTCGCTTGCAGGCAGTGGTCCCATGCGAAGCTTTCCCCGCGATACCCGAGTACAAGCGCATTTTCGTCGACAAGCGTAATTCCTGCGTACCCAGTCAAAAGGCCGGTTTTTAGAAAAGCAAGATTCATAAGATACAGATATTGACTCGTCCATGTATTATCAGAGTCTAAATAATATATGTAATCCCCAGTCGCCTTCTCTAAACCTTTATTCCGGGCGGCGCTGACTCCCTTATGCTCGCCTTTGATGATCTTTATTTTCTTGTCACGGCTGTATTTCGTTAAGATTTCTGCGCTGCCGTCTGTACTTCCATCATCGATTATTATCAGCTCCCACTTTTTATGTGTCTGCGCAAGTACGGAGTCGATTGCTTTCCCCAGCGTTGACGCCCTGTTATAGGTAGGCATGATGATGCTGACGGAAATCTTCTTTAGCCGAGCAGATATCGATTTTGATTCTTCAAGTGCTTTGGAGGTAAAGAGTCGCTCAAGGTCAGTATCATAAGTTTTTAACAGGCGTTTAGGAGGACCTACCAGCTTTAGACTCAACATGTCTAACACACTGCTCGCCGCTGTTATCTCGGGATTTTGCGCAAGCTCCTCGGCTTTTTCGGTCGCCGTTACTGTGTCGTCTACAGTGATCGCCGCAGTCTTGACCGGCTCATTCACCAAATCCAAGTCGTTCTCTGTTAACCCGAAGGAGGTTGAGGAGACATTTTTCTTCAGCCGGGCGTCTGCGATAGCAATGTTCATGCTAATGGTTTGCGCCAGTTCCGGATGCTGTCGGGCGGCCTCAAGGTAAAATGAGATCGCCTCACTGTAATTACCTTGGCGAAATTTTTCGTTAGCCTGCGCTAGAGCTGTGGTTTTTTCTGGCATGATCATTTAGCACTACTTTGAATTGAAAGGTTTTTTTGATCGAATACAACGTCTACCAGAACAGCCTCGCTGTATGAGGACTCGGCACTCATATCGCCTTTTCCTTGCTGGGTCCGCTGTAAATAAATAGTGAGGGTGCTCGAATTCATCCAGTACGTACGATCTATCACTGGTTCTGAAAATCCTACGTCTTCTTCGGATAAATTTATTATCGTTGCTGCTTGTTCACTGCTGTATGGCTTCGGCACGGAGTGCAACACCATTCGATCTTCCGTTAAATCGCCTCTGTAAATGAAGTGGGCGGTATCGAAGTCATCAATAACAATCTCTGGGCGACTTATTGGAAGCCGCAGCGTGCCAGCGCCCTGTAGCTCGAACGGCTCACTACGATGCGTCAGCTGCCTAGCATGCCAAGCATTGGCATCAAACCAGAGGTGGAAATATTGCGGAATCTGACGGGCATCATTAGAGTAAAAGGCAATATGGGGAGCGCCTTTACTATCCAAAGCCATGCTGCATTGGTTCATTAAGTTATTACCAGGCGATACCGCATGTACGGTCTCTGTATTAACCGGAGTAATTGGGAGGCAATATGGTTGTCCCAATGATGTGACCCAGGAAATGCCATTGTCCACCGAGCGCGCGTAGCAGATATTGATATTATTAATACGCTCATTCGCACCAATAGAATGGGTTCGCCAAACATATGACAAATGTATCGTTCCGTCGCGGCCAATCGCAGGATGGTTCCAATACGCGTTGCAGGTCCAAGGCCGCTCGTCTTCGCCGGATAAAATCGGGCCTGGTCGGTCTTGCCAGGATCCAGTCTTTTCATCGAAGGTTTTTAGGCGCGCCGATCCCTTGTTCCATGCACCATCCCGATATAAAAGCGTTAAGGGATGATGACCACGTGGATTTATAAAAGTGGGATAGGTTACTTTGTCTTCGTGAGTCCCAGTCATGGGTATTTCAGATGTCCACTCATTAATAGACATTGCTGTCAAGCTGCGTCGATATTTTAGCTTCGTGCCGTGATGATCGTACGTAATATGCAGACGATCATCTTTGTCATGTCCCATTGAAATGCTGTTATGCGCATCTTTCAGGTTGAACCTTCCTGCAAGATCATGCATTTCAATATTGCCGTTGTTCAGGTCACGTTTCACAATTCGGATGCATGACTCGCCAGCATAGAATGCGGTGAATTGGAAATCCCTGATCGTGAGAATTCCGTGATGTCTGAATATAGTAGTGTTAACGCTACTGCCTGCCCACGCCGTACCTAGTTGGATCGTTTTTGTAATTTGTGGCGGGTTGGCCGCGTGTCGATCGGCAGCAAGCAACATTGACGACTGTTCAGTCGTATCTCGCCCAGAGCGTTCGCTCGGTCGAAGCTTGCGTAACAAGCACATAATCTTGCGAACACTATTAATGCGCTGGATCATTTCGACGTGCCACTCTTAGTGGCTTTGATGACAAAGGCTCGTGCGCACCGCTTTGACGGATCAAGACTGCGTTTGGATGCAAAGTTTTCGCATTCTCGCAGCCGATCGCTCGTATGTGCAGAATCGTGCAACGTGGTAGCAGAGGTGTACTCCATGTCAGGCCTCTGCCTTGTTGTGAGTCAATGCGGCATTCTTCTGAAAAATATGCTTGATCGATTGCGCCAAGCCTTTCCAGTCTTCCCAGCGTCCGCTGATGGAAGAATGGGTATGCGAGATTTCAGCGATTTGTTTTGGCGCGCTGCCTACTATCCCGGCTAACAGCATTTTATCGTTGATAGTGAGTCGATTCCATATCTCGATATCCATTGCGCCGGGTTGGGCAAAACGTAACTCTAATCTATCTCCACGGTGATCGGTCGATTCGACGAACCAGTTCTCAAAGGCATGAGCGCTGATTTCAGGGAATTCCAGCCTTGGGTTTTGCCCAAATTGGCCGTCTGGCGTATCAACCGTGGCAATACGGTAGACAAAGCATGGCGATGTGATGTTTCCCAACGACATGTTTTCGAGCTTAATTTCGATATGATGATAGCTATCACCGTGGAACAATTTTCCGGCGCGGATGGCGTCATATCTGAAAACGACTGGCCATGCATCGAGTATATCCTTCAGCTTGATGAGGGCCGACCTTAGCTCCTGTCGGTCCAAGGCCTTCGGGGCACTCCAAATTGTACGATCTACAGCGATATCCACAAGTTTTTCAACCAGGGCTTTCAAAAAGGTCCACTCGGTCGTACTTAAGCTCGACAGGATGTTGTTGCTTCCAAAGTTTGGAGGCCCTTGTAAAGGAATGCACGCCAAGGCTGTCCCAGCTTCTATGCCCGATGGCCAACGAATAGGAGTAAAGTCTTCAGAACTTTCTTGTGAGGTGCTGATTGCAATACCAGCCACCCCGTCTTTTATTATTGTTTCGAAGCGTAGTCTTGGGACTGATCTTCCATTCAGATATAAGTTTGTTATATCCCAAGAAAGGGTTGGGTGCTCAGCGCCTTTAGCCTGAGTCACACTGAGCATGTCGTAGTCCCAATATCCTGGATATCGTTCCAGCATTTTTCTTGTGCGAGTGGTTGCCTCTTGCAGCTGGGAGTTGAGCGAGGCCGATACGTACAGATGTTCCTCAAGCAATTCTTGCACTCTATGCAGCTCGGTTACAATTTCATTTTTTTCAGTTGTTTCTTCGTTCAATTCTTGCTCATAACCCGCAATAATCGACTTGAATCGTTCAGCTGTTGTATCTGTGACGACATTTTTGTCGAGACGCGAAACGTCATCAATGGTTGGCTTATTAAGCTTGGTGTTTTCTATTTTTAATTTTGCTGCCTGTTCATTGGCCGTGGTGAGATTTTTGCGTAAATTAGTTTCTATTGTTTTTAATTCCAAAAACCTCTGTTGCTGATGATTGTTCGATGCAAGTAGAGTTGCATACCCATTTGCAGCCGCTTCAATCGAAACTGTCTCGAAGCCCGAACGTTTATCATTAGCACCGAATAGCACCGCTTCCACTTTCGTTTCTAACGCCACTAGTTCTGGCTGTTTTCGTACTATTTCTTTGGCTAGATAGAGAGCTACAGGGTCCTCATGATAGCTTGTGCGACTTTGAGCGGCGTCGGGCAGTCCGAGGTTCCATCGTTCTATCAGCGCAGTTACGTATGACTGTTTGTTGTTCGAAAAAATTTGAAAGCTGACGAGCTCGCTTTTTTCGGGATGCCGACTATGAAATTGCAACATCGTTTCCGTTTTGGCGCGCCAGCTCTCCATCAGATCTTCGATCGCAGTCTGGGATGCTTCGTTGGCTAATATTAGATCGGCAATCAGCCCTTCTAGCGTTGAGTGCAAAAGTATGAAGCTGGTCTGTTTATTAAAGCTTTCCCAGTAGTCAAGATGATCTAGGCTTCGAGTATCCGCCCAGTGCCATACAGCACTCGAGCTATTAGCACGGAAAATTTCGCCAGCTACCTCATTCCACTCTTGATTTACTTTTGCCTTCGCCTTCAGTTGTAATTTTGCAGAAGGTTTTGTGGTTTCTGCCTTTTCATGCCAGTGATGAAGAGATAGCTTTTCGCGCGTTATTGCTGGTAAGGCGTCTGCAGACCCACTGCTCCTAAGGTACGCAGCAAAATTGTCTAGCTGTTTTTGAGAGGAACCTGTAATGCATATACTCTTCATGGTTTCTGCGCCGCTAGATTTCTATAAATAATTTGATATGCGGAATAGATAGGGTCCTGGTTCCATATTGATGGCACTGCCTCTACTCCGTTTGTCAGCCCTGAATGTTCTTTCGCCTAACGGTTGATCCCCGCTGGATATGGTGTCGGCGGCTGATCTATTTGTGGTGCCGAGCTGCCACGCTGGGAGATGCTTCTCACCGGCATCGCCAACCCCCCATAAGGCCCACTCAAATAATCCAGGCTCAATGCCGGGTGATAGTGCGGATCACTTTGTCCTGCCGCGAACCACCGTTCTACAAACCGCTGCTGCTCGCGAACGGCTCGCGCGCGTTTTTCCGCGCTTTCGTCTTTCCCGCGGCTGGCAGATTCCGCATGTATCAGTTGCGCAAAAGGGGTCCAGATCAGGTTCAAGCCAGCTTGCTGGATACGCAGGCAAAAATCGACATCGTTGAACGCCACCGGGAAGGCGTGTTCATCGAGGCCGTTCAACGCTTCGTAAACTGAGGTGCGGACCAGCAGACAAGCGGCGGTCACGGCGCTTTGGCGTCGCGCGATTTGATTCATGCCCATGTAGCCCGGGTCGCGTTCTTCCAAGTTATTGCCTGTGTGCGCAGCCAGCCCGTTCACGCCGACGACGACGCCACCGTGCTGAACCATGCGGTTGGGCCAGAGCAGTTTCGCGCCTACCGCGCCGACATTCGGACGAAGGAGTTGGCTGACCATTTCTTTCAGCCAGCCCGCTTCGATGATTTCGATGTCGTTGTTGACTAGTCCGATGATTTCACCGCTCGCGTGTTCAACCGCTCGGTTGTTGATGGCCGAGTAGTTGAACGGGTAGGGGTGATGCAGGACTTTCACGCCTCTGCCCGGCAGTTCTGCCAGGTACGCCAGGGTTTGCGGATCGCTGGACTGGTTGTCGACGATGATGATTTCCAGGTTCGAGTAATCAGTGTCGTTGAGCAGCCCTTCAATGCAGGCGTGCAGCAGTTTGTATTGATCCCGGGTCGGGACGATCAAGCTGACGCTCGGCAGGGTAGGGGGCAAAGGCCAGTGTGCGCGAAGTAATGCGGGAAATGCCGGAAGTGCTCTGACTGTGGCGCCAGGCTCAAGGGACTGGCACAACCAGGCGATTGCCTGATGGCGGTCCATTGAGGGCCAGGCTTGTTCCGGGCTTGCTGGCGTTCTGTGATCGCGGTGGTAAAGCACCTGCGGAAGATGCACCACTTTTGCTTCAAGCTTTTCAGTCGCCAGAACGATACCGGCAATCAGGAAGTGCCAGTTCAGCGATTGCAGCTCATCAGTCGGTGATAGCAGCGACAATGCCGCGCGCACAATTTCCACACCAAAGATCGCGCCAGCGGTGAATATGTCTGCACCGATAAACAGGTCCACATCCCATACAGGCTTGAGCCACGGCAGGCTGCGTTCACCTTGTGGGCCATCGCGATCACAATCGGCGTAACCCCAAGCGATGCCTTCATCAAGTAGGCCTGTCAGGTGATCGAAGGCATATTTGCTCAGACGGTCGCCAGCAGTAAGCGGGATGATGCAATCGCAACCAGCGTTGAGCAGCTCTATAAGTGCGGGGAGCAGGTTGTCAGCTGATGTTCTGGCGACTTTCAACGGCGTGGATTTATTTGCACGCAGACTGGCAAGGCTGACGCCTTCCATTTCCATGTCGCCATCGCTGAGCATCAGCAGGCCGATCTTGGTATTGGCGCGAGTATTCTTTTCAGGAGCCAAGTCTTGAAATACCTCGAACCACTGCGGGTAATGCTGAAAGCCTGCGCTTTTCGGGGAGCGGAGTGTTTGCTCTTTGGCGACCTGGGTCAGCAGCGCCAGCGTTTGATCATCAGGGCCGCTATGGTCGTGCAGTTGCAACAGGCCTTCCAGCCCTTCAGGCCAGCAGCACAGTTTTATCGGGCTGCCGGATAAAGGCTGACCCAGATCGTTTTCGATGTGCAGGGTGTGAAGCTTGCCGTCCGCGAGCTCCCATGGCAGATCAATGGTGAAACCGTGATCGCTGGTGGCGCGATAAACCAGTGCCTGGTGGTGTGTGTCGCAAGATACGCGACCCAAAACGCGGCTGTCCTCGCGAACGGTCACTTCGACGTGTCGTTGCGGAGCCTCTGGGTCCCACGCCCATCCACTGATTCTCAGGCCACCGCTGTGCCAGGCTTGCGACGCAACGGGTGCCGGTTCTTTACCGGGCAATGCCGGAAGCGTCAGCTCACCTTTTAAGGCGTAGTCCTGATTGGCAACCCGAGCGCTAATGTGGCGCGCATCGTCGAGCCAGCTCTGGCGCAGCTGTACGCCGAAGCCATGGAATTCATCACCCATCTCGGCGTTGGGCTGGAACTGGTCCGCGCGCACAAGGGAAACGCACGCGCCATCGATCAGCACTTCCACCACAAGGCGTTGATCGGGTTGCGTAATGTCCAGCGCCCAACCTTGCAGCACATCACCGTACAGTCCAGTGATTGCGCCGCGAAAGGTGGCGGAGGATTCAAGCTGGCCGGTGGCGGATGGCTTAGTTATGACTTCTTCTGACATCAGGCCCGGCTCGGTGAAAGTGGTAGTGAGTGCATAGAAAAGGCGCCCGCGTCATTGGCGACCGGTCCCGGCATCGCGTACAGCGGCAAGCCGACCGACGCTGCCAAATCGGGGGCATGCCAACTGGCGCCCGGGTTGGGCTGCAGGCTCAGCGCGCCCTTACAGCCAGCCAGTGCCAGGCAGTCAGCAAGCTTCAGGCCAGTCACCGTAGGCAATGCATGAACTGCGCCAGTGGCCAGCAGGGTTTTCTGCCAGGCGCTGTCTCCCTGCGCGAGCAGCATCACCGGCAGATTTTCACGGGTGATACGTCGGCCAAGATCCAGCCACTTGTTGGCAAGTTCAGCGTCGTGCAGCGCGTCAGCGATAAACAGGATGTGGGGCGCAGGTTTGCTCGCTGGCAGCGTTTTGCTTTTGGCGTTGATGACAATTCGCACATCCGGCAGCGCTGCGACGTAGCGTTTTTGCAGCGCTTTCCACGGCAGATGAACGCTATGGGCGTGGCGAGCAAAAGCGGGCCAGTCACGCCCGCTGTCCTGGCGCAGCAACTCGTCGTCGCGGCAGATGATCCGATAGGGTTTATCAAGTCCGGATGGCAAATCAAGGAACTCGGCTGGGCAGCCAGCCAGTTGCTCAAAGATCAGCTCATCGACGGGCAACGCCTGCAGGTCCTGGAGCAAGCGCTCGCAGTCTGCTGGCAGCACATAGTCAAGACTCAGCAGTAGCGGTTGCACTTGAGCATTGAGCGTGACGAGCGTGCGCGTGCCTTGATGACGCCAGTTCAGGCTAAGCGGTGCGTCAATTTCAGCGGTGCTTTGCACGTGCAGTTGTTTGATGCCCAGCTTCGGCCACGCGCAGCTGGCACTACTCGCGATCAGCGCCGACAGCTGCGCAAGGCGCGCACGCTGAAGCGCCTGGCGCGCAGGCTTGAGTGGATCACGCAGGCAGAAGTCCTGATAGCGGTTCGAGGCATCCGGATAACGACGCTTCAAGATGGCGTTGTTGTGCGCGACGCGCAGCGCCTTTTCGTCACCGAAGGAAATGCCGCCCTGGTGGGCAACGAACACTCCTGGCGCCCCCATGTGACGCCAACCCAAGGCGCGGGCCCGCAGGCACCAGTCGGTTTCTTCGCCATAGCCGCGCAGTAGGTGTACTTCATCCAGATAGCCCACGACATCGATGGCGCTGCGCTTTATATACAGGCAGAAACCACAGCCGGTTTCGATTTCAATCGGCGGGCTGTTCGCGAGCTGCGCCATGTCGTCGAGCACCGCTTGCTCTTCGGCGGTGGGCATCGACTGGCTGACGCGGCTCACCGGGAAACTCATCAGCTCGCCGTTGTTGGTAAACGGCGTCACCGAAGCAATGTCTTTTTCGCTGTAGGCGACACTGCGCAACCGATCCAGCCAGTTGCCATGCACCCGCGTGTCTGCGTTGAGCCAGACCACGTCGCGCTCTGGGCTTAGCGCCATGCCCCGATTGACGTTGCGGATGAAGCCCAAATTGACGGGGTGCTGAACATGCTCAATCTCGCCTGCGGCCGCCAAGGCCTGCAAAGCTTGGCGCAGCTCGGGATTAGGCGTGGCGTCGTCGAGCACAACGAGGCGATGGGCGGTGCGATTCAGGCCTCGGTTGCGCAGCACGCTGTGCAGGCACTCCAGTGTTTCGTCGTAGCCGTCGTAGACCGGGACTAGGATGTCGACCGGCTCTTGGCGGCTCAGATTTTTGCTCGCCGGGGTCGGCGGATTGAATGCGGGCAGGTTGGACAGTGGACTGCCAGCCAGAGGAGTGCCGTCCTTGAAACGTACGTGCAAGGTTTGCGCAGGATTGCTGATGCGTGCGCGGATGGCGCCGTAGGTATCGGTCAGTCCTGCTTTGGTCAGCAGCGGGTGTGGCTGGTAGGCCGTGTACGGTATGCGCTCATCGTTGGAGTCGATGTGCAGCTGGACGACTGACTTGGGAGCCTTGAGGTTAACGGCCCAGCCCACAACCTCATCGGTTTCGGGTTGAAACCGCACGACGCCGACCACGGTAGGGGCATCAGGTTGCGCGGCCAACAAGCCGAGCACCAGGCCCAGCTCGCTGGCGTCATCGATATCCGGAAGGCGGGCGAATATTTGTTTGCGCAGTTTTGCCGGTGTTTCCGTTCTGCTTCGGGCCTGCCACAACATGATGCGCAATGAAGGATCGGCTGGCATCTGCTGCCAGGCAGCGGCTAACTGTTGCGCCGCCAATTTCGGCTGCTGTTGGACCAGGATGCTGCGGCCTGTCAGCGCACGAATGTCTGCCCGGTCAGGTAGCGCGTGGGCGGCACTGCTCAAAAATAGAAAGGCGTGATGAGGACGTTGCTGCTGGATGGCTTCGATGCCTTTCCAGATCAACGCCTCAGGGCGGTATTCAGGGGTTTGTAGCGCTTTCTCAAGAAAAATCACGGCGTTGCCATGCTCGCCATTCGCGCGTGCACGGTGGAAGTTGTCCATGAGCGTTCCACGCTCAGGCGCTTTGGTTTCTGACATTGCCATGGGGAGTTCGCAAAAATAATAAAGAGGGGCGCCCGAAGGTGCCCCTTTTTCAAATACCCCCAGCCTTGCGGCCGGAGGTACTCAGTGTTGCAGCGGTGCGAAGAGTTAAACCGCGCCGTGTACTACAACCACGTTAGTGATGTGGTCTTGAGCTTCTGGCGAACCAACGATGGCGATAGCCACGTCAGCTTGGGTGGTGCCTTGATCCAGCGAAGCTACCCACTCAGCTTTGTAAGTATCTACATCGCCTTCTGGACGGCCCAGTGCGTTGGTGTAGAGCGATTCAACGAATTCAACGTTGGCGTGGTGAGACGCTTCTGCCGAACCGAAGATCTGGCTCGCAACTTCCGAACGGGTGCTGCCTGCGATCAGTTCGCCAACCCAGTGACTGACATCATCACCTTGGGTAGCACGGCCCAGTGCCGAGTCGTACAGCGATTCGATGAAGCTGTCGTTAGCCTGACCTTTGGTCTGAGCTTCGGCAGAAACAGCGATCTCGCCGGCAACTTCGCCTTGAGTCTTGCCGCTTGCCAGTTGATCCAGCCAGAAAGTCTGGTCAGCTGCATCAGCAGGGCGTTCCAGCAGCGAGGTGTACAGGCCTTGGACGAAGTCGTCGTTTACCGAGTTTTTGTACTCAGTAGAAGCCAGGAAGCTTTCAGTGATCGAGGTCAACGAAGTACCGTTGTTGATCTCGTTGCTGAACAGCTCAGCGCCGCCGTTATCAGCGTCGCGACCCAGCAGGCCTTCGTACAGACGCAGAGCCGATGCTTCAGCTTCGGTTTCAACGATTGCGATGGTGTGGCCATCAGCGAAGGTGACGAACTCGCCGCCCTGGATGGTTACAGAGTTGGTGTCGCCACCCAGTTCCAGGAAGCTGCCTTTAACCGATACGTCGAAGTCAGCCAGGTTGCCCTGAACTTCGATCGAATCACGGCCAGCACCAGCCAGGATTACATCGTTGCCCAGACCGGTAACGATGGTGTCGTTGCCAGCGCCAGTTTCGATGTGGTCATCACCTGCGCCGCCAGTTACAACGTCGTCGCCGCTACCGGTGATCAGAACGTCGTTACCCAGGCCGCCATCCAGAGTGACGTTGCCACCCAGTACAGTCAGGGTGTCGTTGCCATTGCCGCCGTTAACGATGATGTCGCTAACTGCTGCAACGCGTGCCAGAGACGAAGCTTCCTGGCCAACGGTCAGGCTTACGTCAGCATCGCTGTCGATCAGGATTACTTTAGCGTCAGCAACGCTTTCTGGCAGAACCAGGTTAGCTTCGTCGCCGGCAACGCCGTCAACAGTGATAGCCAGTACGTCAGGCGAACCAGTGGTAACTGGTGCAGTAACGCCGTCCCAGCCAGCAACGTTTACGGTTGTTGCAGTATCCAGACCCAGCAGGGAGGAGATTGCAGCAGCAGTAGCAGCAGAGATTGCTACGTTGTTGTTGATAGCGGAGCTGAATTCAGCGGACGAAGTAGGGGTATCGTATTGCAATGCCATGAGTCATTTCCTGCCATATCAGGCCAGTTGGCCTATGTTGCTATCTGTCTGCGTAATCGCAGGTTTTTCCCTAAGAGACTTATGGCGGAGAGCGTTGATCTCAGTTTTGGGAGTAATCGAAATCTGTAAAGCCACCAGCGGCTCACTGCCACTGGGTCCAAAAAGCATTTGTTCAGAGACGATGGCTTGCTTGGCGCCACCTGCAAATACGGCGTAGCCGGTCAACTCGTAATCGTTGCGCTCGGGGCCGGTAAGGCCAAAGCCAACGGCAACCAGTGAAGCGCCTTTAGCGCGAGCACCAGTAAAATTGCCGCTGAGGACCTTCTGGCTTGGGCCGGCACCGGCAATGGTGCTGGTGTAAACGAGATCAGTGCCTTCAGGCTTGTTAACCCAGGCAATAGAAAAGCCTTCGATGCGCGCAGTTGAACTCTCGTCGCCCAGCCACTGATCGGTCACGCAGACTTCGCCAGTTTCCTGGAGGTGTCCGGTAAGCTTCAACACAGCGTTGGCAGGGGCGGTTTTGGAAAAAGCGACAGCCTCGGGAGCAGGCTTGGCGGGAATGAAATTGCGCATGATGGCGGCGGAGGTGTCGATGCGATCAATGCGCAGATCGACAGGATCGACCTCGACGTCGGCCAGGTAATATTCGGTAATCAGGACAGTTGCTACACCACTTTTGACGCGACCGATGATGCAGTCGCCGAGTTTGGTGAGCATGTTTTTGCTGACGCCTTCTCCGGGAAAGAAGTCGATCACGCCTTTACCTAACGGCGCTTGCTGCAATGCAATGAACACACTTCGTTCAGCGATGGGCTGTGAGGCGTAGCGAAAAATGTACATCCCCGGCTCGAGCAGAGTCACGCGGGAGGTGATTTTCAGGCCATCTAATTTTTGCGACTGCACTCAATAAGCTTCCTTCTTATCCCGAGCTGAATGTAACGGGTCGTCTGCAATTGACCGACTCAGCTAAACGCAGGTACTGCCCAACTTCTGTCAATGCTTCATGGCGCATTGGTGGCAAACCACCGAAGGGCGAGATTAATTCATTCGTGGGAATTGTCAACCGCGCGGGTAGGAAATTTCGTCCATTTGGATTGATAGATAGTTGAACTGCGCAAATCTTTCAATCTCCCGTTGTCGCTCTAGCCGTCTGTCAGGAATCTGGAACTTTATTCAAGATTCCTGCTCCGCACAGAGGTGGCATATTTGCGACGCCCGCACATTAACGGTGGTTAAGACGTCTGGGTTTCAGGACTGTCGATACTGATCGCTGACTAATTAGCAATGCGCTTTTTGTGCGCGTACCGCGTGTCACATTGGTGCGTTATGAAGCGATGAACCAGGAGTTTTGGTGTTGGAAGGCTCTATCTCGGCGTTCTCGAGGTGGGGTTAGGATCGTATCTATGACGCCGCGGTTATTGCTCGGCTGTTGCCATGATCCCGGAAAATTACCTGTGAAGACCGTTGTACCGATGGTGCGATGACCTCCGAGCAGAGTCGCCCCAGCCTGTTTACCAATGCTGTGCGTAGTGCAATTCAGTAAAGTGACTGAAACAAACTGATAACGTTTTTTTAGCAATTTTGCTGCTGCATCTTGCTCAATTTAAAAGCGACGGTTCTTAAGCTTGGAAATGGAGTCTGTATATAACAGCCAACATATTTAAATTGTGGAAATCATAGTTCGATAATCAGCTAACTATATAAGCAAATATTCGGAACGCGCCGTTGATCGACAAACCTAACAAAACATTCATGTATTTCTGCCGAACGGGTAGCGATTTGGTGGCCATTTGGTGCTGCCTCACTCAAATGCGAGTGATACACTGCGGCGCTTTCGCAGCCTCCTCCTCATCAGTATGGATTCTATGAGTCGCTCACACGAAAATAATCTGCAAGCCGCCTTGAAGGCTTGTAAGGGCAGTTTTTTCTCAGTGGGCTTTTTCAGCCTGTTCGTCAACGCCCTGATGCTCGTCCCCACCTTCTTCATGATTCAGGTTTCTGGTCGCGTCGTGCCCAGTGGCAGCACCTCAACGCTGATCATGTTGACCCTCATTCTTTCCATCTTGATGCTCACGCTCGGCTCCCTTGAGTGGGTCCGTTCGCGGATCATGGTGCGTGTCAGTAATCGCCTGGATATGTTGCTCAGCGGTGACGTCTACCGCGCCAGCTATAAAAAGGCGCTGAGCAGCGGTGGTATGGATGCCTCGGCCCAATCGTTGAACGACCTGACTTCGCTGCGGCAGTTTTTGACAGGCAACGCGTTGTTTGCTTTTTTCGATGCTCCTTGGCTGCCGATTTATACCGTGGTTATGTTCCTTTTTCATCCATGGTTTGGCTGGATGACTTTGGCGTCCGCTGCAGTGCTAGTGACGTTGGCCTACCTTAACCAGCGCTACACGGGTAAAGCTATCGCCGAGGCAAATAAACAAAGCCTCGCTGCAACTTTGCAAACCACCAAGAGCTTGCGCAACGCTGAAGTGATTGAGTCCATGGGCATGTTGGACACACTTATGGGGCGATGGGCTGTACGTCAGCGCCGTGTGTTGGTTTTGCAATCGCAAGCTAGCGACAAAGGGGGGATCATCACCTCGATCTCCAAGACTTTCCGGATTTGGGCTCAGTCGATCATGTTGGCGCTTGGGGCATATCTGACTGTGACCCACGAGATTAACCCCGCCTTGATGATGGCTGGTTCATTGTTGCTCGGTCGGGCGTTGTCGCCAGTGGACCAGATGATCGGCAGCTGGAAAGGTTTCGTCAGCGCACGCATGCAGTACGAACGTCTGAACGCCACCCTGGAGAAACTCCACGGCGAACCGGAGCGTATGTCGTTGCCTGACCCAGAAGGGCACATCCAGGTCGAGAATCTGGTCATCGCGCCTCCCGGCGCCAAAGCTGCGGTCATTCGCAACATGAGCTTCGTCGCAGCGGCAGGCAGCATCGTCGGTATCGTCGGGCCGAGCGCTGCCGGTAAATCCACACTGGCTCGCGCGCTGCTAGGCATCTGGCCTCCTCAGCACGGCACGGTCCGCCTCGATGGCGCCGATATCAGTGCCTGGGATAAAACCAAACTCGGGCCGCACCTTGGCTATTTGCCCCAGGACATCGAACTGTTCGAAGGCAGCATCAGCGACAACATTGCCCGCTTCACCAAGGTTGATCCTGAGAAAGTGGTTCTGGCCGCTCGTACTGCCGGGGTCCACGAAATGATCCTGCAATTGCCCGACGGTTACGACACCGTCATCGGCAGTGAAGGCGTCAATCTTTCCGGCGGGCAGCGTCAGCGCATTGGTCTGGCCCGCGCCCTTTACGGCAGCCCGCGCCTGATTGTTCTGGATGAACCCAACTCCAACCTGGATGAAGTCGGCGAGCGTGCGCTCAGTGTTGCTCTGCAGAAGATCAAGGAAACGGGCGCCACGGTGTTCATCATTTCCCATCGTCCGAGCGTCCTGTCGCGGCTTGACCGGATCATGGTGCTCAACGCCGGTGTCATCACCATGTACGGCGCCCGCGAGCAAGTGATCGCAGAGCTTGCTCAGCAGCAAGCCAAAGCCCAGCAGCGGGTCGCTCCAGCTGCGCCAGCTACCCCAGTTGCCACCGATGCCGCACAGCCGAGCGCGTAAAAGGAAGTTATAGATGACCAGTAATGCGCTTACCGTGCTCGACGAACCCTCTGATGACATGCCAACGTCCGACCGGGGTATCCGGCGAATCGGCATCACCATCGTATTAGTGACGTTCGGTATCTTCGGCACATGGGCTGCGTTGGCGCCCCTGGGCAACGCGGTATACGGCACAGGGTTGGTGACCGTGCAGACTTACCGCAAGACCGTGCAGCATCTGGAAGGCGGCATCGTCAAAGAGCTGCTGGCACGCGACGGCGACACCGTTCGCAAAGGCGATCCATTGATCGTGCTGGACGAATCGCAGTTGAGTTCCGAGTACGAATCCACTCGTAACCAGTTGATCACTGCAAAAGCCAAAGAGGCTCGTTTGCGTGCTGAGCGTGACGATCTCCCGGCCGTCCCGCCGCTGGTCATCAGTGGCGTGGAAAGTGAACGCGCACGGGAGGCCATCGATGGTGAAGCCCAGGTGTTTAGGGCGCGACACGATTCTCGTCTCGGCGAAATCTCCGTTCAGCAGGAGCGCGTCGGCCAGCTGAAACAGCAGATCCTGGGCCTTAACGACATGATCCGCACCAAGATCAATCTCGAAAAATCCTACAGCGGCGAGATCACCGAACTCAAGGATCTGCTGTCCCAAGGCTTCGTCGACAAACAGCGCTTGCTTGAGCAGGAGCGCAAGCTAGACATGCTCAAGTCCGAGGTGGCCGATCACCAGTCGAACATCACCAAAACCCGCCTGCAAATCAACGAAACCGAGCTGCAAATTATCCAGCTGAACCAGAAATTCAGCTCCGATGTGGTGAAGGATTTGAGTGACGTGCAGGCCCAGGTATTCGACCTGCAAGAGAAGTCATCGGCGCTTCAGGATCGACTGTCCCGCGTAGTAATTCGGGCCCCTGAAGACGGCATGGTGCTGGACATGAAAGTGCACACCATCGGTGGCGTCGTCAGCCCGGCTACGCCGTTGCTCGACATCGTGCCGGAGTCTTCCGAGCTGGTGGTTGAGGCCCATGTGTCGACCAACGATATTGATCGGATCGCTGTCGGCAAACTCACGGATGTCCGCTTCAGTGCGTTCAACAGTGCGACTACCCCGGTTATCCAGGGCGAAGTTACGCGCGTGTCAGCTGACCGCCTGACCGATGAAAAGTCTGGCGACGGCTACTACCTGGTGCGAGTGAAGCTGACCGATGAAGGCAAAGCACGCCTGGGTGATCGAAAGTTGCAGCCAGGGATGCCGGCTGAAGTGCTGATCAAGGCGGGCGATCGGACCATGCTGCAATACCTGCTCAAACCTGCGCGCAACATGTTCGCCAAATCGATGATCGAGGAATGATCCAGGTGCGTTTTTTTTCTGGTTTTTTGCTTGGTGTGATCGCGGTACAAGTTCAGGCGGCCCAGCCCGTGGCGCCGCAGACAGTCAGTGCTTCGACGTATTCGCTGGACTTGATGACGCTCTATCGCGAGTCTCGGCTGGAAGACCCGAGGATTCTCGCCGCCTACGCCAGAGCGCGGTCTGCTCGCGAGCAAGAGCGTGAGGCACTTGGCGGGCTGTTGCCGCAGGTTACTGCGAACGCTAACGGCAACCGAATTCTGCGCAAGGACGAATTGTCCCGTGAGTACTACAACAACAAGAGTTACTCGCTGAGCCTGACCCAGTCCCTCTACAACAAACAGACTTGGGAACACTATCAGCAGGCTAAAAGTCTGACGTTGCAGCAGGCCTCGCAGTCCGAGGATGCTCAGGCCGAAGCAACGGTTGATCTTGCCCAGCGCTACTTTGACGCCCTGGCCGCTGACGATGAGCTGGAACTCGTCCAGGCTGAGCGTCGTGCTACCCAAGGCAACTTGGATAGGGCGAACGCGATGTACGCCAAGCAGTTGGCGATGGTTACTGACGTCCTGGACCTCAAGGCTCGGGTTGACGCGCTTGCTGCGCAGGAAGTCGATGCTCGTAATCAGGTCAGGTTGAGTCGTGAGGCACTTTCAGAAATTGTCGGGCGGCCGATCACTGAACGGCTCAGCCGTATTCGCGACGACATCGCGCTAGAGGCTCCAACCCTGCCTTTGCAGAATTGGATCGCCCAGGCGATGGACAGTAACCCTATGCTCAAGGCCAAGCAGAGCGCGGCTGCGGCAGCGAACTCCGCAGTTCAAGAGGGGAAAGGCGGGCATTATCCGTCCCTGACTTTCAGCCTCAGCGCGCAGCAGAGTGACGTTGGTTATGACAATACCGAAACGCCGCGTGCTGATAGCTACGTCGCCACACTGGGCGTGAAAGTGCCTATTTATAGCGGCGGATCGACCTCCGCTCGGGTGCGAGGCCTCTATGATGAGCAGCTCGCGACCGAGCAGGAATTGGAGGGCGTGCGTCGTCAGGTAGTGAAGGAAACCACAAGCAGCTTCCTGACCGCACAGTCGAGCATCGATAAAATCCGCGCTAATAAAAACGCAGTCGAGTCCGCCAAACAGTCGAGTATTGCCGCGCAAAAAGCCGTGGTTTATGGAGTCGTCAACGCGGTCGACGTGCTGACAGCGCTGCAGAAGGAATTCCAGGCCCGCCGTGATTTGTTAAAGGCGCAGTACGACTTCATGACCAACCTGTTCATCCTCAATCGCTGGGCAGGCAGGGCTTCGGAAGAAAGCGTGAACAGCGTGAACGTCTGGCTGGGCGGGAAAGAGTCAGACGCCGTGAAGGACCTCAAGGTGTCCAGCGCCAAGCGCTGACCTCTGCATCGAGGATGGCGACCGCGCCGCCATCCTGCTTTTGCCACGACGCCTTCCTGCTTCTGCCGCACCGCATTCTGCTTCTGCTTCTGCTTCTGCTTCTGCTTCTGCTTCTGCTTCTGCCGAAGGCGTAGGAGCTCTCGGAGGTTACGACGGCAGCGATGGGCTGCGAAGCGGCCCTAAACCAAACGCCTCGATACATCAGACAAACCGCATTTCCAGGTTTCACTGCCGCTGCGCGGCAGATCGTCGGCAAGCCAGACTCCTACGGCCTCCGGCCAGAATCAAACCGATTTCCGCCACACTCCTACGGCCTTCGGCCAGAATCAAACCGATTTCCGCCACGCCACCCTCCCGCTTCTGCCGCAGGCGTAGGAGCTCTCGGAGGTTACGACGGCAGCGATGGGCTGCGAAGCGGCCCTAAAACCAAACGCCTCGGTACATCAGACAAACCGCATTCTCAGGTTTCACTGCCGCTGCGCGGCAGATCGTCGGCAAGCCAGACTCCTACGGCCTCCGGCCAGAAGCAAACCGATTTCCGCCACGCCACCCTCCCGCTTCTGCCGAAGGCGTAGGAGCTCTCGGAGGTTACGACGGCAGCGATGGGCTGCGAAGCGGCCCTAAAACCATGCGCCTCGGTCAATCAGACATATATAGCGGTGTCGGTTGCCTTGGCTTATGTCCGGAAGGCGAATCTCTCTCCCTCATCCCTTGGAGGCCAGCACCTTTTCATAGACTGCCAATGTCTTTCGGGCGCACTCCTGCCAGGAGTATTGCTTCGCGCGTTCCAGACCTCTGGCGATCTTTTCCGTGCGGGTATCGGTGTGCGTCAATACGTCCTGCATTGCGGCAGTAATACTGGCCGTGTCCATCGGATCGACTGGCCACGCTGCGTCGCCTGTTACCTCGGGTAAGGATGATGTGTTCGAGGCAATCACCGGGCATTGTGCTGCAAATGCCTCGATCACCGGCAATCCAAAACCTTCATAAAGCGACGCGAAAACTAATGCGCCCGCGCTCTGCATCAGAGCCATGACTTCTTCTTGTGGCAAATAGCTCAGCCATTGGCCTTCACCTTTGTCTTTCAGGCGTTGGAGCGAGGGAATAAGTTCGTCGTTATCCCAGCCATCACGTCCCACGACGATAAGTGGATGTTCTTTGCGTACTTTGTCAGGCAGGGCTTCAAACGCATCAACAATGCGCGGCAGGTTTTTACGTGGCTGCAGGGTCCCGATCGACAGAAAGAAACCCGGCCCAAGACTGTGCTTTGCCAGTACGACATCTTTGGCCGATTCATCGATTCGCTCGAAGTAAACCGGGTCAACACCAAGTGGTGTGACGCTGATGCGATCGGGGCTTATCCCAAGATGCTCGACCATGTCCTTCTTACTGTGCTCGGAGATAGTAATCAGATGATCGGCCTGGCGAATGCTGCGGGTAAACAGCCAGCTTTTCAGGCGCCGCAAATCTTGTTTGATCCACTCAGGATGAAGTTGCGGAATCAGGTCCATCACGCTCGCGATGACGGGCACACCTTTGATTCTGGGGATCTGATGATCCGGAGCGTGGAAGAGATCCACTTCGTTGCGGATCGAAGCTGAGCACTTGAGCGGCATGTTCAAGACACCGCTCAATGCCGCCTGGACTCTGAAATCGCCGGCCAGGCTTTGAGGTTTGCCGCACTCCAGAGTGGGCAAGTCGTTGCCGAACGCATACGGCTTCAGATGAATAGATGGGTGGGTTTCACGGGCGAGTACATCAAGGGCCTGCCAGAGTGAGCGTGTATAGACGCCAATGCCGTCCAGATGCCCCTCGCGCTCACAACCTGCCCAAACGCTGCAGCTGAAACCAATATCCATGCGTAATTCTCAATCCAGATCGTCACAGGTCAGATGGGGCGTGAGCCTACCATGAGTGGCGTCGCTGAGCATTTGGCCACTGTCCGCGTTACATCAAGGGGGAGGGCGAGTCCTGGGGACAGCAACATTTGGTCGGCCAAGGGTTCAGCTATTTGCCCGCTCCGGAGAAAGCCCGATGTTGTTGCTTCGTCGGAGTTTTTTTCGAAGGAGTCTTTGCAGCGGCACCTCAAAGAAACGGTGGCTGGAAAAGCTGATTGCAATGAGCACAACCATAAAAATCAGCAGCATCCACGGACTGTAAAATATCGCTCTGCCATAACCCAGATAATCCACTGCCATCGCAAACAGCATCTGCAACGGGAAGTGCAGCAGATAAGAGGAATAACTGATATCGCCGATTGCGGCGAACGGCTTCATGAAGTTTTTGTAGGTAAAACCAATCGCGGCGAGGGTTGATACCGAAAGCGGGAATGCGATGCCGGTTAAAAAGAAGATTCCCACACTGGGTGTCATCCAAATATAAATCCAGCAGGCCGCCGAGAGCAAAGTCCCCGCTGCTGCGATTGATCTGATACCCAGGTGCCCTAATGCATAGCGCAGGACGATATACCCCGCACCCCCGCAGAAGAACGTGAACAGCCCGCTGCCTAATTTGTATTGGGTGGGATAAATATAGGCGCCGATTACGATCATCAACGCCACAAGGGGCAGGCGAAGATGCTTGAAGGAAAAAATCACGAAGAAGATCGCGTAAAGCAACACCTCCACCGATACGGACCAAATGGGTGCGTTGAATGACCAGCCTTTCTCCAGGCCCCAGCTCGGCGCCAAGAACAGGTTGAGCATAAAGTGATAGGTGTCGTTGAGCTGATAAACGAAATCGGTATCGTGATTTGCTCTGTAGGCTAATTGAAGTACTGCAACTGCTATGAAAGTCACAAAGTGCAGCGGATAAAGTCGACTGAATCGGTCAATGAAAAATGCATAAGGCGTAATGCGTCGATCAGTTATTTTTTTTGAAAATAACCAGAAAAATACAAATCCTGAAATGCAGAAAAATAGCTCTACCGCCAAAGCACCGCGCGTATAAAAGACGTGTAGCAAATCAAATAGCGGTTGCTTCTCTAGCACTAGATTTCGGGCGTCGTCGCCCAAATAGAAAAAGTGCTGCCAATGCCAGAACACGACGGAGAGTGCAGCGATGCCGCGCAAAACATCGAGCGCATACACCCTTTCAACATCCAGTGTCGGCCTTGTCATTCGATACTCGTAAGAAATTTCGTAATGCAACAAAGTCTGCGCAGAAAGCTCCTACGCGTCAAAGTGTTTCGGCGTGCATGGGTTGCTCGGCTAACCCGGCGTAGAGTGATCTCACTACGCCATTGTCTTTCCCCCTCCAACCCGTCACCATCGCCTTTTTTCGGCCATCTGCTTGCTTAACGGATTAAACGAATTGGCAGCACGTTCAGCTCATGGACGGTTTGGGCTTTGGCTACTTTTTGCGCTGTTGATATCGAGCTGCGCGGGGGTTGGCTATCTCAACGCCGACTGGGATTTTTCTGTCATCAGCCGGCGCGCCGAATCGCTGTACGGGCCGCTGGGCGCAGGAAAGCAACGTATCGATGCCTGGCAGAATCTGCTCGCCACGCAAAAGCAGGCCAGCGAGCCGGACAAGCTGAACGTGGTCAACCAGTTCTTCAATAAGCAGATGCGCTATGAAGAAGACATCGACCTGTGGCACGAGGTCGACTACTGGGCCACGCCCATTCAGTCGCTGATGAAGGGCGCGGGCGACTGTGAAGACTACGCCATCGCCAAGTACTTCAGCCTTAGACGATTGGGCGTCCCCAGCGAAAAATTACTGATCACCTACGTCAAGGCCCTGCGCCTGAACCGCGCGCACATGGTGTTGACGTACTACTCAAGCCCCAACGCCGTGCCGTTGGTGCTCGACAGCCTGATCGACGCGATTAAACCTGCAAGTGAACGACCTGACCTGTTGCCGGTGTACGCCTTCAACGGCGAAGGACTCTGGTTGCCGGGTGCGCAGGGCAACAAGAAAGTGGGGGACACCAAGCGTTTGTCCCGCTGGCAGGATTTGCTGAAGAAAATGACCGCTGAAGGCTTCCCGACCGAGCCTGAGTATTAGGAGTTTCGATGTCTCTTTTCAAACAACTGTTGATTGCGATCTGTCTGTTTCTGGTGGTGGCGTTTGCTGGCAGTTTTGTCGTCAGCCTCGAAAGCTCCCGAACGCAGTACGTCAATCAGCTGCGCTCCCATGCTCAGGATGCGGCGACGTCGTTGGCGTTGTCGCTGACGTCCAATATCGACGACCCGACCATGGTCGAACTGATGGTCAGCTCGATTTTCGACAGCGGTTATTACGCGAGTATCAAGGTGGTGGATCTGGCGACCAATGCCGCCATCGTCGAGCGTAGCGCTACGCCGGATAACCAGGGCGTGCCGCAGTGGTTCATCAACGCTATCGGGCTTGAGCCGGCAGGTGGCGAGGCTATTGTCAGTCGCGGCTGGCAGCAGACGGCTCGGGTCGAAGTCGTCAGCCATCCGATGTTTGCCTTGGCCAAGCTGTGGCAGAGCGCGTTGGGGAGTCTGGGTTGGTTGCTGGCGTGTGGCGTGGTCAGCGCAATTCTAGGCGCCTTGCTGCTGCGTCGTCAGTTGCGTCCGTTGGATGACATGGTTGCGCAGTCTCATGCGATTGGTCGTCGTGAGTTCACTAGTATCAAAAACCTGCCGCGCACGCCTGAATTGCGTCGTGTGGTGCAGGCAATGAATCAGATGGTCGAGAAGCTCAAAGCGCTGTTTCAGGAGAGCACCGAGCGCAGCGAAAAGCTGCGGATCGAGTCGTATCAGGACAGCCTGACCGGGTTGTCCAACCGCCGTTATTTCGACATGCAGCTGGCCGCGCACGTCAGCAATCTGGAAGAAGAGCGCGCGGGTTATCTGCTGCTGCTTCGTGTGCAGGATCTGGCCGGTTTGAACCAACGTTTGGGCGGAAAGCGCACCGATGCATTGCTGATCGCGGTAGGGCAGGTATTGGTGCATCAGTGCGAGCGGCACCCGGAAACTCGTCACCTCATCAGCCGCAGTCGTGGCGGTGAGTTTGCTGTCCTTGCGCCGGGCATGGACCGTGAAGAGGCTTTGCAACTGGCGCAAAACCTGGAAGTGGCGCTGCAAAGTCTGGTCGCGACCGGAGCGTCGGATGTGTCGCCCGTCGCGCACATGGGGCTTGCGCCTTACAGCCCGGGTGACGCGCCGCTGACTCTATTGGGGCTTGCGGATCAGGCCTTGTCCCAGGCTGAAACCCAAGGCGAGCAGACCTGGAGCTGCATCGAACACGGCGCCGTGACCAGCCTTGGCGATGACCACCACACCTGGCATCGCGTGCTGGATCAGGCGTTGAACACCGGTGGTTTTCAGTTGTTCTTCCAGCCGGTGGTCGATGCACGCGAAGAGGGCAAGGTGCTGCATTACAAAGTGATTTCGCGCTTGCTGAATGAGCACGGTCAGACCATCCCTGCTGGACGCTTCCTGCCCTGGATCGAGCGCTTCGGTTGGTCGACGCGTCTGGATTTGTGGATGCTGCATCAGGTGCTCGCGCATCTGCAGACCCACGACCAAAGCCTGGCGCTGAATTTTTCAGCCGCGACCCTCGCCGACAGCCATGCGCTGGATCAGGTGTTCGATGCGCTGCGTCAGCATGCGAAAGTCGGCTCGCGTCTGACGTTCGAGATCGGTGAAGAGCAGTTGCCGGAACAGGCAGTGTTGGAGCAGTTGACGCGGCGTCTGCAAGCGACCGGTTTCTCGCTGGCGTTGCAGCGCTTTGGTGGTCGTTTCAGCATGATCGGTAACTTGGCACATCTTGGCCTGGCGTATTTGAAGATTGATGGCAGCTACATCCGCGCCATCGACGAAGAAAGCCACAAGCGTCTGTTCATCGAAGCCGTCAAACGCGCCGCGCACAGCATCGACCTGCCGCTGATCGCCGAGCGCGTCGAGACCGAAGGCGAGCGGCTGGTGATTGCAGAAATGGGAATTGAAGGGGTGCAGGGGCAGTTGGTGGGTGATCCTGCGCCTTGGAAATAAGGCTGTTTTCTATGGTCCGCGCCCGCTTTTGTAGGAGCTGACGACCAGCGGAAGGCTGCGATTGCGGTCATCAAACAGACCGCATCGCAGCCTCGCGCTGCTCGTCAGCTCCTACAAAAAAACGCGAAGGACGCACAAATAAATGTGGGAGCGGACCTGTCCGCGAATGCGGTGGCACAGGCACCACATTGGGTGAATGTTCTACCGTCTTCGCGGACAGGTCCGCTCCCACAGGGTATTGCGCGTTAAACCTGACACCAGGTTAATCCCGGCCCACAGGGTATTGCCGAATAGCGCCGGGCTTCAGATCAACCCGGTCTCGTCATCATTGATCAAGTCGCTCAGCCCGCCCAGTGATTCCCGGGCTTGTGTGCGGTCCATCAATTTGGCCTGCGCCGCAGCGGGCAGGTCCGTGACATTCAAAATGCCCTTGGCCGTCAGGACCTGAATCAAGTCGTCGAGTACACGGATCATCTCCATGTCGCTCATCTTGAGCTGATTCAGGCTCTTTTCGACAACCTCGTCGGCATACCAGGCCTGTATCTGGTGATCATCGGCGGGCAAGATTTCGGTCGCTTCAGCAAACTCGGCCGCTTCCACCCGCAGGATTTCACCGCTGTCATCGCGCTGAACGTAAAACATCGATCATTCCTCAAAGAGAGAGCGCTGGCTGGCAACCGCCGAAACGGCTGCCAGCACAGTACATCAGCTGTTACCCATCAGCCATCAATCAGTGGTGATCCACCTTGATGGTTGGATCAGTACCGCCGACCAGCGACTTGATCATGTCGTTGCTCCACTGCACGCCTTCCACCTTGATGTGTACGTCAGCTGTGTTGGCTGCCGCCGCTGCTGTTGTTGCCGTGGTGAATTTCCCGGTAGTGCTGACTTCGATCACCGTGTCCTGACCCACCGTGGAGATGTTCAGGAACTTGGCAATCGCAGCCGCGCTGCTGTCGGCGGCAAGGCTGTCTTCACCCTGCAACAGATCACTCAGGTCGAGCTTGTCAGTGCCTTTCACTGCGCTGTGATCCGGAGCTTTGAAGTCCTTGATCACATCCGAGCCGGTGTCGCCCTGTTTCCAGACGAAGGTGTTCACGCCCGCGCCACCAATCAGGATGTCATTGCCCTTGCCGCCGATCAGGATGTCGTCGCCGCCCTGACCGAACAGGATGTCGTTGCCATTGCCACCGGACAACGTGTCGGCCGCGCCATTGGAGCCGGCAGTCATCGAGCTGTTGGCCAGTCCAATGACGTCGCTCAGGTGCTCAGTGATGTACTGATGCAACGCTTGATCGTCGGCAATCGTGACACCTTTGCTTTCTGCAAACGCCTTGAGCGCCGTAGTGCCTTCCTGACCACCGAAGTTGATCACGTCCCCGAACAGGATGTCGTTGCCGTCACCACCATTGATCGTGTCACTGCCCGGTGCAACTGGCGCCTTTGAGCCCAGAATCGTGGCCGCCAGATCGTCGGCGCTGATGTTGGCTTGCGAGGAAGTACCGGTGTCGTAATGGTCCAGCACGGTGGTGTTGGTGCCGCTGCCGATGCCGATAGCCTCGACGCCGTTGGTGGACAGTGCTTTGAGCAAGACGAAGCCGGTATCTGCCTCAGCCATGGCTTTGGTCAGGTTGTCATTGGCGTAGGTGATGCTGTATTCGGTGCCGCCTTTGCCGTCGTCATGCCCGGACAGCGTGCCCACGGTTTTGGTGGTCACGTCGGAACCTGTACCGCTGTATGAGTAGACCTTGCCGGTTTTGTCTATCAGCACATTCGACTTGTTATTGAACGTCTGCTCGACCGTCTGTCCAGGTTTCCAGCTTGCCAAAGCCGTCGCCAGGGTAACGGTAGTCGTAGCCGCTGAGTTGTAGGCTTTGTAGCTGACCAAGGTGCCGTCGGTGCTTTGATACTCGTTCGGCGCGCCGTCGGTGATGAAGTAGGTCAGGTTCTGCGCATTCGGATTAGCGGCCTTCGCTTCAATGAACCAGTCAGCGGCGGTTTTGAACGCGTCCTCATAGTTAGTCCTGCCATCGGCTTTGATGCTGGTCATCGCCTCTTCAAGCTTGGCCATTGCTGCCGCTTTATCGCTCAGGTCCACGGTTACCGGGGTGCGTGCATTGGTGTCGAAGTCCAGCAGCATCAAGGTGACTTTGCCGGCATCCGAGCCGCTGGCGTTGGTCGCGAGCTTGTCGAACACTTGGGACAGCTGATTTTTTGCCGTTTGCAGCGTGTTGGACATGCTGCCCGAACTGTCGAGGATGAACGCGATGTTGTAGTTCTGGCCTTTGACAGGGATAGTGCCGGCGACGTCGCCCACTATGATTTCATTGGCCGAGCTGCCGTTCAGCGGCGTGAGATCGCTGCCTGCGGCACCCGTGAGGGAGGTGTAGACGCCCGCATCGACGGTGATGTTGATGGTGACAGGCGTTGCGGTCGCAACATCCTGGTTCGAGTTTTCGGTAGAGGTCGCTGTGACGGTCAGGGTGTAGTTGCCGTGGGTGTATTCCGGCGTGGTGATCGTCAGCGTGGTGAGGTCCAGACCGCTGATATTCAACGGCGTAACTGCATCAACCACGGTCACGCTGTGACCTGCGGCGTCCGAGATCACCGAGCCTGTTGGCGCGTTGGTGGTGATCTTGACGGCCAGGCTTTCCGAATCGCTGTCGGTCAAGCCAACAGCAATCGAACTCAGCTTGATCGGGCTGTTTTCCACGCCATGATTAAGCGCGTAGCCGGTGTAATAACCTTCGCCGCTCACACCGTTGACTTCGTTCAGACCAGACACGCTCAGACCGGAAGCTTTCAAATCGTCGATCGACGTATAGAGCTTCGCGTTGGCGCTGTTCAGGTCGACTGTTGTGCCGTCGACCTTCAGCGTCAGGTTGTAGCTGCCTGGCCCGTTCTGGTTGTACTGATAGATATCCAGCGTGTAGTAACCGGACGCTGTCGGCGTGTAGCCCGTTGAATTAACCGTACCGCTCGACTGGCTCCATTGCGCGGTGGCGACGTTCTTGCCGCCGATGGTGATCAGCAGGCTGTCATCGGAACTGCCGCCGAAGTTGTAGGTTTTGCCCGCTTCCAGGTAGATCAGGCCCGACAGTTTGGTGCCGGTGCCCTGAGCCACGGTGCTTTCCGCAGCAGAAGTCGCGATGCCGTGTGTGGTTGCAGCAGTAGTGGTGTTGAAGCCTGCCTTGATGGTTGCAGCATCTGCGCCGCCACCGCCTGTGCCCATATTGGTCAGCGTGCCGACCCATACATCCTTGACCAGACCGGTGGAGGTGATCAGGTTATCGGACAGGGTAATGACCGGTTTGTCAGCCACAGGCGTGATGTCGAGTTTCAACGTCGATGCCGCGCCTGTCAGGCCAGCGGCCACTGGAGTGAACGTCAGCTGTGCATAGTCAGCATGCATGTTGCCCAGGCCGCTGGCGGTGTACGAATGGTCACCCGATTCGTTAGCCACCGGAGTGAACCGCACGCCGCCATCGACGATGAACTGCTTGGTGAACTCCTGACCTGCGGTCACGGTTTTCCACACGCTGCCGTCTTTGTATTCCAGGGTACCAATGGCAGGCACGCTGGTGATCTTGACGCTCATCGCAACGCCTGCGTTGGCTGGATCGGCGATGCCGAACTTGGCCCACGACAGCACCATGGTTTGATCTTCAAGACCCGTTTGCGTACCGCCTGCAGCGACCGGCACGGTGGTATCGACGATGGTGGTGTCGACATGATCAGCCGCACCCACGACCAGCTTCTCGAAGTTACCGCCGGTGGCGGAGTCCACTTTGACCGTGAAGCTTTCGGCGCCTTCGATCAGGCCGTCGGTAAGTGTCTGGATAGTGAACGGCTTGTCCTTAAGGCCTGCCGCAATCGTCACTTCTGCCACACCGGTAAAGTCGCTGCCGTCTTTGGCAACGCCGCTGTAGCTGAGTTTGACCACAACGGCAGTCTGCCCTGGGTTGTCCAGATGTAGCACATAGCTTGCGCTGGCGCCTTCATTGACCGATGCCGCGCCGGTGAGGGTCAGCGTGGTGGTGTCGATCACTTCAGTGACGTTGACGCTCGCCGTTGCGTGGCTGACATCCAGCCCTTGCAGGTAACCGTGGCCGCTGCCGTCGTTTGCGAAACCAGTGACGGTCACGGTCTTCGATGCAACGGTGTTGTAAACGTCGTTGGTGCCACCCGAGACCGAGTAAGTAGTGCTGGTCTGGTTGGCCAGAATGGTCACTACGTCACCGTTGGCCAGCTTCAGCGTCAGGTCGGTTTTCGGCGCGTGATCCACGCTGATAGTGAACAGCGCAGTGCCGCCTTCCGACAACGTTGCCGGTGGCGTCACTGTCACCACGGTGTTGGTGTTCACTTGGGTGATCTGCGTTTCTACCGCACCACGATTGGCATTCACATCTTCGAAGTTACCGCCGCTGTGAGTGCTGATCGCCGTGGAAATTTTGCTCGCGCTGTCAACGTACGGGCTGTCCGGCACGGTGTAGGACACCGATCCCGAGCTTTGACCGGCAGCAATCTTGATCACCTGATTGTTGGTCAGGTTAACGGTCATGTCGGTCTGGGCAGTGACGGCAGCGCCGGTCGGACCGGTCAGCTTCACGGTGTAGGTGATGGTCTGACCTTCCAAAGCCGTGGCCGCGTCGGTCGACAGCGTCAGTTTGGTGGTGTCTTTGCTGTCCTGGATTTGAGTGGTCTGGTCAGTCGAGAGGTAGCCCAACTGCTCGAAATTGCCGCCCACTGCGCTGACAATGTGCGCACCGACTTTGGCCGCGTCGATGTAAATAGTGTCGTCGTGGGTGTAGACCTGCGCGGAACCGGACTTGGTATTGGCCAGGATGGTGATGGTGGCGTTGTTGCTCAGGGTGATGAGCATGTCGGTTTTCGCAGCGTTCTGCAGCGTCGCGGTGTAGGTGATGTAGTTGCCTTCCGTCACGTAGCTGTCGGCAGTCAGCGCGATGTCGCTGATGTTGACCACGTCCACCACTGGTGTGGTCACGGTGGCCTTGCTGTAGTCGAGGTTCTCGAAGTTGCCATCGTTGACGACCGTTTTACCGTCCACCGTGGTGCTGGTGGTCCCGGTCACGTTGACGGTCAGATCGCTCGCCTTGTAGACGTCGTTCGGCACTTTGTAATCGACATAGCCCGTCTTGCTGTTGGCAGCGATGACCAGCGTCTGGCCGTTGGACAGGGTCAGCTCGGTCTTGGTCTGAGCAGCGCTGTCCAGGGTCGCGGTGTATCGAATGGTGCCGTCTTCGTTGACCGACGCCACGTTGGCCGTCAGCGTTACCTTGGTGGTGTTGATCGTGTCATTGACGTGGGTGGTGACCGCCGAATGATCCACGGTCATGCCGCCGGTGACGCCGACAGTGGCTTCCTTGATCGAGTGCACGACATCGCTGGCGTCTTTGTAGACGTCATCAGTCGGACCGGCCACGTTCACCGTGCCAGAGGTCGCGCCTTTGGCGATGGTCAGCGTCTGGTTGTTGTCCAGCTTGACCAGGATGTCCGACGTTGCGGCTACGGCATGGCCGGAGCTGTCGGTCAGGGTGACGGTGTACTGGATCGGGCTGCCTTCCAGGCCAGTTGCTGCGGCCGACAGCACAAGTGTGGTGACTGGCAGCACATGAACAGTGAGGTCCAGAGAGTTGCTTTCCACTGCAGCGGCAGGACCATCTTGAGTGGTCACTGTCACTTTCAGCGGGATGTCGCCCGTCGTTCCGGCAGGCGGCGTGAACGCCAGATTGCTGGTGTTCCAGCCGGTGATGTCGTACGGCTTGCCAGCTTCTGCGGCGGAGATGGTGTGTGTGTTGGCGGTCGTACCGTCGGTGATCACCGAGCCTTGCGGCAGACCGTTGATGCTCAGCTTCAGCGACGAGTTTTCAGAGCCGTCGGTGTCGGTGGCCGCAGCAGCGAAGTGCGACAAGCCGATCGAGTGGCCTTCAAGGCCAGTGTTATCCGCCTGGGTGACCTTAATGTTGTCGAGGATGCCGCCCAGAGAGTTGCTGTCGGCTGCCTTGAATTCCAGACGTGCATTGCCGTCGGAGGTGACCGGCACCTGGAAGGTGTAGGTTTTCAGGCCCACTTGCGATGCGTTCAGCGTACCGATCAGCACGCCGCCCCACGTGACGTTGATCACGGAGTTATCGAGCGCGCCGGCACGTGGCGAGTAATCGACCGAAATCGTGTACGTCGCACCCGCTTTGGCCGGAATGTCGGTGTACAGGTTGCTCGCGTCGCCGGTGTTGCGTTCCAGTTCGATGACGTGGTTGCCCGCGCCTTCTTTAGGGTCCGTCACGCCGTAAACGCTGGCCTTGCCGATCTCGACCTTGTCGTCGCTGTTGCCGGTGTGCCACAGACCGCCGCCTGTCTGGCTGGTAGAGACAACGCCCCAGCTGCCAGTGTTGGCAGTGCTTTCGAAATCGATGCCACGGCTGAAACCGTCGTTAACCAGCGCGATGCTCGGTGTGTCGGTGACTGCTTCTACGTGAACACTGCCGTTGGCGCTTGAGGCACTTGGAGCCCCTTTGTCGTCCACAGCGGTGTAAGTGAAGTTGACGTCACCGCTCCAGTCTTTCGTCGGCTTGAAGTAGATGGTGGCGGTGTCACCAGTGGCCGCGATGTTCGAGGTGCTGTCCAGCGCATGACCGGCAGCATCGTAGAACGTGCCGTTGGCAACGGTGCCCACCAGCTTGAAGAAACTGATGTTGCCGTCGACGTCGCTACCTTTGAGCACGACAGCGATAGCGCTGGCGTCTTCGTTGCCGCTGCCGGCCGCTGGAGACAGACCGTCGCCAGCGACTGGCGCATCATTTTCTGCGGTCAGGCGAATCGTCGAGGTGGTGGTCGCGATGTTGTTGATCGCGCCGCCGTCATCGATGGTGATTGCGATGTTGCG
>NZ_JBSKHW010000007.1:0-260908 GCF_057128765.1 Pseudomonas corni
ATCATGTCGAGGCCTCCAGCAATGCCCGCCGAAAAAGGAGGCGGATTGTGCCTTCACTTGATAGGGATCGAAAGGGCGAGAGGGGTATTTTCGTGAATTTATCGACGTGCGTAAGCTGGTGAACCTTGGTCGGATGGTTTTATGACGGCTGCGCAGCCAATCGTCGGCAAGCCAGACTCCTACGGCCTTCGGCCAGAATCGTAAACGCCCCGTCAATGGATGATCAACTGATGGGGTATGAAACCTGTGGGAGCGGACCTGTCCGCGAAGACCGAGCGGCAGGCACCAGAACTGCGTCGGCGGTAATGCCCCCTTCGCGGAAAGGTCCGCTCCCACGGGTTTTGTGCGTGATCTCAAGGGCGTAATCGGTCCCGTTGCACTGTCACTGTCAGGCCGCGATGCCGATCACGAGGCGATCGTCGAGTCTTCACCGCCAGGCCAGTCCTTGATCGGGATGTCGCTGATGGTGCCGTCCTTGACGCCGTCGATACCGTAACGCTCGATGGAGCCGCCCAGCACCTGCGCGAAGTCGTCGACTTTGGCTTGCTGCTGACCTTCTTTCACTAGGCCTGGAATGATCGCGCCTAGCACCGCGACGCCTGCGCCCAACACTCCTAACACGCCCGCAGCACCAGCCATGAACGGAATGAAACGCGGCAGGTTTGCACCCACCAGCCCCAGGCTGCCTTCGACGGTAGAAGCCGCCCCGGCCAGCACGCCCAATGAGCCAGCGGTGATGCCGAAACCACCGATCAGGTTGTCTCCGCGACGAATCGCTTGCACGCCGTCGAAAATACCGTAGGCGCCCGCCGCGATACCCGCGAGGCCGCCAATGCCTTTGGCAGCGTCTTCGAACTTAGTAGCAATGACTTTGGCGTTCTTGTCGTCCTTGATGTTGTCCTTGACCTGATCGAGCAAGTCGCTTGGCAACTTGCCGGTCCTCATATCATCAAGGGTCTGTTCGCTGGTTTTGACGGCGTCGTCCAGATACTCCTTGTAAGCCTTGGTGCCGCCTTCGGTGAGGACGGTGGCGGTCTGGATCGAACCGGTAGTGATGTCGACGATGTTGCGGTCAGTCAGATTGCCCCCGCTTTGCGCGCCCCGGGCGATGGTCACGCCAGCCAGGAAAATCCCGCTCACCGCGTGCAGCGTGCCACTGCTGTAAGCAGCCTTACCCTCGGCGTACGAACCGCTGCCGTTGGGGTCGAACGCGTCGAGCTTGGCCATTGCGTCGAGGGTCTTGATGCCCTGACGGAACGCATCCCAGTTGCCGCGCACACCGGCCAGGATCTGATCGGTGGTGGCCATAGTGCCGTCGGCGTTCATCAGCAGCTCAGGCGATTCCCGACGCACTTGCTCGATTTGCTTACGCACCTTGTCTTCATCAAGCTCCGCGCCGCCGTCCTTGCCGTAAGCGGCTTTCAGATCGTCGAAAGTGGCGCCTTTGAACGCATTCTCCTGAACGATACTGGAGAAGTTATCGTTGAGCTGCTTGTCCAGCGCCCCCGTGAACTCGGGGTCCAGCGTCGCGTTGTAGAGCGCGACTTCCATGCTGTAAGCGCCGGCGGCCGCTTCGGGTGTTTCGGTCTTTAGCAGCTCGCGCAGACGTTCGCCCGAGGCCAGCGAGTCTTTGTAGTAAGTCTTGAATTCTTCGCTATGTGCGGATTTCCCCACCGCGCCCTGAATTTCGGCGGCGTTATCAATGCCCAGCAGGGTTTGCATGGTCTGAGCCGTAGCGTAAAAATTGGTCAGCGCTTCGGGCTGGTTTGTCTTGCCATCCTTGGTGGCTGCGTCCCAAGCCTGATCCAACGCTTTGCCTGACTTGATCTGGTCTTCGTAGGTTTTGCTGACGGCATCCTTGAGGCCTGGACTGGACTCAAATAGCGCCTTGGTCGCGTCATCGCCGCTGGTCTTGAGGAAGTCCGCGGTGGGCTTGTCGTTCTGCAGGATTGCGATGTGGTCGGTGATGTCCTTCAGCACCTTTTCCGGCTCCCAGACCGCGCCGGAGCCATTGGCAATCGCCACCTTGCCGTAGTCGTCCCCCCACATCCCGGCAGTCGCGCCGTCGACCACCAGTTTCTGCGCGTTTTGCAAATCCAGCAGCACAGCCGCTTTTTGCTCCGCGGTGTAGTTTTCCGGGTGTTCGAACACGTCCGCACCCAGTTTGCTGGTGTCGACGTTGGAAGTTACGTTGCCCGAGATCACGCTCGACAACAGCCCCGTCAGGGCCGTGGCATCGGCGGGCGCCGTGTTCTTCAGCCAGCTCTGGATGTCGCTTTTGTTGAGCTTGCCGTCGGCGTTATTGGCCAGTGGATTGCTGGCCGTGTCGAGGATCTTGAACGCGCCGGGTTGCGACCAGAACTCCAAGCCTTCTTTCTCTACGCCGCTGAGCTGCGGGGTGGCGCTGATGTAGTCCTTGATGTTCTGCTCGGTCACTGCGCCGTCGGCGCCGGTCTTGCCACGGATCGCATCGTAGTGCTGCTCAAGTACGGCTGCGTACTGTGCTATCTCTTTAGAGCCAGCGTCGGCATCGGGTTTGGCCTTGAGGAAGTCCTTATAGCTGGCAATATCCTCGCTGGCCTGCGCCTTGGGCAACGAATCGAAGCCGTATTTGCCGAAGTCCTGCAAGCGGCCCGCTTCGGTGCCGTGCTTCGCTTCACCGCTTTTGGTGAAGCCGTCGACGCTGGTGTTAGCCACATCGTTACCGCTAAGCGCGTTGCCTTCTGCGTCGTAACCGACGATGCGATCCAGCACTTGAGTAGCGCGGAACGCGGCATCGGGGTCATTCTCGAAATCCCCGACTTGCTCTTTGAGCATGTCTTTGACGCCACTCTGATTGCCCAGATTTTTAAGCAGTGGATTGCCGTCGATGATGTCCTGCGCCGAGCGTTCATCACCGCTCGGCCGCTCCCATGCGATACCCACTGCCTGCGCCTTGTCGCGCAACAGCGGGTCGTCGCCCACTGCGTCGATGTGCTTGAGTTCGCCCTGCAGGTTTTCGAAACCGTATTTGCCAAAATCCTGCAGACGACCCGCTTCAGTGCCGTGCCGGGCTTCGCTGTGACTGGTGAAGCCGTCCACCTTGCCGTTGTTCACATCCTTGCCGGCGACGCGGTTGCCGCTTTCATCCAGTTGCTCGATGTGTTCAAGCACCTGGGTCGCGCGGTATGCCGCATCCGGGTCGGTTTCAAAATTGCCGACGCGGTCCCTCAGCATGTCTTTTACGTCACTCTGGTTGCCCAGGTCCTTGAGCAGCGGGCTGTCGTCGATGATCTGCTGCGCCGAGCGAGTATCGCCCTCGGGGCGTTGCCATTCGATCCCTGCCTCTTTGGCTTTGGCGCGCTCGACTGAATCGCCCCAAAGGCCTTGCGCGGTGTTGCTGACAACATCAGCGAGAAGCTTGGGCAGGTCGGTGATCGTGAGAGACATGGCAGGGCTCCTTGGATGAAAAAGTGTGCTCCAAGGTAAACCGCCATGTGTGAACAACGCATGACACGCGACTGCCTTTAAGTCGTTAGAAATCAGATGGATACGAGGCAGATAGACACGGCAAAAAACCCTGACGAACAAGGCCGTCAGGGGCGTGAAACAGCGATCAAACGGCTGTGGTTAGCGTATGTCCTCCCCGTATTCGACGTGCAATTCGTCGTCCAGTCGATTGCTGGAAGAGCCGTCTTTCTGCGGGGTTTCGTTGAAGTGTTCCCATTCAGCGCTCTGGAAGCGGAATAGGCTGTCGTCGGCAGGTGCCTCGCGCTCTTTGTATTCATGGATCGAGTAGTGCAGGTACTCGACCTTGTTGGCCCAGTTGTCCTGTAGCAATCCGTCGGCGGCGAGGTCGCGATACCAGTCGTTTTCCTTCTCGCTGGCCTTCTGTTTTTTGTTGTGATCGACGAAGAAGCCGATGATCCCGCCGATGACCGCCAGCACCACGCCCACCAGGAAGAACGGTCCGGTCAATGCTGCCGCCGAGCCAGCACCTATCAGCGCGGCGCCACCTAGTACCCCTGCTGATGCACCAAATGCACCGGCCGCAATTTGCAGCCCGCCGGCGGCCTTGGCCAGCGGATCGCCGGTCTCGATGCCGCTCTTGATGGTGAACGCGCCCAGCACGATGTCGGCAAAACCGCCCACCACGTCGGTGGCGGGGCCGAGCACCTTAATCACCGAGCCTGCGATCTTGCCAGCTTTGCCCGCGCCGAGCTTGGCGGCGCCTGCGCCAGTGACCGCGTCGTCCAGCCGCGCAGTGATGCCGCCTTGCACTTTGGCGGCATCGGCGAATGTCCCCTTGCCGTCACCCAGGATGTCCGAGATGTCGGGGGTGATGTCCAGCGCGCTGCTGATCTTGTTTTTCATCGCTTCGGACAGCTTCGGATCGCGCACTTCAACCAGCGGCGATTGAACACCTTCCTTGCCCCAGATTTCGGGCAGGGTCTTGTCCAGACCAAGGAAATCAACCATGCCGCCTTTGCCGACCAGGTCTGCAACGGCGTCACCGAGCTTGATGAAATGACTGCCCGCACCGGCGAAGCTCAGGAAGTCCTTGGCGATGGCTAGCCGTTGCAGCGGCGTTTCGGCGAGCTTGCCGCCGTTACCGGCCAGTTGGTAAATCCCGGAAAACAGTGAAACACCGGCGCCCATCGACCCCAGGATGCCCTTGGTGTTCAGGGCGCTGAACACTTCGCCCAGCTTGCCGCGCTCGGCAATCGGTACGTAGGGCTTGGAAAGCGCGGTCTTGATGTCGGCTTCGGAAATACTGCCGTTGGTTTTGTAGACCTCACCCAGCTCCTGCATGGCTTTGCTGACCGCCGAGGATTTTTCCTTGCCCTGCATGCCTTCTTCGAGGAATTTTTCGATGGTTTCCTGCGTCCGGCGGGGCAGGTCGAGCAGCTCGCCCTTGAGCACGCTTTTGAGCAGCCCGAACATGTCCTTGGTGGCAAGCTCGGTGTTTTCTTCGGAGATCTTGCTCGGGTCGCTGATCAGGTCGTTAAGGTCGCTGGTCAAGCCGTCTGCCTGGATGTTTTGGGCTGCCTTGGTCGCGGCATCCGGATCGAACAGCGACAGCGAAGTCAGGGTGTCGCTCAAGTCTTGCTGGGCTTCGTGGGCCTTGCCTTGTTTCTGCAGATCCTTGAGATAGGTGACGTAATCCGGATTGTTGGTCAGGTCCAGCAGCTTTTGCTTGATCTCGTCCTTGTTCGGAACGTGGCCGATGGCACTGTCCATCTGCGCCTTGTAATCGGCGGTGACGGTGGGATCGGAAAACAGGGTGCTGATCTGCTCCTGCAAAGCGCCACCGTCGATGATGTCGTGCATATCCGCCGAGGACAGTTCGGTCTGCTTGTCATCGAACACGCGCCAAGTGCCGCCGAATGCGCCTTGGTCTTCCTCGTAGCCCGTCAGCCCGCGACCGTTCTGGTAGGCCGCCTGGGCCTCCAGAGCGCGGACGAGTTTGGCGCGATTGTCGTCCTTGGGAATCGAGCCGTCCTTGATACCCTCGCGGTAGCTGTCGAGCAACTCCTTTGTGGCCAGTTCACTGACCGTCAGTTCAGGGGATTTATCGTCTTTCGGATCGGCCTTCACACCGGTGTTCAGGTTGAGCACATCCAGCTCATCCTTGGGCGGCAGGTTCGAACCGCTGCGGGTGTTGTCGACTTCGGTCTTGGTCCAGGCTTCCCACTTGGCAACGACATCATCGTAAAGCTGCGGGCTCAGTTCCTTGGAGACGATGACCTTGCCCTCGCTGGTCTCGTAGCGAATCAGGCCGTTGCCCAGCTCATCCGGCGAGCCAAAGGTGATGTCGGTGTTCTTGAGAAAGTCATTGGGCCCGGCCAGCTTGTAACCCTCGGCCTCGGAGGTGTGGATCTGGCTCCAGGTTTCATTGGCGGTACTGGCGCTTTTGAACAGCTCCGGCGTCAGGTCTTTGGAGACCACCACTTTGCTGCCGTCCTGTTTCTCGAAGGTCAGGGTTTCGCCTTCCTGGCCGACGGTCCAGGCGAAATTCTTGTAGTCGTTGAGTTCGGGGATCGGCGTGTTTTGATCGGCCAATGTCGCGCCACCGGAGACGGCGGTATTGATGTCAGCGGACTTGGCCGGATCGTCGATGATTTCGCGCAGCGAGGTGAGGTAATCGAACAGCTTGGGGTTGTCGTCGCGGGCAACGATGACTTTTTCAGTGCCGTTGTCGTAACGAATCAAATCGGGACCGACCTCATCTTTCGTGCCGACGGTAGTGCCGGTGGCAGGCGGCCAGACCTCGTTGTCGGTGGCGCGACGATAACCTGCGGCTTCGCTCTCACGCATGCCGACCAGGCCTGCGTAGGCGTCGTTGACCGCTTTGAACAACTCGGGATTGTCGCGCTCGGAAACCACATATTTATTGCCGTCCTGGGTGACATAGCGCACCACGCCAGGGCCCACTTCTTCGGCGGGACCGATGATCTGGTATTCGCCGAATTTCGGCGGTTCCTGATCCGCGCCGACACGCTGGTAGCCAGCCGCTTCACTGGCATTGATCCCAGACAGTGCCTTGAAGTCGGCTGAAACCTGTTTGAACAGCTCAGGGTTGTCCTGCTCAGCCAGGATCACTTTTTTACCGTCCTGGGTCACATAACGGATCAGGCCCGGACCTTTTTCATCAGGCGGGCCAATGAACTGATACTCGCCCAGTGTCTCGGGAGTCGCAGCGTCTTTGGCTGCCAATTCGTACCCCTCGGCGACGCTTTCCTTGATGGCCTGGAGGGCAGGGCGGTCATCTACCACTTGCTTGAACATCTTCGGATTCGAGGACTTGCTGACCAACACCTGCTCGCCACTTTGAGTCACGTACCGCACGGTGTCCGCGGCCACTGTGCCCGGCTCTTCTATGGAGCTGTAATCCTTGAGTTCCGGCGCCTTTTCATCTGGTGTAGCGGGGCGATATTGATCGGCATTCTTGACGCTGCTCTTCAACACACTGGTGAACAGTGTCTTCGGCGCAACCGCACCACGGGTCAAAGGTTTTGGATCAGGCGTGCTGCTCAAAGGACGGGTCGACATGGGATTGAACTCCTGTTTAAACCGTTCGACCGAGTGCGCGGAGGCGGGCCGAAGAATCTCAAGTGATGACCCCGGAGGGGCTGGATGCAGGTAACTTCTTAGTGCAAGTCAAACTGTGATACTGGCAATGCCTCGCACAGCGGGAGACCAACGGATACAGCATGATTATTGTTGTTCTTTCATCGTTTCATTTGTAGGTCGGCATATAGGTTCGGCCGAGAAAAACTGTGACACAGCACACATAGCGGTGGTGGCGCGCATCTTGTTAATCATTGACACCTGAGGGCTAGATACTCGCTCAATTACCGAGTCCACAACTTCGCCCGCTCAGATACACAAGTGAAGCTGCAATACCGGTCAGGCTGAAACACTAGCAGACTGGTCCGCCAACTGGTGTATTTGCGTGCCGTTTTCACAACGTTTCACAGCCCGCGACCCACGTGGGCAAAGGCTTGCCGACCAGCCACCAAATTTAAGTGATGGTCGATTTTCTGGCGTTAGAAATATTTCGCCGCCGACAGCCAATAAAAATAAAGTTCAAAGCAGAAAAAATAAAATTGGAAAAAATACTTTCATCCAGCATTTATTGATGAAGGCTAAATGATATCGCGGTAGCAGAAACAGCGGCCAGCTAGTTGTATTGCCGTGTTTCACAAGTTTTCACAACATCGAGTAATTTCCTCTGCGTACTATCGTTTGGCGTTCGCGGTGAGACCGAAGTTAGTTTGTAACAATGCGGCCTTACTGTGATGCATGAAGTACGAGTGTGCCGCTTAGCGGCTGAAGACATCCCCCATCCCATCCTCAGTAAGGAGATTCAAAATGGCTGAAGTCCCTCCAGCAAGCTCCGGCGGCGGCGCAGATGCAGCGATCGCTAAAATGGAAGCCACATTCAACATGGCTATCGAGAAGTCGGCAAAGATTACCGAGCTGACCACAGCCAAAAAAGCTGAGCTCGACGCGACCAAGCAACGTCCTCAGAACTGACGTCGCTGTGCGGGCAGTCGCAAGGCTGCTCGCATCTCTGGTTGTTCACGCGGCACCTCCCACTTGAAAACTTTCGGCGTCTAACTCGCCTTTGCCTGCGCATACCACTCGGGTAACTCGATATGACAGCCCTGATTTCCCTGACCTCGGCGCCGGGTACATCGGCTCCAGGCAAGAGCATCCCACTGCTCAGCATCACCCAAGGCCTGCATCAGGGCGTAAGCCTTGCTCTGGACAAAGCCACCTACACCATTGGCAGTGCCGAACACGCTGATTTGTTGCTCAGTGATCCGGGCATTGCCGAGCGCCACATAGCCCTGCGTTTTTCCGGCGGCCAGGTGGCGGTCGAAGCCCTTGGCGGCGAGGTGACCGTCGTCGGTCGTCATGCCCGGGAGATCAAGATCCCCGTTGGCAGCGGTCACCGCGCTCGGTTTCCGCTGGAGATTCGGATCGGCGAGGCACGCCTGACGCTCAGCGACCCGGCCCAACCGCAGGCGCCGGTCGAGCGCGCCGTGCCGCTCTGGCGACAGCTTTCGAGACAACAAACGCAATGGATCATCGCGCTGTTGCTGATGTTTCTCTGCGTCGGTGCTTTTGCCTTTCGCGGTCAACCGGCATCACCCGCAGGCATCGTCAACCGCGACGAAATCAACACATCCGCTTCTGCCAAAGCACCCAAAGCCGCGACTGCCGGGCAAGCCAGGCAGTGGCTTGAGCAGCAACTGGCAGTTGCCAATCTGAATCAGATCAAAGTCAGCGAAATCGATGGCCAGCTCGGTGTGCAGGGCAGCTACGATCCGGCGAAAAAGAATCAATGGATGAGCGTGCAACAAGCCTATGACAGCCGCTTCGGCCAGCAAGTGGTGATGCACCCCAACGTCGTGCCTGGCGCAGAAATCGCGAAACCCCGGGTGCGTTTCCAGGCTGTCTGGTTCGGCGCCAATCCCTACGTGGTCAATGAAAGCGGCAAGCGCTTATACCCAGGCGCTGCGCTCGCCGATGACTGGACGCTGCAAAGCATCGAGAACAACCAGGTGATCCTCGCCCGGGGCGAAGAGAGGTTCACCTTCACCCTATGAGAATCGACCCGCGCCCCTTACTGCCAGCCACTGCCGAGAAGACAGCAGCGGTCGATGCTGTCCAACCAGCCAACCTGCGCCAGGGTGCGCGCTTTGAAGCGGTCCTGAGCAAACGCGAAGTGCTTGCCCGTCGTTCGCTACGTGGGGATGTCGAGCAATCGTCGACGGCCAGTGGCATCAGCGCCGAGCTGTTCGGCAGCACGCGATCCCTGGAAATTCTGCAGTACGTGCTGAACAACGTGCTGCCCGATCTGGACGCCGAGCCAGAAATCAAAGCGCTGGCCCACGACCTGATCAGCGAGGAAATCGACATGCGTCGCTCCCTCGAACAGCAGCGCGCGGAGGTACAGGCTTGATGCCCCGGGACATCCACAGCCGCGAAGACCTGGACGCCGTCGAACTGCTCAAGGGCATGGGCGACCTTTATCGCCGGGGCGGACAGTCGCAGCGGGGGCTGGTGATGATGCTGATCGCCGCACAGCTGTCGCCTCGTGACCCGATGCTACTGCGCAATCTGGCGATGGCGTTCACTGACAGCGGCCAGCCGGACCGGGCCCTGAGCGTCCTGGAGCGGCTGGTTGACGTTGAGGGCGAGTCGCCAGGCGTGCTGTTACTACGCAGCCGCGCATTGTGGGGCGCTGCTCGAAAGGACGAAGCGCGGCGGTGCTTCAAACATTACCTGACCGCCCGGAGAGCCGCGCAATGATCCAGATCATGAACCGCCTCAACGCCTTGGCCCGGGTGGCTGCAAAGCGCAGTGACGTGATTATTGTCGCGTTCATGCTGATGGCCATCGTGATGATGATCATCCCGCTGCCGACCTGGCTGGTGGACGCGCTGATCGGCCTGAACATCTCCCTGAGCATCCTGATCCTGATCGTCGCGTTTTACATTTCCCATTCGGTGGAGTTCTCGGCGTTGCCGCCGTTGATTCTGCTCAGCACGCTGTTTCGCCTGTCCCTGTCGATCACCACCACACGCTTGATTCTGCTGGATGGCAACGCCGGTCACATCGTCAAGGCGTTTGGCGATTTTGTTATTGCAGGCCAAGTGGTCGTGGGGCTGGTCGTGTTTTTGATCATCACCGTGGCGCAGTTCGTGGTCATCACCAAAGGTGCCGAGCGCGTGGCGGAAGTGGCGGCTCGCTTCACCCTGGACGCCATGCCCGGCAAGCAGATGAGCATCGATAACGACTTGCGCAACGGCGACATCGACCAACACGAAGCACGCCGTCGCCGTTCGCGACTGGAGCGAGAAAGCCAGATGTTCGGTGCCATGGACGGCGCCATGAAGTTCGTCAAAGGCGACGCCATCGCAGGCTTGGTGATTCTTTCGGTCAACTTGTTGGGCGGCATGCTGATCGGCATGTTGGAGCGCGATATGTCGTTCGGCGATGCCGTGCACACCTACTCGCTGCTGACCGTGGGCGATGGTTTGATTGCGCAGATTCCGGCGTTGTTGATTTCGGTGGCGGCGGGGACCGTGGTCACTCGCGTCAACAGCGACAATGTGGACGGCAATCTGGGTACGGAAATCCTGCAACAACTGGGCGCCAGCCACATGGCACTGGGTTTGACCGCGCTGATCCTGCTGGGCGTGGCCTTGCTTCCGGGCTTTCCGGCGTTGGTATTCATCGGCTTGGCAGCGATCTTCGGGGTGTCGGCATTCGTCATGTATCGACGTGGTCAGGTGGCCGAAGTGCTGCCGGCTGAAGAGGTCAGCGAAGTGGCCGAGTACGAGACACAGCCCGCCGAACACAGCCAGACGCTGGCAAAACCGCTGGACAGCCGCTTGTTGGTAAGCCTGGGGTCGGCCCTCGCTCACGCCGCGCCGGAGCATCCGTTACGGCAGAAAATCGAAGCGCTATGCCACGAGATTCGCGGCGATCTGGGGATCGAGGTCCCGGTTCCGGATATCTATGTGGACACATCCATGATCGCCAATCGGTTCGTCATCGAGCTGGAAGGGGTGCCCGTCAGCGAAGGGGAGCTGCCCGCCGATTGCCTGCTGCTCAAGGACGATCCTGTCCACGCGCAGTTGCTGGACATCCCGGCGCTGGAAGCTGATTCACCCTTGAGCCGTCGGCCTGGGCAATGGATCGAACGTCATCATCAGGACAGCCTGCAGGAAGCGGGCGTCGGCTTCATGCTGACCGACGAAGTACTGCGCGCTGTGGTCGATCGCACCCTGCGTCGCTACGGCGCGGACTTTCTGGGGATTCAGGAAACCCGCGCCATTCTCGAACGCATGGAAGGCACCTATGGCGAGTTGGTCAAGGAAGTTCTGCGCATCGTGCCGTTGCAGCGCATCGCCGAAGCCTTGCGCCTACTGATCGCCGAGGGCGTGTCAATCCGCAATCAGCGGGCGCTGCTTGAAGCGATGGTCGAGTGGGGCGGGCGTGAAGCCGATGCGCCGCGCCTGGCCGAACAACTGCGCGCCGCGCTGGCCCGCCAGATCAGCCACCAGTTTGCCGACCGCAATCGAGTCATCAGCGCGTTCGTGCTGACACCCGCGCTGGAAGAGCAATTGCGTTCGGGCCTGCGTCGTCAGGAAAACAACCGCGATTCGCTGCCTGAACAGAGCAACCGCGCGCTGCTGACTCAGTTGCGCCAGGCCTGCGAACGCTTGCCGGATGAAGACCAGACCGTGCTGCTGGTGCATCCGGAGTTGCGACGCGGCATGCGCCGTCTGGTGGTGCGCGGTGAGCTGGAGCTGGCGGTGCTGTCGTTCCGCGAACTGGCCGGCGAATACAACCTGCAAGCCGTCGGCACCATCAGCCTGACCGAGATTACGAATCGCCGCACAGCCAGCGGCGTCCCGATCACCTCCATGGCGACCGCCTCATGACGTGTTTCCCACTCTTTCGCTCGCAGGCCGTTGTTGGCTTGTGGCTCGCTGCCCTTACCGCATTAATGCTTCCAGCCATCGCCTGCGCTCAGAACATTGCCAAAGGCAGCACTGGCACTATCGACCTGGCCTCGGGCGAAGGGCGCATTCTCAATTTCAAGGCGCCGGTGGATTCGGTGCTGGTGGCTGAACCCGGCATTGCCGATTTGCAGGTGGTGTCGCCCGGCGTGATTTACGTCTTTGGTAAAGCACCGGGTCAGACCAGCCTGATAGCTCTGGGGCCGGATGGTGAACAATTGGCGGCTTTGAGTCTGGCGGTCAGCAGCGGCACCCAGGCGGTCAGTCGGCCCTTGAAGGACCTGAATCCGGCTAGCACCGCGCAAATCAGCGGCGCGGGTAATCGGATCGTCGCCAAGGGGAAGGTCAAGAGCGTCGGAGAAGCCACCGATCTGAACGCGTTGCTCAGCACCGAGGGTCAGGAATTCAAGACCGCGATCAATGGCGCGTCCTACGAGGGTTCGGCTCAGGTGAACATCCGCGTGCGTTTTGCCGAAGTATCGCGCTCTGAATTGCTGCGCTACGGCGTCAACTGGAATGCTCTGTTCAACAACGGTACGTTTTCGTTCGGCTTGTTGACCGGCGGCGCGCTGGCAGCTGATGCAGCGAGCGGCGCTTCCAATGTGATCAGCGCCGGGCTGGCCTCGGGCAACGTGAACATCGACGCGATGCTTGAAGCACTGCAAAGCAACGGCATTCTGGAGATTCTGGCCGAGCCGAACATCACGGCGATGACTGGCCAGACCGCAAGCTTTCTGGCCGGTGGCGAAGTCGCCGTGCCAGTGCCGGTCAATAGCGATCTGGTGGGCATCGAGTACAAGCAATACGGCGTGTCGTTGCTGTTCAGCCCCACCGTATTACCCAACGACCGCATCGCCCTGCAAGTGCGCCCTGAAGTCAGCAGTTTGATGGGATCGAGCACTGTCAGTGTGGGCGGTTATCAAGTGCCTTCGTTCCGTGTACGGCGTGCCGATACGCGAGTGGAAGTCGGTAGCGGCCAGACCTTTGCGATTGCCGGTCTGTTCCAGCGAGAGAGCAGCCAGGACGTGGAGAAAGTCCCGATGCTCGGTGACATGCCGATCCTGGGCAATCTGTTTCGCTCCAAGCGTTTTCAACGTAATGAAACCGAACTGGTGATTCTGATCACGCCGTATCTGGTGCAACCGGTGCGTGCGCGAACCCTCGCGACACCGCTGGATGCCCGACCCAAAGGCACCACGACGGCGTCCGCCGGGCCGCGCAATGGCGGCATGTTCGGCTTCTACATGAACTGACTGGGGAGCAACCATGAATCGTGCATTGTCATCGCTGCGCCTGTACCGGTTTTTGCCCACGCCATTGTTGCTCGCCAGTGTTTTGCTGGCACTGATGACTGGCTGCAAGACGCATCTGGAGCCTGCGTCTTATTCGCCGGATTACCAGGGTGTGACCCGTGCCGACGGCCGCGTGGAGTTGATCCCGGTGGAATGCTTGAAGCCTTCGCCCGAGGACCAGTTCGGCACCGATGAAGATGAGTACGTGCCGCTACTGCCGCCTGGCTGTGCCAACAACCTCACGCTGCTGCAAATGGTGGAGCAGCGTTCGGACCTGATGCAGGGCAGGGAAACCGGCCCGACCATGGCCGCACCCGTCGGCCGTGCGGCGCAGGTGTACATCGACGGCTATGACCGTGAGGAGTTGCGTCGACGTCAGTCCGAACAGCAAGCCAAGGCTGACAAGCAGGAGGGGCAATGAGGCTCAAATCATCGCGGGCAAGCGCGCTCCTGCAGACCGCAACCGTCAACATATCCGCCCGGACTGAAACCCAACCTGTGGGGGTGGCGTTGGAATTCAAACCGACCAACCGTGGGAGGGAGCTTGCTCGCAATAAGGCCGGTACAGCCGCCAGAATTTTTGAATCCCCGGTATCGAATCGCGAGCAAGCTCCCTCCCACCGGTCTGTGATCGCTGCACTCCCTGTGGGAGCGGACCTGTCCGCGAAGGAGGCGGTACATCCAACGCATTTACGGCGCCTGACAAACTGCATTCGCGGACAGGTCCGCTCCCACTTGAATAGCGCAGCTTCAGGATTCAAACCGACCAACCGTGGGAGGGAGCTTGCTCGCGATAAGGCCGGTACAGCCGCCAGAATTTTTGAATCCCCGGTATCGAATCGCGAGCAAGCTCCCTCCCACAGGTCTGTGATCGCTGCACTACTTGTGGGAGCGGACCTGTCCGCGAAGGAACCGGTACATCCAACCCATTTGCGGTGCCTGACAAACTGCATTCGCGGACAGGTCCGCTCCCACGTGGAGGGTGCAGCGTCGGTATTCAAACTCGCTAACCGTGGGAGGGAGCTTGAATCCGCTGCGGTCATGAGGTCAGTGGGTGTCAACCAACCCCAATTCCCTGGCTTGCGCTTGCGGATCTTTGATCGCCTTGATGCGGCGGGCTTCAGTGAGCAGCTTTTTGCGTTCGGCGTCCGGGATGTCTTCCAGGCTCAGGGCCTTGATGTCTTTTTCGCGACCGGCGAGCACGGTGATCAGCAGCTCGTTGCGCTGGTGCCGGGGCAGGGCGCGGGCCGATTCATTAACCGTGTGGATGTTGTCCAGCGCCAGTTGCGGCTTGTCGCCCAGGGCATAAGCCAGTGCAAGGTTGCACCGGGTGTCGAGGTCATTGGGTGCCAGCGCCAGGCTTTTGTTGAACGCTACCTGCGCCGCCTCGGCCTCACCACGCAGGATCTGCGCAATGCCCAGCCGGTTAAAGGCTTGTGGCTGATTGGGTTTGGCACTGGCTTGAGTAAGCACCGTGACGGCGCGATCCAGTTTGCCCTGACGCAGTTGCGCGGTGCCCAGACCGAGCAACGCAGCGGCGCTGTCCGGACTCAATTCCAGCGCTTGCTGGTAGGCGCGTTCAGCACCCCGCGCATCGTTACTTGCCAGTCGGGTTTCACCCAGTTTAAGCCAGGCTTCGAGCTGTGCCTCGGGTTGTTGCGTAGCCTTTTCGTACAGCCCTGCCGCGGTACTCATGTCGCCTCGGGTTTCGAGATCCGCGGCCAGGTGCATGAAGCGCTGGTAGCTGCTGTCGGAGGCGGGTTGCGTAGCGCAGGACGCGAGCGTTACACCGGCAAACAACATCAACGTGGAGGCAAAACGGCTGGGCATAGACAAGGCTCTTTGGTCGAGGACGGCTGGGCATTTGTTCGTTTAGATGCAGTGAATGTTCAATCGAAATGCTTCACCCGACGGGAAAATCATTCTATCCACTTGAAGCCTAATAGCGACCGTTATGTGAGCGCCGTCAGCAACTCGATCATCGCCCGACCACTGATTAACGAGGGCCGGTGTCATGCATAACCGTCGATGGCTGTCGTTCTCATTCTGGGTGCTGATGGTCTGCCAGATTCCCCTGAGCGTAAACGCCGAAGAGGCGTCTGTCAGCGACGACCCGGACTGGTTCGCGGAACCTTACGCCTACGTGCTGGTTGAGCAGGACGTGCGCGCCGCGCTGGAAGAATTCGGCCATAACCTGGGCCTGATCGTGGTCATGTCCGACAAGGTGCGCGGCAAGTCGCGCAGCCGCGTGCGCGGCGAAACAGCCGGGGATTTCCTGAGCCAGCTGTGCGACTCCAACGGCCTGAGCTGGTACTTCGACGGCAACATTCTCTACATGACCGCCGATGCAGAAACCGGCACCCGACTGTTCAAGGCGCAAGGCCAGAACCTGGAACAACTGGAGGACTATCTGACCAGCCTGGATGTGTTTGGCAAGCAGATGTCCACCCGCGCCGGCCCCGATGGCGACGAGTTGTTCGTCTCCGGTCCTCCGGCTTATCTGAACATGGTTCAACAACACGTCGATCACCAGCAACGCCCGGTCGCAGCACCCGTCGCCCGTGAGCGCGGAGTGCGGGTATTTCGTGGCGGCGTGGTCACTACTGAAGCGAGCAACTGATTCACACGAGCAAAACACGGCACCACAAACCCACTGGTAAGGAGCAATACGATGTCAGTCAGCCCTATCGACAGCACCACCAGCGTCACCGCCAACCCGGAAGTACAGTTCAATGCGGCGGTGGATAAATCCAAGACAGAAATGAGCGATGACGAGCTCACCGAAACCCTCATCACCCAGGCGGTCACCATCGGCGGGCAGTTCATCATCATGCCCAAGGCGCAGGAAATGTTGAACGAAGCCCAGTCGTCCGAAGACGACGAAGAATAGGCCAACGCCATGACTGCAAGTCTCGCAGCACCTGCGACGGCGGCATTGCCGCCATCGGGAGGGCCCGGTGGTTTACAGGGCTCCCAGAACCTGTTCGAACACATGGCTGACAACGCCAAGGGCATGCCCCAAGGTGCCAGTCCCCACCAGATCGGCGAAGGGCTTATGGAGCGTCTGAACGGATTCATCGATCGCTCGCGCAGTTTCTCCGAGCGCGCGGATGTGCTGACCAATGGCTCTCCGCCGGGCGCTGCGTCCGGGCCTGCCAGTACGCCGGCTGCCGCAGGGGCAGAAAAACCGGCAGCGTCGCAAAACCTGGCCAGCTCCGGGCAGCCGCCGAAAAAAGTCGGCGAACAGCAGGTCGATCAGATCGTCCACTCGTTGGGCAAGATGTTCGATTACTCCATCGAAACCCAGATGGTCGTGCGCGGCGCCACGCAGATTTCCGGCTCCGCCAACACGCTATTGAAAGGTCAATAACCCATGTCCAACCGCTGTCGTGCCGTGCGCTTGATGATCGTCGTTGCTCTCGCCGGGTTGTTGCAGGCCTGCGATATCGACCTCTACACCAATCTCGGTGAGCGCGAGGCCAATGCCATGGTCGCCGTCTTGCTGCGCGATGGCGTCCCGGCGTCACGCAAGGTGCAGGACAACGGCCAGTTGACAGTGGTGGTGGACGAAAAACGGTTTTCCGAAGCCATGTCGTTACTCGATGACGCCGGTCTGCCGGGCCAGTCGTTTTCCAACATGGGCCAGGTGTTCAAGAGCAATGGGCTGGTGTCGTCTCCGGTTCAGGAACGGGCGCAAATGGTTTATGCCCTGAGCGAAGAGCTGTCCCATAGCGTGTCGGAAATCGACGGCATCATTTCCGCGCGAGTGCATGTGGTGCTGCCGGACAACGACTTGCTCAAGCGGGTGATTTCGCCTTCCTCGGCCTCGGTGCTGGTGCGCTACGACCCGGCCACCGACATCAATCAGCTGATCCCACAGATCAAGACGCTGGTGGCCAACGGGATCTCCGGTCTTAATTACGACGGCGTTTCCGTGACCGCGATCAAGGCCGCAGTCGCCAGTAATCGCGCCAATGCGCAGCCACGTCTGGTGAGCTTTCTGGGGCTGTGGATGCTTGAAGACAACGTCGCCCAGGCTCGGGTGATGTTCGGCATTCTGCTGCTTTGCACACTAAGTCTGGCGGGCGTATTGGGCTGGCAACTCTGGCAACGCCGTCGTTCGCAGTCGGTGTACGTGCTGGAGGATGCAGCATGACGGCTACGTTCAGTGCGCAACAACAGGCCTGGCAAGCACTGCTCGAACAGCCGCTGGCCTTTGTCGAGGCACGCCGCCTGCGTGAATGCTGGCCGCAGACAGTGACCAATCAACAGCACGCCGAGCTGCAGAGCGCGTCGCGTTTTCAAAGCCGCCTGTTGCAGTTGCTGATGGGGCACTTTCACCTGCAACCGTTGGCGCAGTTGCAGTCGCCTCTGGATCAGGATTTGCCGGTGTTGTTGCTGTCCCCCGACGATTTCAAACGATTGCCCAGGCTGTGCGGAGCGATCTGGCACGCTGCGACATTGAGCCGGGAAATCCGCAGCGATGCAGTGAACAAGCTGCGAAGCGCGTTGGGTGCTGAGGTATTCGCCCTGGCCCTGGCTCATCGCTCGCTGGCGGGGGCGGCAGATCTGTTGCGGCAGCCAGCAGACTTGATTGAAGCCATTGACCGGGATGGCGCCAGTTGCGTTGCCGCATGGCTGCAAACCCAACCTTCGGCGCTGCAGCACTGGCTGCGCTTGCGTCTGGAAATGCCTCAATCAGGTAACACGCAAGCCGGTGTCCCGCACACGGCGATGGACCCGGAAATCGTGCGCAGTGCCGCCGCGACCTTCGATCAGTTTGCCGAGGAGGTAGCCTGATGAGCGAGTTACCGAGCCGCCCTGCATTACGGATCATTCGCGCCGAACAGGCCGATCTCTGGATCGACGGTTATGCGTTTGTGCAGGCTGCCGAAGAGCACGCGCAATCGATCCGTGACGACAGCGCTCGCTGGCTGGATCAGGCACGGGAGGAGGGCTTTGAAAGTGCCCGCCGCGAAGGCGCCGAGGAAGTCAGCGCCTTGCTGGTCGAGACCTCATTGAAAGTCGATGCCTGGCTGTCGAGCCTTGAAGCGTCCGTGGCTGATCTCGCGCTGGGCATCGTGCGCGAAGTGCTAGATGAGATGGACGATGCCGAGCGCGTCATACGCTGCACCCGCAAGGCCTTGAACGCTTTTCGACAGGATCAGGCGTTGACCCTTTTTGTGCCGAGACTGGAAGTAGAAGCTGTGCGTCGGCGGCTCAAATCCGAAGCCGATAACCTGCCTGGGATCACGGTGGAATCCGACGATCAGTTGCAATCAGGTCAGGCGCGCTTGAGCAGCCCGGTCGGTTCGGTGGAGCTGGGGCTGGAAGCGCAGCTGAGCAATCTGCGCCGAACGCTGCTGCCGTTTGCCGATGAGCAACAGCCGTGAGCGTTGATCTGCACGCCATCGTCCCCAGGCTGACCGAGCGCTTGGGCCAGGCGAGGCTGCGGCCGATGAAAGGCACTGTGCGCAGCATTCGCGGGGTTTTACTGCGCGCCAGTGTCGCCGGGGTGCGAATCGGCGAGCTGTGCCAATTGCGCGACCCCAGCACCGGTCGCAGTCTGGCGGCGGAAGTCATCGGATTTGAACAGGACGAGGCGATTCTTTCGCCCATCGGTTCGATGGAAGGCCTGTCAACTCGCACGGAAATCATCGCCACCGGAGAAACCCTCGGGGTCAGCGTCGGCGATGCGCAGTTGGGTCGGGTAATCAGCCCCATGGGCGATTTTCTTGACGGTGATGGCATCCCGCCGTTGGCTGTTTTGCAGCGCTATCCACTGCACGCCGAACCGCCGGCCCCCTTTTCCAGGCAACTGATCGTCAAACCGATGTCCCTCGGCGTGCGGTCTATCGATGGTTTGCTGACGTTGGCCCAGGGGCAGCGCATGGGGATTTTCGGTGAGCCAGGCGTTGGCAAATCGTCGCTGCTGGCGAGCATCGTGCGCCACACCGATGCCGACGTGATTGTCATCGGCCTGATCGGCGAGCGCGGTCGTGAGGTGCGTGAGCTGCTGGATGTGCAGCTGGATGCCCAGGCCCGCGCGCGCACCGTCGCGGTGGTCGCGACCTCGGATCGCCCGGCAGCAGAGCGCGTGCGAGCGGCATTCGTCGCCACGGCGCTGGCGGAATATCACCGGGATCAAGGGCGCAATGTGCTGTTGTTGATGGACAGCCTGACGCGTTTTGCCCGTGCCCAGCGTGAGATCGGCCTGGCGGTGGGTGAGCCGCCGACCCGACGCGGTTATCCGCCGTCATTTTTCTCAGCCTTGCCGCGACTGCTGGAGCGAGCAGGCCCCGGCGCCGTCGGCAGCATTACGGCGCTGTACACCGTTTTGACCGAGGGCGACGCGTCCATGGACCCGGTAGCCGAAGAAGCGCGCTCGATCCTCGACGGGCACATCGTGCTCAGCGCTGAACTGGCCCAGCGTAATTACTTCCCCGCCGTGGACGTATTGCGCAGCCGCAGCCGCTTGATGGATCAGGTCTCGACCGACGAACAGCGCCGCCTGGCCATGCGCATTCGCGAGCTGATGGCGCGACGCAACGAAATCGAAATGCTCATCCGCGTCGGTGAATATGCAGCCGGCAGCGACCCGCTGGCCGATGAGGCCATCGCCCGGCATGACGCGATCGAAGGGTTTTTGCGTCAGGCCGCCACCGAGCCATGCAGTGCGGCGCAAACGCTCAACCTCATGCGCAAGGTGCTGGCATGAATATTCTGGAGGCTCAATGAAGACCGACGATCTACGCAGCCTGCAAACTTTACGGCAGTTGCGCGAACAACGCGCGTCCAGCCAGTTGGCCGCCCAGCAGCAACGCTGCCGAGACACGAACCAGGATCTGGATGACGCCAAAGAGAAGTTGCGGCTGCACCGCGAAGCCATCGCGCGCAAGGCGGAGCAGATTTACGGCACGTTCAGTGATGGCTTGTCGATCAACGCCTGGCACGCGGCTCAGGACCATCTGAATGAGCTGGCCGACAGTCAGCGGCAACTGGAAGGTTCTGTCGAGCAAACGGCCCAGACTCTGGAAGCCCAGTGGCGCGAGCGTGAAGTGTTTCGGGCGGCGCGTCTGGCCCGGCAGCGTCAGGCCGAGGCCTGCGACTCGTTGCTCGAAGATCGTTTGCACAGCGAAAGGCGAGCCGGGGAACACCGGGACGACGCTGATGACATTCCCGTTGCCGTGCCGGGTGGCGCCAGATGAACTGCCGCGAGACTGAGCTTTGGTCTTCGGCCGCAATGGACTGGCTGCATTCCCATGACTGGCAATGGACTGCGCTGCATAACCGGCTGCACCGATATCGACAGGTCTGGACGGGCGAGTTTGCAGGCCAGCCGATCAAGGTGCAGTGGGCAGGGATCGAAAATCCCATTGAGCCATTGCTCGACGTTCACCTGCAGTGGGGAAGTGCCAGGTGCGTCCTGCAATTGCCGACTCAAGCGCTCGAACGGTTGGGGTTGGTGGAACATTCAGTTGAGGATCTGCAGGGGTTGGCCGGTTCGATGCTGCTGGAGCTGGCGTTGCTGCCGTTTATCGAGCCGCTTGAGCAGCTGACAGGTCAGTCGTTGCAGGTTTGTGAGCTGGCGGACGCCACGCAATCCAACTCTTCTGCGCTGAGTATGAAGCTGGAGGTCCAGATCGCCCAAGTTCCTGCGTGGGTTATGCCGCTGCGCATGACCGGCGAAGCCGCCAGCCTGATCGCCGATCTACTGGATCAGAACGCCGTGCCTGCGGCCCATTCGTTGCCCGCGCTGCGCTTACTGCTGACTGTGAACAGCGGCGAAACGCAGTTGAGTCTGGCCGAGCTGCGCAGCTTGCGACCGGGAGACGTGCTGATGCTGGACGACTGGCCCGCCGAGCAGGTGCGACTGCTGCTGGACCATCGGCTGCAAGCCCGCGGCGAACTCAATGGCGACACCCTGACGCTGCTTGAAAAACCGACCGCCCTAAACCCCTTGAAGGAACATGCCATGACCGAAACCGCTACCGGCGCAAACCTGGAAGCCACACTCGATGATTTGCCGCTCAAGCTGGTGTGCCAGGTCGGCAGCGTGGAGCTGTCACTGGCTCAGTTGCGTGAGTTGGGTGCAGGCAGTCTGGTGCAGTTGTCGCCGCAGCTACATGATGGCGTGGATTTGATGGTCAACGGCAGGCGGGTTGGTCAGGGCCAACTGGTGAAAATCGGCGACGGCCTGGGTGTGCGTCTGCTGAGCTTCGCCAGCGCATGAATGGCTATCAGCCCAATCTGATTGAAATCATTCTGGTCGTGGCCACCATCGGGCTCATCCCGCTGGCGGTGGTGACCCTGACCGGCTTCATGAAGATTTCCGTGGTGCTGTTTTTGATTCGCAACGCGCTAGGCGTGCAACAGACGCCGCCCAATCTGGTGCTGTACGGCATCGCGCTCATCCTTTCGGTGTACGTGACCACGCCGTTGATGGGCGACATGTACCGGCAAGTGGAAGGGCGCGACCTGAACATCGAAAACGTCGAGCAGCTACGGGAATTCGGCGATGCGCTCAGGCCTCCGTTACAGGCGCATCTGGCGCGTTTTGCCAACGAAAGCGAGCGCGGCTTTTTCGTCCAGGCCACCGAGACCATCTGGTCCCCGGAAGCCCGCGCTGACCTGCGCGATGACGATCTGGTGGTGCTGGTCCCCGCGTTCGTCAGTTCTGAGCTGACCCGTGCGTTCGAAATTGGCTTTTTGCTGTACATCCCGTTCCTGGTGGTGGATTTGCTGGTTGCCAACGTGCTGATGGCGATGGGCATGTCGATGGTCTCGCCGACGCTGATATCGATCCCGCTGAAGATATTCCTCTTCGTCGCATTGAGCGGCTGGTCGCGCTTGATGCATGGCCTGATTCTTAGTTACGGGTGATCTCATGGGGCAGGACGTTTTTCTTTCGTTGATGAACAAAGCGCTGATGACCGTGCTGTTGCTGTCAGCGCCCGCGCTCGGCGTGGCGATCGTGGTGGGCCTGAGTGTCGGCCTGTTGCAAGCGCTGACGCAGATTCAGGACCAGACGCTGCCGCAAGTGGTGAAGCTGGTCGCCGTGCTGCTGGTGATCGTGTTTGTCGGCCCGTTGCTCGCCAGTCAGGTCGCCGAACTGGGCAGTGAAGTGCTGGATAATTTCCCGTTGTGGACGCGCTGACCCGGTATGGATGCGAACGTCGCCAACGCTTTTCTTGAAGTCGCTTATCCTGTGATCAGTTCCGCAGCGCTGGCGGCCAGTCGCGCCATGGGCGTGGTGGTGATTACGCCGGCGTTCAATCGCCTCGGCCTGACCGGGATGATTCGTGGCTGTGTGGCGGTGGCCATTGCCATTCCGATGTTCGTCCCGGTGTTTTCCGCCTTCACTGCGTTGCCCGAGCACGGCAGTTTTTTTCTCGCCGGTTTGATGATCAAGGAAATGCTGATCGGTGTGCTCATCGGCCTGCTGTTCGGCATTCCGTTCTGGGCGGCGGAGGTGGCGGGGGAGTTGGTCGATTTGCAGCGCGGCTCGACCATGGCGCAACTGGTGGACCCGCTGTCGTCCGGGGAATCCAGTGTCATGGCAACGCTGTTGACCGTGATGCTGATCGCACTGTTTTTCATGTCCGGCGGCTTCATCATGATGGTCGACGGCTATTACCACAGCTACCAGTTATGGCCGGTAACCGCGTTTACGCCACTGTTTGCCAGTTCGGCGTTGATGGCGGTGCTGTCGATTCTCGATCAGGTGATGCGCGTAGGGGTGATCATGGTCTCGCCGCTGATCATCTGTTTGCTGGTGACCGATCTGATGCTCGCGTACCTGTCGCGCATGGCGCCCAGCCTGCATATTTTCGACATGTCGCTGCCGGTGAAAAACCTGTTCTTCACGGTGCTGATGGTGATCTACATCGGCTTTTTGATTCCGGTGATGCTCGATCAGCTGGCGGAGTTTCGCGGCACCGTGGAATTCCTCAAAACCCTGGCGGGCTCGCTATGAGGCCATCGTCAACGCAGGTCGCTCATGAGCGATAGCAGCGAAGAGAAATCCCAGCCGGCCACGGACAAGAAACTCCGGGACGCGCGGCAAAAGGGCCAGGTCGCCAAGAGTCAGGATCTGGTGTCGGGGATGGTCATTCTGTTCTGCACGTTGTGCATTTCGATCCTGTTGCCTCGCGCGCAAGCGCAGGTTGTGGCGCTGCTGGACATGGTGGCGCTGATCTATATCGAGCCGTTCCACACGGTATGGCCGAGGGTGCTGGATACCGCCGAGCAGTTGGTGATCACGATTACGTTGCCGGTGGTGGCGGTCACGGTAGGTGTGGTGATCGTGACCAACATCGTCACCATGCGCGGGGTGGTGTTTTCCGTGGAGCCGATCAAGCCGGACTTCAAGCGCATCAACCCGGCCGAAGGCTTCAAGCGCATTTTTTCGATGCGCAGTTTTGTCGAGTTTCTCAAGGGGCTGGTCAAGCTGCTGTTGCTGGCGATGGCGTTTTATGTGGTCGGGCGGCATGCATTGCAGGCATTGATGGAGTCGTCGCGGTGCGGCTCGGGGTGCATCGAATCGACGTTTTATCTGGTGCTCAAGCCGTTGATGCTGACTGTTTTGGCGGCTTTTTTGCTTGTCGGCGGTGTGGATGTGTTGATGCAGCGCTGGCTGTTTGGCCGGGACATGAAAATGACCCGCAGCGAGCAGAAGCGTGAACGCAAAGATGTTGATGGCGATCCGCTGATCAAGAGTGAACGCCAGCGTCAGCGCCGGGAAATGCAGGCGCTGGCGACCAAACTGGGGCTGGGGCGGGCGTCGTTGATGATTGGCACCGCTGACAGTTGGGTGGTGGGCGTGCGCTATGTGCGTGGCGAGACGCCGGTGCCGATTGTCGTGTGCCGCGCAGACCCGCAGGAAGCCCCGGCGATGCTGGCCCAGGCGGCGGCTTTGAGTATCTCCCACGGCATGGACCCTAAGCTCGCCGCTGAAATCGCCCGCCGCGCCGTCCCCGGCGACCCGGTGCCGGACAACACTTTTCAAGCCGTGGCCGATATGTTGGTCGCGGCGCGGTTGATTTAGCGGAGTCAGTGGGACTTGGATCTGACTGCGCATTGAGCAGACCGCAGATCTGAATGTGGGAGCGAACCTGTTCGCGAAGGCTGTGTTTCGGGCAATAGAGACTTTTCGGATGCAAGGGCCTCTTCGCGGACAGGTCCGCTCCCACGGGTTTTGCTGGCTTTCGATCTAGACCTCTAGGGGCGAGGCTTGATCCTCAGGTTTCACTGCCGCTGCGCGGCAGATCGCGTGCAAGCAACGCTCCTACGGGCTCCGCCCAGAATCAGGAGCGGGATCTCGCCGCAATTCCGCTTCTGCCCGAAGGGCGTAGGAGTCTGGCCGGGCGGCGTTCCGTTTGCCGGCGATGGGGCGGGCACCACCGTGATCGCGGGCAAGCGCGCTCCTACATCGGGTTTTGGATCGGCATAAGATCCTGGCAGCGCCACAGATTCAATGTGGGAGCGAACCTGTTCGCGAAGGCTGTGTTTCGGGCAATAGAGACTTTTCGGATGCAAGGGCCTCTTCGCGGACAGGTCCGCTCCCACGGGTTTTGCTGGCTTTCGATCTAGACCTCTAGGGGCGAGGCTTGATCCTCAGGTTTCACTGCCGCTGCGCGGCAGATCGCGTGCAAGCAACGCTCCTACGGGCTCCGCCCAGAATCAGGAGCGGGATCTCGCCGCAATTCCGCTTCTGCCCGAAGGGCGTAGGAGTCTGGCCGGGCGGCGTTCCGTTTGCCGACGATGGGGCGGGCACCGGCCCTGAAACCAGACACCTCGGTTTCACCTGACACTCCGAGTTCTCAGATCCCGGTCGAGCACGCCAGATCCGATGCTCGGGCATCCGACGCGTTCAATCGGGCGAGGTCTGCGGCAATGCGCGACGACCAGAAGTGCGCGCCTTGCCTTAGGGCCTCATGCTGCGCCTCTTGCAGCACCCGATGCACCAATGGCAACGGCGGTTTGCTGTGTTTGAGGAGGATTTGCGCCTTTATGCGCAGCAGTTCCGGAATGAACCAGCGCTCTTCGCGGCTGCGGGCGGTGTGAAGGGTTTCGTCGATCACTTCCAGCCCTCGGTGTTCAAGGCCGAGCACGACCAGGCCCTGAGCGTATTCGCTGTGAATCAGACTGTGCAGCGGGCTGTCTCCTTGCTCGCGCAGTTGTTCCAGCACTTCGCCCAGCAGCGGCACACCTTCTTCGGCCGCGCCCTGACGAATCAGCAAAATGTGCTCGAAGCAGCGCGTGAACTGGCGCCACAGGTACAAATCGTGGCCGTCCATGCTGTCTTGCAGCACGGTCAGGTAGGAACGGGTTTTCTGCAAATGCCCAACCAGCAACGTGGTCGGGATTGCGCTCAAACACAGCGTGTACCACAGCGTGGCCGGATGATTGAGGCTGATCGCCTGGGTGACATTTTTTCCCAGGGTTAACAGCGCGGGGCCGACGTCGCCCTGCAACAACAGAATTTGCGCCTTGAGCGACAGCGCAGCGATGCGTTGATCAAAATGCAGGTCGATAAAATGCGTGTTCGCCGAAAGCGGTGAGCTCAACGCCTCGACCACCGAACGTCGGGCGTCGTCGAGGCGGCCCATGTGAAACAACGCGTTGGCGCGCATGCGCAGGCCCAGCAACTGGCGTTCGCTGTGGCGCGAGCTTTTGCTTAATTCCACGTACTGATTGGCCAGTTCGAGCGCAGCGAGATATTGATTACCGCAACTGTGATCGTTCCAAAGCCCCCACAGCGCGCGCAGCTGATGCTCGGTGTCGTTAAGTGCCCGGGCATCCTCGCTCACCTGTTGCCAGGCTTTTCGAACCTTTTTGCCTCCACCGAATGCCAGCACCATAACGCTGGCAGACGCAGTCAGCAGCAACATGCGCTGACGTTGTTGAATCGGCGTGCGGTCCGAGGTCGATAGCAGGCCGCGCTTTACCCAGTCATAGCATTCCCCGGTCAGGGACAGGCGTAACCAGAGAGCAACACTGACCAGCGTCAACTCCACCGCCAGCTCTCGATCACCGTTGGGGGAATAGGCCCATTCCAGTGCCGCACGAACGCTGTCGACTTCGGCGCCATATTTCGCAAGCCACATGGGGGGTGGGATTTTGACCAGATCCTGCACCGACTCTTTCAGTTCATCGCGCATCCACCGCGCATGACGCAACGCGGTAGCGTCGGTCTCACCTGCCTGCGCAAGCTTCTGTGCGGCGTAAAACCGGGTCGTCTCCAGCAATCGGTAACGCTTGGCAGAGCCTTGCTCGCGGGAGATGACCAGCGATTTGTCCATCAGGCTTTCCATCAACTGCGCCGAATCCTGAGTATCGACGTCAATCACTGCCTGCACCGCGCGCAAGGTGAACAAACCAGTGAACACCGATAACTGACGAAGCATTTCCTGCTCGTGGATGGACAGCATGGCGTAGGTCCAGTCCAGCGCTGCGCTTAAGGTGCGATGCCGAGGCAGGGCGGTGCGTCGACCGGTCATTTGCAGGCGGAAGCTGCCATCGAGCATTTCCACAAGATGGTCAATGCCGAATGCCCGCACTCGTGCTGCAGCGATCTCGATGGCCAACGCATTGCCGTCGAGTTTGCGGCAGATGGCGGCCGCCGCCTGAACGTCGCGATCTGTGAAAACATAGCCAAGATCGTGGGCCGCGATTCGCTCAACCAACAACTCGATGGCGGGAAAACTCAGCGCTTGTACCGCGTTCAGCTCAGCGGTTTCTGGTGGGAACGGCAGCGGCGCGAGGTCGTGAACGAACTCGCCCTCGGCATGCAGCGGTTCGCGGCTGGTGACCAGCACGGCGCAGCGTTGGGCGTAGCGAAGGATCGCCTCAATCGCGGCAGCCGCTTCCTCAAGCACATGCTCGCAATTGTCCAGAATCAGCAGCGCCTGGCGGGTGGCCAGGCTTTGGGCAATGACTTGCAGCGGATCGTCGGCGGTGCAGTCGATCCCAAGACCCACGGCGATCACCACGTGAACCAGTTGACCGCTATTGACCGGCGCCAGATCGACAAACGTGATGCCCTGGGGATACTGGCCGATCATCCGATTAGCCAACGCCAGGGCTACGGTGGTTTTACCCGTGCCCGCATGCCCGGTGATGGTGACGAAACGGCGCAGGCCGAGCTGGGTATCAAGGAAGTCCAACAGCCTATCTCTGCCGAAGACATGCCGAGTGGGGCCCGGAAATTCGACGCTGGTGGGGGTAGTGGGTAACTGCGAAGGCAGCACGGGCGCGCTGATCGGTGCAACGAAGCGATAACCGCGACCCGGTACGGTGACGATGCAGTCCAGCTCGCCGTTGTCACTCAAAGCACGGCGCAGTGTCAGAACCTGGGCGCGCAGGTTGCATTCCTCGACAACCACTTTGGGCCAGACCAGAGCCATCAGGTCGGTTTTCTCCAGCAGTTCTCCCGGGCGTGTCGCCATGGCGATCAATAGCAGCATCGCCCGACTGCCCAAGGGGAGGGGCTCGCCATTTTTAAGCAGCAAATGTTGTTGAGGGATGAGGACAAACGGGCCGAAACAAAGGGCGTCATCCGGGACACAAATGTCGTGGGCGTCACCGGGGAGGGAATTTAGCTGGCTGGGTCTGTCGAGATTCATCGCATACCTTTAGGAATGAGGACTCATCAGCGCTCGGCAAACGCGCCTGCTTGGCTTCCAGGTTCTATGGGTAGCAGTATCCAGCCAGTGAGTGACTGTTTTTGTATCCAGACGACTTCGATAGCAAAGGTGCGACTTAGTGCCGCAGCGATCCTCCATAGTAGGGCCGGTGACCGTTTTAGATAGCAGTAATGTGAACCCTGACGCGTTTTCGGCGCTGCAGGTCGTAATGGCCCTAACTTTTGCGGTGAGCGAAAACCAAAACGGCGGCAGACATTAGTACCGACTCAAACGACGCCCGGGCGTCGTGATGAAACGTCCCGGACATCGTTTTTTGTCCTAGCGCGCGGCAGTTTTCAGTGGCGGGGTACGTGGCGGAATTACGCGCTTGTTGCCACAGGATTCAAACGCTGCGCCATAGCGCAGCAAGTTTGAGTCGTCGTAAGCGCGGCCTGCGAAAGTCAGCCCCACCGGCATGCCGATGTCGGCCATGACGCCCATCGGCACGGTGACAGTCGGCACCCCTAGATGGCGGATAGCGAGATTGCCGTTGGCGACCCACACCCCGTTACTCCAGGCGATGTCTGCTGACTGCAGATCGACATCGGCATTGGCCGGGCCCACGTCGGCAACCGTGGGAAACAGCACTGCGTCCAGACCCAGTTCCGCCATCCAGTCTTCCAGATCAATGCGCCGCGTCAGTTCCAGCCCGCGAAGCCCGTCCTCCAGCGTAGGAATCTCATTCCAGGGCGTGATGCCGCGTTCGGCCATGCGCACGTATTCGTCCATGCCTGCGGCGAGGTCGTCTTCACGGTTGGGCAGGGTGCCGGGGTCATGGGGGAATATTTTTGCCCCTTCTACGTCAACCAGACGGTTCAATGCCGGGTCGTTATTCGCCCGCAGAAAATCATCGAATGCCCAAGCTGAGAGATCCCACAATTCGTGGTGCATGAACTCCTTGGACACCAGCCCGCGCGTGAACACGGTGGGCGCAACCGGACGGTCGCCTTCACAGTTGGAGACCAGCGGGAAATCAACCTCGATCACCTCGGCGCCAGCCGCTTGCAGGGCATCGCGGGCCTGTTGCCAGAGATCGATCACCGAGGCGCGGGTGTTGACGCGTTGCCCTGTGGGACCGCCGATGCCAGGTTTTTCCGCGGTGCCAGCCTCGGGATCAGCGTTGATGTACATGCGCGGCACGCCAAAGCGTTTGCCGGCCAGCGCTGTGGCGTCCACGGCCAGTTGAGCGTAGGAAGCAGGGCGCACTGAGGCCACGCTCGGGATCTTGACCCAAGGCTGAAGCCGCCACAGATCGCCACGGGTGTCGGGGTCTTCCGCGACCACTACGTCCAGCACTTCGAGCAGATCGGCCATGGTTCTGGCGTACGGCACGACCACGTCCATAGTCGGTGTCAGCGGCCAGTTGCCGCGCACTGAAATCACCCCGCGCGAAGGGGTGTAGGCACATAAGCCATTGTTCGAAGCCGGGCCGCGACCACTGGACCAGGTTTCTTCGGCCATGCCGAACGCGGCAAAGCTGGCGGCGGTTGCGGTGCCCGCGCCGTTGGATGACCCGGAGGCGAAAGGAGCGGTGAGGTAATCGGCGTTGTACGGGCTCTCGGCCCGGCCATAAACCCCGCGCTGCATGCCGCCGTTGGCCATGGGCGGCATGTTGGTCTTGCCCAGGCAAATGGCGCCGCCAGCGCGAAGGCGGCCGATGGTGAAGGCGTCACGTTGGGCAATGAGAGTGGCGAACGCCGGACTGCCTGATGCGGCAGTCAGTCCTTTCACCAGATAGCTGTCTTTGGCGGTGTAGGGAATGCCATCCAGTGGGCCCAACAGTTTGCCTGCGGCGCGCCGCGCATCAGACGCCTGAGCCTCGGCGAGCGCTTCAGGGTTGGGAACCACTACCGCGTTGAGTGCGGTTTCGGTGTTTGGGCCATCGTAGGCGTCAATCCGCGCAAGGTAAGCCTGCACAAGCTCCACAGCCGTGGTCTGGCCCGACTCAAGGGCGGTACGCAGTTGCGCGATGGAGACCTCTGTGACTTCGATCATGGGGGTGGGCACCGGTTGTTGAAGGGGGGCATAGGCAGGGTATCTGTAGGAGCCAACTGGTTGGCGATAGGGCTGACGCGGTGTGTCTGACCGGGCGCCTCGCGAACAAGTTCGCTTCTACAGAGGTGGCGTTGGCTGCCGCTGATTGTTGTTAGTGTATTTGGAGCAACAGGTGCAAAACCAGTCCATTCGACAGTCAGCCTGATCCGGCTGATGGATCACGACGGCTCATACCGAGCGAAAACGCAGCACCTGAGCGCCATCAAATGGGTCCGTCAGATAGTGTGCGGCAACACCGAAGGTGTCCAGCAGACGCTGCGGTGTCAGCACTTCGAACGGCGTGCCGAGGGCGACCAGTCGACCTCGTTCCAGCACCGCCAATCGGTCACAGCTCAAAGCCTGATTCAGATCATGCAGCGCGATCAATGTGGTTACGGGCAGCGCCTGGACGACTTTCAGAATCGTCAGTTGGTGCTGAATATCCAGGTGGTTCGCAGGTTCGTCCAGTATCAGAATCTGCGGGCGCTGGGCCAGGGCGCGAGCAATATGCACGCGCTGACGCTCACCTCCCGAGAGACTGCCCCAGATTCGACGCTTCAGGTGCGTGGCGTCGACATCGGCCAGCGCCTGTTCGACGATGGCATCGTCATCCGCAGACCACGGGGTGAGCGCTGAAAGCCAAGGGGTCCGCCCTAGCGCAACGGCATCAAAGACACACACCGCGTCCAGCGTGTCGGCCTGTTGCTCCACCACGGCTAGGGTCTGCGCCACGCTTCGGCGATTCATGCCAGCAATGGGCTGGTCATTGAGCTGGACAACGCCGGCGCTCGGAACGCGCAACCCGGCCAACAGTTTGAGCAGGGTGGATTTGCCCGAACCATTGGGGCCCACCACACCGAGGGTTTCGCCACGGTAGACCTGCAGGTCGATATCCCGCAGCAAATCGGCATCGCGCACGCGAAAACCCAGACCTGAACAACTCAGTGCGACATCGCTATCGACAAGCGTGGCAGGGTTCATCGGGGGTTCCTTCTACCGATCAGGATCAAGGCAAAGACCGGCGCGCCGACCAATGCGGTGACGACCCCGACCGGGATCACCTGGCCCTTGATCAGGGTTCGCGAAAGCACATCGGCGGCGATCAGAAACACCGCACCGGCCAGCGCACTGGCTGGCAGCAGGCGTGTGTGTTGGGTGCCGGTCAGTAATCGCACGGCATGGGGAATGACCAGCCCGACAAAGCCGATGGAACCGACGATCGACACCATCACCGCCGTGACCAGCGCCGCGCAGCTGATCAGGCATATCTGCACGCGGCGCACGGGAATACCCAGCGACGCGGCCGAATCTGCGCCAAAGGTGAATGCGTCCAGCGCTCGCCGGTGCCACAGACAAATGATTAGACCGATCAGCGCGGTCGGGACGGTCAGCCAAACGGACGGCCAGCGCACACCGCTAAGATTGCCCAGCAGCCAGAACATGATGCCCCGAGCCTGCTCGGCGCTGGCGGACTGGGTGATCAGAAACGCAGTCAGCGCATTGAACAATTGTGAGCCTGCGATACCCGCCAGGATGATTTGCCCGGTAGCGCCGGACGCACCGCTGGCCCGTGCCAGCAACGCCACTACGGCGAAGGCCGTAAGCGCACCGGCAAACGCGCCGACCGACAGAGAAATCAATCCTGCACCCACGCCGAGCAGGGCCACCAACACGGCGCCGGTGGAAGCACCGGCCGAGATGCCGAGCAGGTAGGGATCGGCCAGCGGATTGCGCAGCAGCGACTGCAAAATCACCCCGCAAGTAGCAAGCCCGGTCCCGCAGGCGGCGGCCACCAGGGCCCGGGTCAGACGGTAGTTCCAGACAATGCCTTCATCGATGGGATCAATCAGATAACCGGCGGCCCACAGCTTGTTGGCCAACACCTGAAAGATGACGCCGGGCTCGATATTGGTTTCGCCGATAGTGACTCCTGCCCCCAGCGCGAAGAGCAAGATTGCGAGGGCCAACAGAGTACGGGCAAGCACTGTCGTCATTTCGCAGCGTCGTAGCTGTTGATGGCGTTAGCCAGCGTTTCCAGGCCTTCGAAGGTGCGAGTGCTGGCCTGCATCGCCATGGCGTCGAGGATGATGATGCGGTTGTTTTTTACGGCGTCCATGTTGCGCGTCACCGGGTCGCTGCGCAGGAATTCCAGTTTCTTCTGGTAGTCGTCCGCCGGAAAACGACGGCGGTCCATGCGAGCGATGACCAGAAACGTCGGATTGGCTTTCGCGATGGTTTCCCAGCCAACGGTGGGCCATTCCTCATCGGAGTCCACCACATTGCGCAGGCCCATGGTATTGAGCATGAAGTCTGGAACGCCCTTGTGGCCGGCCACGTAGGGGTCGAGGGCCAGCCCCGGGCTTGAAAACCAGAACAGCGCGCTGGCGTGCTTGAAGGCATTGTTCTGCGCCATGGCGACGGACCGGGCCAGACTCGCCTGCAGTTCGGCATTCAGCTGCTCGCCGCGCGACTGAACGTCAAAGATCTCCGCCAGTTGGCTGATGCTTTTGTAGATGCTCTCGACGCGAAACGCCTCAAGCCGGGTGCCGTCGGCACCAACCGAATTGTCTTTGGCTTCGCAGTCGGAGGGCATCAGATAAGTGGGGATGTTCAGCTCGTGGAACTGCTCCCGGGTGCCAACCGCGCCTTGCGGGCCGACCATCCATTCCAGCTCGACCGCGACCAGTTCCGGGCGTTTGGCGGTGACCGACTCGAAACTCGGTGCATTGTCAGCGAGCCGTTCAATCGCGTCGTTCTGCGCCTTGTATTTAGCCAGCACGTCGTTGAACCACAGGGACGTGCCCACCACCTTGTCACCCAGGCCCATGGCATAGAGCATTTCAGTGCCCGCCTGCCCAATGGTCACGGCGCGCGCAGGCGCATGGGCGAAGGTCAGCGTGCTGCCACAGTTCTGCACCGTCAGCGGGAAATGCGTGGGGGCAGCGCAGGCGAGGGCGGGGAGGGCCAGGGCAGTGAACAGGGTGGCAGCGCGCAGCAACGGCATGTCGCAATCTCCAGTTGAACCGTACACGGAGCAGGGGTACGGACTGGAAACACACACTTGAACGCTGCCATTGATGCAGCGGGGTGCCGGATTTCAACCGGGCACGACCCAAGGGTGTCCTTCCCGGACACCCCGCCGGTTAGTGATTTTGCTTGGCCGGCAGGTCTCCTGACTGGTGCGTCATCACCGGCTCCAGCCTTCCCGGATTCAAACCCAGTGGCAGTTCAGGAGCAGGCTCGGCACCTACAGTTGCGGGGGCAGTTCCGTTTGATGCGTTGGGGGCATCGCGGATTCCCTATTAATCCCGTTCGGGACCGGCGGCGGCATGGTAGTCGATCGTTGGGGGTGGCAACAACCGGCTACTTGCGCATGCGAACTGAGCCCACGGCGTTATGGACCATATTTAGTTCCGGCCCCTTGAGCCACTGCCCGTAATGGTCCTTCAGCTCTTGCTCCCACCCCGCAACTCGGCAAGCGGCGTGCGATCAAAACGCTCGACCAGCAATGTGCTTGGGTTCTCTGCATGCAGGGCGGTGTTGGCGACGTTAAAGCCTTTGGATGCGGCGAAGGTCATGCAGGCAAACTCAATCGCTGGCAAATCGTACTGATCGAATCGGTCGCGGGGCTTGGCCAGGATTAGCATGCCTTTGTCTTGCAAGGTTCGTTTGGGCCGTGCGCCACCCAAGGAGGATCGCTGCTGGCGAATGTTGAGGGTAGTGATGGATGCCTCATCGAGTTGACCGTCGTATACCGCCTCGCAGGCCTCGATAAATTTTGCCAGACCTTTCAACGTCGGAACTGTACCGTGGCCCACACCCTCAGTAGGGTCTCTGGCGGTCCCTGCCATGAGGTTGCCGATGCGGTCGTTGTTGGGCGATTTGAGCAAGTAATCAATAGGGGCCAACACTTCGCCGTAAGCGCGATGAAGCAGGCGCTCGCCCCAACCGTCCGGCATGGCGTCGTTGATGAAGCCAGGAATACCACGATTTTTTGCTATGCCGACAAATGCCTCGGCCCGTAGCGGGTAATTGATGGGGTCGGGCACCCAGCCACCACGCTCCACGTGATCAGGGGCATAGACAAACTCGCCCAACTTTCCATTTAGCGTGAGGCGGCCAAGCGTCAGCACCGCCCCGGTATAAGGGTGCTCCATGTAGATGTAGGCACGGGACATCAGAATGCCTCCGGCTTGGGTTTGGACAATCGGACCCGTTTCGATGCGATGCTCTGGTAAGTGGCGTCACCATCGGTATGACGGGTAATTTGCGAAGTAGTTTCTATCCCGTCGAGCGACGTGAACACGCGCTCAGTGAGGCCCAGTCGCCAGAGCACCAGCATGAATGATCGAAGATCGACCCGTTCCGAGCCGCTCTCAATTTTGCGCAGGGTATGTTCGGAGATTCCTATTGCTGTCTTGAGGTCCGACTGGCGCAGGCCGAGTGAAAGGCGCTGCGCTTTGACGAGAAGGCCTATTCTGCTAAGGCTATCGGCACAAATGACCGGGAAGAAGTTTTCCATAACACGTATAACCGTAAGCTTTAAGTTGGATAAGGCTGACCATAGCACGTATTAAAATTTTAAATGGAACGCTTAATATTCAAAAATATGCGTCTTAATCAGGATAAAGCTTATGCAGATAAGTCTTATATAGCGTGAAAAAAACGCGATGAAGTGATTTTTGCTTGCTCCGACGCTTCACAGCCCACACTCACGACATCGCATTTGAATGCTGCTCATAGCGCTTACGCGCGGCGGTGAAGGCGTCGGAGTTTTCGACCACCCATGTCCACAGCGGGATCATCTGCACCAGCAAACCCATGCCCAATTCAGTGAGGGCGTACTCGACTTTCGGTGGGACTTCGTTGAAATCGCGTCGGGTAATCAGACCGTCACGTTCAAGCTGACGCAGCGTGTGAGTAAGCATGCGTTGGGTGACGCCCGTAAGCTGCCTGCGCAGTTCGGCATGGCGCAACGGGCTCTTCACGCCTAAAGCGTGGACGACGCCCAAGGACCAGCGGTTGCCCGAATGGCCGAGGATGTCGCGCTTGAGGCCGTCTTCGTCTTCGCTCAACGCGGCGCAGGCGGCTTGTGATCTGCGGACCACTTCCTGCGCGTCCAGACCCCGCGGTATCACCGGTGTGCCTACTTCTGGTGCCTCAAGGGGCATGACAAGATCTCCTCTCTGAAGTTGAAAACGCTATCCAGGAGTGACCATGCAAGCTGATCGCACAAACGTCAAACAGCGAATTCTGGTACTGGGTGCCGGTGAGTTGGGGCTCGCGGTGCTGCAGGGTTTGGCGACTCAGGCCGGTAAGCACGATGTGAGTCTCTCGGTGCTGTTGCGTCCTGAATCCATCGACTCCCAGGCACCGTCCAAGCGTACCGAGATCGACAAGATCCGCGAATGGGGTGTGCGGATCGAGCCCGCCGATCTGGTCAGTGCTGAAGTCAGCTCATTGGCCGCCATCTTCGAGCGGTTCGACACGGTGATCAGCTGTGTCGGATTCGCGGCGGGGCCGGGCACCCAGCGCAAGCTGTGCGATGCGGCGTTGCAGGCCGGGGTACAGCGTTTCGTGCCGTGGCAGTTTGGTGTCGACTACGACCTGATCGGGCGGGGCAGTCCTCAGGACCTGTTCGATGAACAACTCGACGTCCGCGACCGGCTGCGGGCTCAGGAACGAACCGGGTGGATCATCATTTCTACGGGAATGTTCACCAGCTTTCTGTTCGAGCCGTCATTCGGTGTGGTGGACAGGGAGCAGGGCCGGGTCAATGCATTGGGGAGCCTGGAGACGGCGGTGACGGTGACGACACCAGAAGATATCGGCCGGTTGACGGCAGCCATTGTGCTGCACCAGCCGTACATCGTTAATCAGGTGATGTACACCGCAGGCGATACCCTGACCTATGGCGAGCTGGCGGCGCTTCTCGAGCGCGTCACCCACAAGCCCTTCAACGCCCATGCGCGAACAGTGCAACAGTTGCAGGCGGATCTTGCGCTTTCCCCCGATGACCAGATGGGCAAGTACCGGGCCGTCTTCGCGATCGGCCGTGGCGTGGCATGGGACACGGCGCAGACCTTCAACCATCAGCAGGGCATCAAGGTCACCAGCGCCGAGCAATGGGCGCTGGCGAATCTGAAGAGTCGCTAGCACGGCGGGCTATCTGCGTTTTGCAACCTTCAACAACATGCGTGACAGCTGATCGAGGGAATAGGGTTTATGCAGCAACTCGAATCCGCCAGAACCGCTCTCTGCGAGTACATGGCTGTAGCCCGACGTGAGGACAACCGGCAGCTCCGGGTACTGTTCGCGGATCTGACCCGCCAGGTCAATGCCACTCATGCCCGGCATTACCACATCGGAGAACACGACGTCGAATCGGCGGGCATCGCGTTTCAATTCGGCCAAAGCCTCAAGCGGGCTGCAAGCCAATACCGTGACATAGCCCAGTTCGGCCAGTGCCTGGGTGGCGAATGTGCCGACATCCACGTTGTCTTCTACAACCAGCACGCAGGTGCCATGTCCATCTTCCAAAGCCGCCACAGGAGAATAAGGCGCTGAGTCTTTAGCCTCTGCGGTGACTCGTGGCAGGTAGAGGGTGAACGTGGTGCCTTGGCCGACCTCGCTGACGACTGCGATCTCGCCGCCGGACTGTTTTGCAAAACCGAAGACCTGACTCAGGCCCAGACCGGTGCCTTCACCCACATTTTTGGTGGTGTAGAACGGTTCGAAAATCTGCTCCAGCTGCGTCGCCGGGATGCCTGCACCCGTGTCGGAAATGGACACCGCTACAAACGGGCCGTTTACGGAGGGATGCATCCGAATCGTTGGCATCGACTCGACGCTGCGCACGGTGATGGTGAGTTCGCCTTCGCCCATCATCGCATCCCGGGCATTGGCAACCATGTTGACCAGTGCCGTATCAAACTGGCTCGGGTCGGCATTCACATAGCAGGGGCCTTGCGTCAGGTCGGTGACGGTGACAATCCGCGAACCGGTCAGTGTGTCCATCATGCCGCTGATGGCGCGCACGTTCTCACAGACGCTGAACACTTCCGGCAAAAGCGCCTGCCGACGAGCGAACGCCAGCAGTTGACCGGTCAGCTTCGCCGCACGATCTACCGTTTCAGAAATAGCGGTCACGTACCGCAGGCGACGCTCTTCGGTGAGGCCGGGGCGCATGAGCAGATCGGTAGATGAGCGAATGACGGTCAACAAGTTATTGAAATCGTGGGCCACGCCCCCGGTCAATTGCCCGACCGCTTCCATCTTTTGCGACTGGCGCAAGGCTTCCGCTTGCTCACGCTCGGAGGTCACGTGGCGGCCAGCGGCATACACGCGGCCATCCTGAAATGAGCCCGTCCAGCTGAACCACTTGTACGATCCATCCTTGTGACGCAAACGGTACTCGTAGGGCACGATCAGTGGCGCTTCGAATATCGCCGCAAAGGCTGCAAGCGATGCATGCAGATCTTCCGGGTGGGTGTATTCGGAAAACGTTGTTCCGATCAGCTCACGCTCGGACCAGCCCAGTTGCTCGGTCCAGCGGGCGTTGACGGCATCGAGCATGCCGTTGGGGGAGGCGATCACCAGCAGCTCTTGAGAAAGTCCCCAGGCGCGATCCCGCTCACGGGTGCGAAGGGCCAGGCTGGATGCCTGCTCTTTCTCCGTGGTGATATCGCGGGCGCTGCAGTAAATTTTTCCATCTTCCAGCACGACCACCCACGCCAGCCAGCGATAGCTGCCGTCACGGTGCCGACAGCGATTTTGAAAGCGCGAGACCGGGCGGCCCATGGCGGCCTGGGTGAAAACCGCTTCGCTGGCGGCGAGATCATCAGGGTGAACGAAGGACAGCACAGTGGTGTGGAGTTCTTCGGGGGACCACCCCAGCGCAATTCTCCACGCCGGATTCGACGCTTGAATCATGCCTTGAGCGTTGATCACCGAGAGCAGGTCGGGGCTCAGCAGCCAGGTGCGGCTGCGCTCGGTGGCGCGCTCGTTGACCTTGCGCTCAAGCTCCGTGTTGAGATCGCGAAGCTCGGCCTGGCTGAGTCGCAAACGAAGGTCTGAACGATGCCTTTCGATTGCCAGGGCGGCGGTCTGGGCGATCAGCGATATGGCTTCAATGTCGCTCGGCGTGGGTGCGCGAGGCTCGCTGTAGTAAACGGCGAAGGTCCCCAGGACGGTTCCGTCCGCCGCTTTGATCGGCATCGACCAGCAAGCACGCAGGCCGTTGGAAACAGCGAGTTCGGCATAGCCTTCCCATAGCGGGCTGGCCGCGATGTCGTTGACGTAAACCGGGGTGCCACGCGCCGCAGCGGTGCCGCAAGAGCCGATGCCTTCACCAATGGCCAGCCCATGAACCGCTTCGTTGTACGCCGCCGGCAAGCTGGGCGCTGCGCCGTGCAACATGTATTGCCCGTCTTCGCTCAAAAAAAGTACGGAGGCCATCATGTCACTGCTTTGCGCTTCTACCGCCAGCAGCAGGTCGTTGAGCACGTCAGCCAGTGGAAAACCGGCAGCAATACGGCCCAGTACCTGGCGTTCGCGCTCGATAAGCGCCACCGGCGAATACTTGCCGCCTAGCAGGCTCAGGTCAATGGATGGCTTGGCGCCGGTATCTTCAACCACGGTAGATCACGTAGAACATGGACATCGTCTCGGGAGGTTATGCGCTGCGACATGAGCAACGCAGGTTCAAGGCAACCTTGCTGAACTGACTTAACATCCTGTTCCTTGGGCGATCTTCGAGAAATTCCTCGGCGGCGTCTAGATGTTGACCGCTAAAAGGTCGGCAGTTCTGTTTTAATCGCCAGCAAATGAACGATTGTCCAACTCCCGTTGACATCAATTTGTTCTCACTTAATTGCGCCGCGTGCGTTCAGGACGTCCCATGACCGATATCAAGCAACAACGACTCGCCTCCCGTTACGGGGAGATCGATATGCAGGTGCCAGGCAACTGGAGTCCGGTTCTGGATCAACTGCTGGATCATCGAAGCGTGCGTTCGTTTACCGATGCGCCGTTACCGGAAGGAACCCTGGAAGCGCTCATCGCTGCGGCACAGTCAGCGGCAAGCTCGTCGAACCTGCAAGTGTGGAGTGTGGTTGCCGTGCGGGATCAGGGGCGCAAAGCGCGGCTTTCTGCACTGGCGGGCAATCAGGCCTACATTCGCCAGGCGCCGCTGTTTCTGGTCTGGCTTGCCGATTTGTCGAGAGTCAGCCGGGTGGCTGAGCGCGAAGAGGTCGAGCTGCAAGCTCTGCCTTATATTGAAAGCCTGCTGTTGGGTACGATCGATGCGGCGCTGGCTGCGCAGAATGCCGTCGTTGCGCTTGAGTCCATGGGGCTGGGGAGTGTCTACATCGGTGCGATCCGCAATGATATTGAAGGTGTCGCCAAAGAGCTGAATTTGCCGCCTCAGGTGTACCCGGTGTTTGGCATGTGTGTCGGGTATCCAGACACCGAACGCCCCGCGCACGTAAAGCCGCGATTGCCCCAGGCCGCGGTGCTGCATCACGAAACCTACACGGTGGAAGCCGAGCTGCCCGCCATTGAGCGTTATGACGATCGGCTTGCCGCGTTTTATCAGCAGGCAGGGCACAAACCGGCCAACTGGTCAGAGCAGGTAGTCAGCCGTATGGGCAGCGTCGCCAACCTTCACGGCCGCGAGGATTTGGTAGAAGAACTGCGCAGAATGGGGTTTGGGTTGCGCTGAGTTCAACCAGACAAACCGGCTTCGCCCAGAATCAACAGCGGTGGGTTGTGCGCTGTGTGACTTATTCTGCCGAACCTGTGGGAGCGGACTCGTCCGCGAAAGGGTAGGTACATCCGACGCATCTATTTCGCCCGATCAATCGCCTTCGCGGACGAGTCCGCTCCCACGGGATTGGTATCAGGCAGTTCACACTGTAGGAGCGCGCTTGCCCGCGAAAGCAACCTACCAGGCGCTGAAGATGCGTCGGATGTGCCGCACCCTATCGCGGGCAAGCGCGCTCCTACAGATATTGCGTCAGACCTGAATTTAAGCGGCGCTGGGCATCCCATAGGAGCTCACGGAGGTTACGACGCCAGCGATGGGCTGCGAAGCGGGCCCAAAGCCAGTCATTTCGGTTTCAACTGATACACCGCATTCGCTGGTTTCACTGCCGCTTCGCGGTCGAGCGCGACCCCGGTAGATCGTCGGCAAGCCGAACTCCTACGGGCTGCGCCCAGAATCAATAGCGATATGCAGCGCCGGAGATTCGCGCTTCTGCCCGAAGGGCGTGATGGGGTTTGCTCACGACCGGATCAGGCAACAGGTCCGGAGGATCTGACTAATGGACGACCTGACGTTTTCCCTAATGTGATCGGGTAGCGAGACACCGCTCTCGCATTGACCCCTCTCAGATGAAGGATTGTGAACATGTCGAAAATCTCCAAAAAAGTCATTGTGATCACGGGCGCCAGCAGTGGTATTGGCGAAGCAACGGCGCGTCTTTTGGCCCGCAGCGGCGCGGCGGTCGTGCTCGGTGCGCGCCGTACCGATCGCCTTGAGGTGCTTTGCAGCGAAATCAACGCCGATGGCGGCGATGCCCGCTTTCAGGCGGTGGATGTCACCCGGCTTAGCGATGTGCAGGGGCTGGTGGATTTTGCGGTCAGTCATCATGGCCGGGTCGATGTGATCATCAACAACGCCGGAGTGATGCCGCTTTCGAAACTCGAGGCTTTGAAGGTCTCGGAATGGGACCAAATGATCGATGTCAACATTCGCGGTGTGCTGCACGGTATCGCCGCAGGCTTACCGCTGATGCAGCAACAGAAGTCCGGGCACTTCATCAACATCGCATCGATCGGTGCCTACGCAGTCAGCCCCACAGCGGCCGTCTATTGCGCAACGAAGTACGCAGTGCGTGCTATTTCCGAGGGATTGCGTCAGGAAGTCGGTGGCGATATCAGGGTCACTGTCATATCACCGGGAGTGACTGAATCAGAGTTAGCCGAGAGCATTTCCGATGAAGGGGGACGAGCCGAGATGCGCGAGTTTCGCAAAATCTCGATCCCGTCCCTGGCCATCGCCCGGGCCATCGTCTATGCGATAGAGCAGCCGGATGATGTGGACGTCAGCGAGTTGATCGTCCGGCCTACTGCCAGCCCGTTTTGATCCCGCTCTGGGCTGTTTAAAGGCGCTGGTTGATCTGGAAAATGCTCAGAAGCGCCTACAGACCCTCAGGCACCTGGAAGCTCATGACGCGCGTCGATGCGGGCCTTTAACGTCTCGGCGAAGGCCATGGCCTCCAGCATGCTGCGAAATGTCACAGGGTAGTCGTCCAGTTTTACCAGCCACTCCTGGCCATACAACGCTTTCTCGACCTTGATTGTCATGATCAATTCCTCCATCGAACGTTTGGGATCGCAGGTGAAAATCATGCGGATAGTGCGACTGACACGAGGGTGTTTGCGAGGATTTATTGTGCGAGGCGACCGCTGGTAGGCGCGCGAAACATGGCCGTTACAGTAGTGCTGAAAAAAACAGGGTCCGCTTCAGCGGACCTTGAACGTGCCTGACGCCAGGCTCACTCTTTGACGTCCATGAACTCTTTGGCCCACGCCACGTAGCTTTCTGGCTGGGTATAGGTATGGGTCAGCTCGGTGGCGCTGAGGTTGGAGGTACTTTGGGTCAACTGACGCTGCGCGCGCAGGCTGTCATAAGTGGCTTTGATGGCGGCAAAGTAAGCCGCGTGCCCCTTGACGACAATCCGCACGCCAAGGCTCGCCAGACGCTCGCTGTCGCTGAGCTTCGGATTGCCGTAGGTCACCAGCATCAATGGCACGCTGAGCTTTTCGGAGATCTGCTCCAGGTGTTCGAAGTCTTGGATGCCAACGATGCAGATGCCGTCGGCGCCAGCTTTTTCATAGGCCTGAGTGCGTTCGATGATGTCCTTGACCGGCAACACCGCAGCATTGGTACGGGCAATGATCGACAGTTCAGGATCTACGCGGGCCTCAAGGGCCGCTTTGACTTTACCGATGCCTTCCTCAATGGAGATCAGGTCGGTTGATTTGCGCCCAAACTGCGCAGGGAGGAGGGTGTCTTCGATCGTCAGTGCCGCGACACCGGCACGCTCGAGTTCTTCGACCGTGCGCATGACGTTCAGGGCATTGCCATAGCCGTGGTCAGCGTCGGCAATGAACGGCAGTTGAGCGACACGGCCAATGCGTGTGGCTTGTTCAACGAATTCACTCAAGGTGATGAGCGCAAAGTCCGGGGCTGCCAACACCTGTAAAGAGGCCACCGATCCACCGAGAATGCCCACCTCGAACCCAAGGTCCGCCGCGATGCGCGCAGACATCGGATCGAACACAGAGGCAGTTTCGAAACACGCCTTTGAGGCAAACAATTCGCGGAAATTACGGCGCAAGGTGCAGTGGGAGATTTTGGGCATGTCGATTCCTGATTCTGGCCATTATCGAAGACAACGATCAACGCCAACATAATAAAGCGGCGAGACTACCATGTAGTAATAAAACCACGTTATGACGGTTCGGAATGGGCCATGCGCCAAACGCATAACCCACCCGGTGCCGTTACTCGCCGCCCTTCATTCGCCGCGCCAGCAGGTAAACGCCCAAGCCTATGAGCGCCGTGAATGCGCCGATGTAGCCGGTGCTGGTCCATCCCAGTCCTGCCGTGATCGCCATCCCGCCAAACCATGGCCCTAAAGCGTTGGCCAGGTTGAACGCGGCATGGTTGGACGCCGCCGCAAGGCTCGGGGCCTCATGGGCGATATCCATTAACCGGATTTGCAACGGCGCTGCCAATGCGACCATGGTGCCCACCAGTCCGATCGCCAGCAGCACGCCCCATAAAGAGCCTGCAGCGAACGGGAAGAACAACAGCACCGCCATCGACCACACCAACAGCACGCCGACGGCCCGAAACTGCATACGGTCGAACAGCTTGCCGCCGACGATGTTGCCCACGATACCGCCCACCCCGAATGCTGCAAGGCCGAATGGAATCCACTGCGGGGACACGCGGGTCACTTCCAGCATCGTGGGCGCCAGATAGCTGAACACGCAGAACATGCCGGCAAAACCAATCGCGCCAATGGCCAAGGCCATCCACACCTGAGGTTTGGTGAAAGCGCGCAATTCCTTGCGCGGATCGCTGCGGGGTTCGTCGTGGCGGTCGGGAACGAAACGCCAGACCAACGCCAATGTGCAAAGGGCAATCAGCCCCACCAGGGCGAAAGCTGAACGCCAACCCCAGAATTGCCCCAGAAAGGTCGCAATTGGATTACCCAGCAACATCGCCAGCGTCAGCCCCATCATCACCCGGGCGACGGCGCCCGCGCGGTGATTGACCGGCACCATGCTGGAGGCGACAACGGCTGCAATGCCGAAATAGGCGCCGTGGGGCAAGCCGCTGATGAAACGGAAGGCCATCAGGCTGCCAAAGGTCGGAGTGAACGCGGTCGCGATGTTGCCCACGGCATAAAGCAGCATCAGCAGCAGCAACATATGCTTGCGCAGCAACTTTGAGCCCAGGATGGTCAGCAAGGGTGCGCCGACCATGACGCCCAATGCGTAAGCGCTGATCGCATGGCCTACCTGGGGTTCGCTCAAATGCAGATTGGTGGCGATATCGGGCATCAGCCCCATGATCGCGAATTCGCCGGTACCGATGGCGAAAGCGCCTACGGCCATGGCCGCTTCCATCTTGGCGGCAGCGCGCGCGGGCAGCACTAGCCCCGGAGTTTGCTGGATAGACATGCGTCGTCCCGTTCTTGAAAAATGGCAAAAGATAAGCCGCTGGAAGCTACCAACCCACGGCGAAGGCGTCTAGAACAGGCTTACGGATGATAGTTCAGAAAATTAGCGCGTTCCTCGGTTATCTGCCCGTGTTCAAACACAGGTTTCTGTCGGTGACAGTACTGGTTTGAAAGTAGGGAATATTCAGTGGCCTCTCGCGTTCCGTCCGTCGAACGACCGCCTGCATGGCATCACCTTTCTCACCGGCTGGGAATCAATGTCCCAATCCGGGAATTGTCTCTTATAGTGCAGGCATGAATGAGTCTGTGACTAAAAGCATCGTTGATCGGGTTCTCCAGGTTCTGGCTTGTGTAGCCAAGGCCGGGCAACCCATCGGCGCCAAACGCATCGCGGCCCAGGTAGGTATGCCATTGAGCACGGTCTACCGGCATCTGGCGGCACTGAAGAAATGGGGCTTGCTGCAGGAGCACATGTCTACAGGTCTTTATGAACCTGGCGCGACCGGGGTTCAATTGGCGTGGGGCTTCGACCAGACTTCAAACCTGATCAACCAGAGCCGCGACGAGCTCAGCGCCTTGGTTGAACGAACCGGCGAAAGCGTCGGCTTGCTCGTCCACAGCAATGGACAGATGGTGTGCATTGCCATGCAGGAGAGCAGCAGCTCCCTGCGTTGTTCATTCACCAAAGGCCGCGCCCATCCGATGATGCAAGGGGCATCGGCCAAAAGCTTGCTGGCGTTCCTGCCGCAAGAGACCCGCCAACATCTGATCGCGACCCAGGCAGGGTCCTTGCTTGAGAGAGTCGCGCTGGAACAGGAAATCGCTGACATCCGCCGGAACGGATACGCCACCAGCGATAGCGAAGTGGACCTGGGGGTATGGGGAGTGAGCGTTCCGTTGATTTCGCAAGATGAAAGACTTGAGGGCACCATCACCTTGATGGCGCCGTCACTGCGCGTTGGCCCACGAGAGGCTGAGTTGATCAGCCTCACCAGAAAAGCAGCCAGCCGCATTTGCAATCGCTTCTAACCTGCCGGTCAATCAATGCCCTGGGCTGACTCAGGGTTTACCCTTGCCGAAGGAACACGTAATGAAAGTTTTGAAGTTGTTCAGCCCGATTGTTGCAGCATTTGCCCTAACTACGTTGTTCGGTACCTCAGTGCAAGCCGCCGATGATGTGATTCGTGTCGGGACCGATGCCACGTTCCCGCCGATGGAGTTCGTTCAGGACGGTAAACGCACCGGCTTCGACATCGAGCTGATCGAAGCGATTGGCAAGCAGATGAACAAGAAAGTGGAATGGGTCGATATCGGTTTCAAGGGCTTGATTCCCGGCCTGATCTCCAACCGCTTTGACGTCGCTGCCTCGGCCATCTACATGACCGAAGAGCGCAGCAAAGTCGTCAACTTCACTGACTCCTATTATCGCGGCGGCCTGGCAGTGCTGGCGCTCAAGGATGACACCAGCATCAACGTCCCGGCGGATCTGGTGGCAGGCAAGAAAGTCACCGCCCAGGTGGGCACCAAGTCCATCGACTTCTTGAAGAACAATTACCCTGCAGTTGAGGTGGTCGAAGTGGAGAAGAACCAGGCCATGTTTGACCTGCTGACCATCGGCCGGGTCAACGCGGCCGTCACCGGTCGACCGGCTGCTGTCGAATACGCGAAGTCCCAGCCCAAAGTGCGAGTGCTCGACCAAGGCCTGACCACCGAGCTGTATGGCTTCGCGGTGCGCAAGAATGAGCCCGAGCTGCAACAACAGATGAACAAAGCGTTGCAAACCCTGCGCAGCAACGGCGAATACGCAGCCCTGACGCAAAAATGGTTCGGCACCAGCGCAGAGTGATCTGCTGAGTGGCGTCTGGCGCTACGGTGCCGGACGCTGCACACCGACTGTTTTGGCAGTAGCTCTTCATCGCAACAAATAAGCGGAGTACACCATGGACCTCGATTTCTCCCCGGTCTGGGACGGTTGGCGCGCGCTTGCTTCAGGCACCTTGATCACCATCGAAATCACCGCAGCGGCCCTGGTACTGGGTTGCGTGCTGGGACTGTTGATCGGGTTGGGGCGCCTCAACCCCAAGCGAAGATTGATTTACGGTTTTTGCACCACGTACCTGACGCTGGTGCGCGGCACGCCATTGCTGGTGCAACTGTTCATCCTGTTCTTCGGCCTGCCGCACTTCGGCATTCAGCTACCCGCTTACGTGTGCGGGATCTTCGGTCTGGGAATCTACAGTGCAGCGTACGTCTCGGAAATCGTGCGCGGCTCGATCCAGTCAGTAGAAAAAGGCCAGATGGAAGCCGCTCGCTCCCTGGGCCTGCCCTACAAGATGGCCATGCGCAAGGTTGTCCTGCCTCAAGCCTTCGTGCGCATGATTCCGGCCCTTGGGAACGAGTTCATCGCGCTGATCAAAAACTCGGCACTGGTATCGCTGCTGACCATCGCTGACGTGATGCACGAGGGCGAGAAAATCATCAGCGTTTCCTATCGCTCGCTGGAAGTGTATCTGGCCATTGCGTTCATCTATCTGGTGCTCACCGGGACCACCACATTGATTCTGCGGCGCACCGAAAAAATGCTTCGCGCGGACGGGAGAGTCTGATGAATGACGTGATTATCGACATCAATAATCTGAGCAAATCCTTCGGCAGCAATCAGGTGCTGCACAACATCGACTTCACCGTAGAAACGAGTCAGGTGGTTGTGGTCATCGGGCCCAGCGGCTCGGGCAAAAGCACGTTCCTGCGCTGTATGAATGGCCTCGAAACCGCTGAAGGCGGCACGCTGCATGTCTGCGGGCATACCGTTGTCGAGGACGGCCGCATGATGTCCGAAGCCAAGCTTGACGCGCTGCGCAGCGAAGTGGGCATGGTGTTTCAATCGTTTAATCTGTTTCCGCACCTGAGCGTGCTGGACAACATCACCATGGCGCCCATGGCCCTGCGCAACACGCCCCGCCAGGCGGCGAACGAGCAGGGTATGCGTTTGCTCGAAAAGGTCGGGCTGGCCCACAAGGCCGATGTATTTCCCGGCACTTTGTCCGGCGGCCAGAAGCAGCGGGTGGCGATTGCTCGGGCCTTGGCGATGGACCCGAAAGTGATGCTGTTCGACGAGCCAACCTCGGCGCTAGACCCTGAATTGGTGGGAGAGGTGTTGCAGGTCATGAAAACCCTGGCAGCCGAAGGCATGACCATGATCATCGTGACCCACGAAATGGGCTTCGCCCGAGAGGTAGCCGATGTGGTTGTGGTGATGGACAAAGGGGCCATCGTCGAAGCCGCGCCACCTGCGCAACTGTTCACAGCACCGAAGGAGGCTCGCACACGGAGTTTTCTGCAAAGCGTGTTGGGGCGTGGCGAATTTGTTCAAGGACAGGCTTGACCTGCACTTAAGTAGAGGTAGGAGACTGCGCATTCTTTCTTAAGGAGCTTGCTTATGTCTGATTCATTAGATTTGACGTTTCAGTTGACCAATCCACAGGAGTTATACGATCCGCGCGTCAATGGTTACTCCCATGTGGCCGAACTGCATCCACGCGCGCGACTGATATTTCTGGCGGGTCAAGGCGGGGAGGACCGTGATGGAAGGATGTCTGCAGATTTCTCTGAGCAGGCGAGGCAGGCGCTCGCCAATATTCGAACGGCGTTGCGATCCAAAGGTGCTGATTTAGATCAGGTGTTCAAGCTGACAATACTGATCGTGGACCACTCCGAGGAGAAGCTGCGTCGTTGGGTCGAGGAGGTTGACCGGGCTTGGGGCGCTGCTACCAAGCCTGTTAGTACACTTATACCGGTGCCGCGCTTGGCGCTAGATGGCATGTTGATTGAGGTCGAGGCTGTTGTGGCTCTGTTGTCAGAGCCAGCGGCGCAGTGACAAACGCGATCAATCACGCAAACGGCATCGGCCCCGGAAAATCCCCGATCGGTACCCAGTGAGTGATCAGCCCGGTATCCGGTTTCCAGTGGTGCAACAGCAGCGCAGGCGGTTCCAGATAAGACGCCTCTTCGGCGTTTTCATCCAGTCTCAAGGCAATCGCGGTAGTAGTACTGGGCGCGGTGCAGAGCACGGTGCCACCGAAGCGCAGTTGCATTGATCGGTGAATGTGTCCGCAGACCACTCGCTCGACAGCGGGATACCGGTCGATGATTCGGGCCAGCCGCTCGCCTTTGCGGCACGCGTAGGTATCGATGTAGGGGATACCGCTCAAGAATGGCGGTTGGTGAAGCATGATCAAGGTAGGGCGAGTCGGCTCCTCGGCCAGTGCGGCCTCAAGCCAGTCGCATGCGGCGTCGTCCATGTCACCGTGATGCTCGCCCGGTACCGTGATGTCCAGGCCAATAATACGCACCGGCCCAAGGTCTGCCGTAATGAAGTGCAGCGGCCCTTCAGCTGGCCCCGACATGTCTTTGCCGAAGGTTGCGCGGAACAATGCCCGGTCATCGTGGTTGCCGGGAATCATCAGCAGCGGTTGGGTGATCTTCGCGAGGAGCGACTGAGCCACCTCATATTCGGCGAACTGTCCTTCGTCTACCAGATCCCCGGTGATGATGACCACATCGGGGCGTGGGCGTAGCGAATTCAGCTGTTCTACAGCGCGCTCAAACATGGCGTTTGAATCGACGAGCCCTTGATACAGCTCACCATGGGGGCGGATGTGGGGGTCAGACAGATGGGCAATCAGCATCATGCTTCCTTCATCGATCGTTCACGGGCCGTTTGATAAACCAAAGGGCCGTGAGTTACTGCTCGCATAGATCGTGCCGAACTTGTCTTGATCGCGCTCGGGGTTCTCGAAAGTCCCGCTCCGAAATGACCTTATGATCAACCGTTATTTGACTACACGGTCAACGTTGCCTACGGTGGCGGGCCTTTTCTGACTGAGACTCCCATGACCAGCCGCTCCAAACTGCCGCCTACCGTCTACCTGCTGGGGGCGACGATCTTTTCGTTAGTGACCGCTGAATTCATGGTCGCCGGGATCATGCCCGCATTGGCCGATGCCTTTTCGGTAAGTCTGGCCCAGGTTGGCAATCTCATTGCCTATTACGCGCTGGGGATGGCATTGGGCGGCCCGCCCGTCACCGTGCTGCTGCTTTCCCGTGGGGTAAGCAACAAACACGCGCTGGTCGGGCTGCTGGCGTTTTATGTGGCAGCCGCCGCTCTGGCAGCTGCTGCGCCAACCTATACGGTGCTGGTGGTGGCGCGCATTCTGATGGGAGTGGCGAGCGCGGCGTGCATCGGTTTGTGCATGACCGTCTGCGCCGGGCTCGTCGCACCGCAAACCCGGGGCAGGGCAGTGTCGGTGGTGTTGGCCGGGCTTATGCTATCGCCCGTGGCCGGGGTGCCGATGACCGCATGGGTGGAGCAGCATTTTGGCTGGCGCGCCAGCTCGTGGCTAGTGGTCGCATTTGCACTGATCTGCACCGCGCTCGCTGCAACGCGTTTGCCTGTGGGGCAGGCTGCAAGCGAACCCGCGCTGCGTCAGCAATGGGAGACACTCAAGAATCGAAGCCTCTGGGCCGCCTACCTCACCAGCGGCCTGATCATCGGCGCCACCTTCGCGGCGTTCAGCTACTGCACACCCATCCTTATTCATGAAGTCGGCGTCGCACCGAGCCAGGTAGCGCCGTTGCTCGCGCTGTACGGGGTAGCGAACCTGTTGGGCAACATGTACGTGGGCCGCATTGCCGATCGTCACACGCTCCCGGCGCTGGGTTGGGGACTGGTCCTGCTGGTGCTGGCATTGCTCGGCTTCGCGCTGGCCGGTGAGCATCGGTGGTTGAATATTGGCTGTTTCATTGCGATCGGCTTCACCGGTGTGGCATTGAACCCGGCAATGGTGGCGCGGGTGATGAGGGCCGCCGAGCCCGCAGCGCTGGTCAATACCTTGCACACCTCGGTGATCACTGCAGGCCTGGCGCTGGGCAGTTGGGCGGGCGGTAGCGCGATCGATGCCGGTTATGGGCTGCGGGCGCCGCTTTGGGTGGGCGCGGGGATGGCATTGCTGGGATTGCTCAGTCTCGCTCGACCCTTTGCAGGCCGCAGGGTCGCGAGAGCTTGCGTCTAGCGGCTGAGCAGGTCCGGACCAAAACGAGCCCCCTTGTCGCGGGCCTCGTCGGCTTACAGCGATTTCAATAGCCGATCCAGTGTCGCGTGCTCCCAGGTAGAGAGCAGCGCGACAGGGTTTGTATCAAGCCGATCACCCGGTTCGAACGCCCACCGCTGACCCTGCGCACTGACGCACGCTGCGCAGTAAGACAGGCCGTCGCAATCGTTGTGAAGCGTTATGCGCCAGCCATCGACGTCAACGATCACAGTGTCCGTGTCGGCCTCATCCAGAGTCGAACGAGGTGCTACGGTCATGGCGCTACGTTCGAACGTGACCTCTCGCAATATCTGACAGACCTCCCGGGCCGTCAGATTCGGGAGGTGGTCGCAGCCGCGTTTATCTGCAGCGTGCAAACCGAAACTCATGAGGATGGGTTGTTACGCAGGATCGAGAAGTTCAGCGCGGCGGCCACCGACAGCCATAGCAAATAAGGCAGCAAGATCACGCCCGTCACGACGTCCAAACGCAGCGCCATCACGACCATGACCGCCACAACAAGCCAGAGCAGCGCAAGAATGACCATGCTGGCCCGGACAAGGTGCGCGCCAAAAAACACCGGGGTCCACAACGTGTTGAGCGCGATTTGTGTCGCCCACAAGGCCAGCAGGACCTGGCTTTCGGGTAAGACCGTCAAGCGATACCCGGCCCAGGCAAGCAACAGATAAATAATCGACCAGGCGACGGGGAACAACCAGTTGGGTGGGGTGAAGCCGGGCTTGACGAGGGTGTCGTACCAATGACCAGGTTTGAAAATGATGCCGGTGCTTGCTGCGGCACCACAGGCTAGAAGGAAAATAAAAAAGGTCATTGTCAGTCCTGAGCTGAAGCCAGCTGGCGGGGGAAGGGAAGTGAGAAGCTTATCTCATGGGTTTGAGGCCTCTTGAGGATAAAAGTCCATTGGCGTGAACAGTTTTTTTCGTTCGCAATGTTGGGTTGTCTGACGCAATGCTGGCTCGCACCTGAATGAGCGTGCGAGCCGGCTGACAGAAGTTAAAGCCCGAGCGCTCTTTTCAGATGGCCTTGGCCGACATGGAATGACGTTGCCGATAGAGGATCAAGGTGGCCGAGAATCCACAGACCGCCGCGAACATTAGCCAATACGCCGGAGACGCTTTGTCACCGGTGGCCTGCACCAGGAACGTCGACATCGCCGGGGTAAAACCGCCGAAGACGGCCGTCGCCAGGCTGAACGCCAACGAGAAGCCCACCACCCGCACTTCCTGAGGCATGACCTCGGTGAGGGCCGGCACCATGGCGCCGTTGTAGACGCCGAAGAAAAACGAGAAATACAGCAGCACTATCAGCAGTCGCTCGAAACTCGCCCCTGCGGCCAGCCAGTGCATGGCCGGGTAAGCGGTGAGGATGCAAAGCAGGGAAATGCCCAGCAGCAGAGGACGCCGACCGATGCGATCGGACAGCGCGCCACCGATGGGCAGCCAGATGAAATTGGTCAGCCCCACGAACAGCGTCACCACCAGACTGTCCGTGGTGCTCAGGTGCAGCACTGTTCTGCCAAAGGTCGGGGTGTAAACCGTGATCAGGTAAAAGGTGGTGGTTGTCATTGAGGCCAGCAAACCGCCCGCCAATACCGTGCGCCAGTTGTCACGCATGGAGCGAAACACTTCGCGGGTACTGGGGTGATGGGCGCGCGCCTTGAACGCCTCGGTCTCCTGTAGCGAACGACGAATCATGAAGATGAACGGGATGATGATGCAGCCGATGAAAAACGGGATACGCCAGCCCCATGCGGCAATTTCGCTGGCCTGCAGGTAGGTGCTGATGCCATAGCCCAGTGCTGCGGCGAGGATGATCGCGATCTGCTGGCTGGCGGACTGCCAACTGGTGTAGAAACCAGTGCGGCCCGGCGTCGCGATTTCTGCCAGATACACCGAGACGCCGCCCAACTCCGCTCCTGCCGAAAACCCCTGCAACAAGCGGCCGAGCAACACCAGTATCGGGGCAGCCACGCCAATGCTGGCGTAGCCCGGCACCAATGCAATCAGCACTGTGCCGCAAGCCATGATCGACAGCGTGACGATCAACCCTTTGCGGCGGCCCACTTTATCGATGTAAGCACCGAGCACGATCGCCCCGAGCGGACGCATCAGAAAGCCCGAGCCGAAGACCGCAAAGGTCATCATCAACGAGGCGAACTCGCTGGTGGCGGGGAAGAACGTCTGCGCAATGTAGGTGGCGTAGAAGCCGAACAGAAAGAAGTCGAACTGTTCGAGGAAGTTACCGCTGGTGACTCTTATGATCGCGCCGAACTTTGCGGCGCGCGATCGCGAGGCTTCGGTTGTTGTGTTCATCATGGCTGGGTCAGGACTCTTTCTTGTTATAGGAATGAAATGAAATCGACGCAGTGCGGCTCAGTCGCTGCCCGCATTGATCGGATTGGCTTGGCGTTTTTCGATGGCGTATTTGAGCAAAGCGGCGCTGCGGAAAATCCCGTGGGCGAACTTGCTGTAGGGCATGGTCAGGAAAAACCCCATCACCAGTCCAAGATGCACAGCGAGCAGCAGGCCCAGCGCGGTGCCCTCACGGAAGGCGAGCAGGGCCAGACCACTGGCGCTCACGAGCAGCAACAGGGCAATAAAACCGCGATCCATGGGTTTCTGTTTTTCATCGCCTTGCTCGGGGTTACGGCGCAGGTTCATCCACAGCAACCCGGCCGGGCCGATGAGCAGGCCGATGCCTCCGAAGATGCCGAGCATCACCGGCAGGCTGAACACCGGGTAGGGCGCTGACCAGCCCAGCAGGTAGTGGTAAAGCGTAGCGGTGCCGGTGGCGGCAAAGCACAGCATGAAACCGTAGAACGTGAGGTGGTGGAAGCGACGACGCCACAGGGTGAACTCGTCATCGGCATTGTTGCAGCCTTCCCCGTGGCCGCCGTCCAGATATTTGAGCTGCGCGATGTTCGCCGTGGCTTCCAGCGCAGCGCTGGCCTTGAGGGGCATCGGCGCTTGCCCGGGCGAAACATTGCGCCAGAAACGTCTGACGCCAATGCCCAACGAAAGCACCGCAAAGCCAAACACCGCGCCGAACATCAAGGCCAGCGTGTTGTGCGGGAAGATCCCGTAGAAATTGCCGCCTGGCATGGGTGTAAACAGGTTGCCCATGATCATCAGCGTCAAGCACAAAAACAGCGCCAGACCACCACCGGACGCCAACGCCAGGGTCAGGCCGTTGCGTTGGTAAAGTTTGCCCAGCGCTTGCGGCCAGGCGTATTCGGCGTAGGTGTCCAGACGCACTTTGGCCATGGCCTTGGGCACATTGACTGCGAATTCGTGAGGCGCCGCGTATTGGCATGCTGACAGGCAGGCGCCGCAGTTGTGGCACAGGTTCGCCAGATAGTGGATATCGGCCTGACCGAACTCCAGCCGCCGGGTCATGGCGGGGAAAACTGCGCAAAACCCTTCGCAGTAGCGGCATGCGTTGCAGATGGTCATCTGTCGCTCGACTTCGCTTTCCTGCAGATTGAGAACCGGGATCAAAGCGCTGGGTGCCTGAGGATCAAACAGTTGCATGTCGAGTTTCCGTGTTGGCAAAAGAAGGACTGAACCCGGCGCTGGCGGCTGCCTGCACCCCGGCAATGCGGCCAAACGCGGTGCCGATGGCCATGCCGATGCCAGCGGTGTAACCCTTGCCCAGCACATTGCCGGCCATCATTTCCCCGGCCACGAACAGGTTGGGACTGGGCTTGCCCTGGAAATGCACGGCAGCGGTTTCATCCGTCGCAAGGCCCAGGTAGGTGAAGGTCACGCCGGGTTTGAGCGGATACGCGTAGAACGGTGGTTTGACCAAAGGGCGCGCCCAGTGAGTCTTCGCTGGAGTCAGCCCTTCGGTGTGGCAGTCATCGAGTGCGGTGTGGTCAAACGTGCCGACCTGACAGGCCCGGTTATAGTCCTCGACGGTTTTTACGAAGGTGGCTTCTGGAAGATCGAGCAACCGTGCCAGTTCTTTCAGCGTATCGGCCTTGGTCCCCGGAAAAACCGGCGGCATGAAGCGGCCGATCGCTTGCTGATCGATGATCGAGTACGCCTGCTGATTGGGCTGACCCGCCACCAGCCGACCCCAGATGGCATAGCGCTTGGGCCAGAAATCCTCGCCCTCATCATAGAAGCGCACGCCATCGCGATTGACCACCACCCCTAGCGAGACGCAATCGATTCGGGTGCAGATACCGCCGTCATACAGCGGGGCGCGAGCATCGATGGCGACCATGTGGGCCTGGGTCGGGTCGCCGATGATGTCGGCGCCCAAATCCTGCATGCGCCGCAGCAACACTCCGGTATTGAAGCGTGTACCGCGAATCAGGAAATTGTCCGAAGGCCATTCGCCGCGCTCGTTCTGGCCCCAGGCTTCGCGCAACCATTCGCGGTTGGACTCGAAACCCCCGGCGGCCATGACGCAGGCGCGTGCCTGAATTCGTTCTGCGGGCAGATGCTGTCCGTTCACCTCGCGCTGGCCGATATGTGCGGCGATAAATCGCCCATCCTTAAGCTCGATATCAGTGACCTGAGCGTCGTAGCGAATCTTGATGCCCAGGCGTTCAGCGCTGCGAAAATAGGCGTTGATCAAGGCTTTGCCGCCGCCCATGAAAAACGCGTTGGTGCGCGCCACGTGCAGTGCGCCAGACAGCGGCGGCTGAAAGTGCACGCCGTGGGAGCGCATCCAGTCGCGGCAAGTAGATGAAGCGCGAATGGCGATGCGCGCCAGCTTTTCGTCGGTAAGCCCGCCGGTCACTTTGAGCAGGTCTTGCCAGTATTCTTCTTCCGGATAGGCCTGGATCAAGACGTCCTGAGGTGCATCGTGCATGCACCGCAAGTTGCGGGTGTGTTGCGAATTGCCGCCGCGCCAGATCTTCGGTGAGCCTTCCAGCAGCATCACGCTGGCGCCGGCCTCGCGTGCCATCAACGCAGCGCACAGTGCCGCGTTACCGCCGCCTATCACCAAAACGTCAATCATCATTGCTCCTTGATTCACCGGCAGCGGGATCAGGTTGCTGCTGGCGGGTGAGCTCACGGTAAAGGGGCGCAGGGCAGTGCGAAAGGCGGTTTCCAAGGTGGGGGGTTTAGTTTTAGTAAAGGGGCAAGTCGTCGCGAGGAACTGTGTATTCGAGGCGTCCCCAGCCGCTTGCAAGTCTGCCCGCTAGCGCCGAAGCTTGGCGCTGGTCCCTCTCAAGGAAGCGCTGTGGAACTGCGTCAACTTCGCTATTTCGTCAAAGTGGTCGAGATGACCAGCCTGGGTCGCGCGGCGCTCGAACTCAATGTTGGCACTTCTGCCTTGAGCCAGCAGATGAGCAAGCTTGAGGACGAGCTCGCCACGCGCTTGCTCAATCGCACCTCGACCGGCGTGAGCCCGACCGCCGCAGGCTTAGCGTTTCTGCATCACGCCCAATTGACCTTGCGCCAGGCCGACGCTGCCATTCAGGCGGCGCAGCGCGGACGCATGCGCGGCTATGTCAGTGTCGGTCTGGCGCCAACCACCGCCAGTGTCCTGGCGCTGCCGTTGATCGAAGCAATGCGTGCCCGTTATCCCGATATCCAGTTGCATTTGGTGGAGATGCTGTCCGGCTATCTGGCGAGTCAGCTCAACGCCCGACAACTGGATTTGGCCGTGGTGTTTCAGGCTGACATCGCTCGGCGCTGGACGCTGATCCCGTTGCTGGATGAGGCCGTGACCCTGTTGCATGCGCCAGGATTCCCCGGCGTTCCGCCTGGAGACAGTCTGAGTCTTGGGCAGATCAGGGACATTGCGCTTGTACTGCCCAGCAGCAGCCACGGCTTGAGATCTACGCTTGCCAATGCCTTTGAAGCCGCTGGCATGCACATGAACGTCGTCATGGAGATCGATGGGCTTGCGACGTTGATGGACGTTGTCAGGCACGGCATCGCAGCGACTTTGCAGCCCGGGGCAGCGGCGGCACGTTCGGTCGATTCGGGGTTGTGTGTGGTGCAAATTCATGACCGGGACTTGATGCGGCGCAATCTGTTGGCAAGCCTGCCCGACGACGAACTCTCGCCTGCAGCATTGGCGGTGCGGGTGGTGATCCGGGATGTCGTCCGTGAGTTGGTAGAAAAATCCCAGTGGCCTGGGGCGACGCTGTTGTGAGGCGGGGCTGGCTGCGAAACCTGACCCGGGTTTGGCAGATCCCGGGTCTGGTCAGGCCGATGCAGCGGTGCAATTGCCGCAGGCAGAACTCAGCGTGGGGGGTTAGCCACCCGTGCTTTGCGAGCTTGATCCGGCACCGGACGGCGTTTTGTTGCCTGGGCTTGAGTTACCGCCACTGCCAGCTTCGCCACCGGAGCCTGGAAGCGCAGTGCCGTTGGTATTTGCACCGTTAGTGCCACTTGGCTCGGAGGATTTTTCGGAACCGGAAGACTTGGCGTCCGAAGACGATGATGAATTGCTCATGCTGCTACCCGAGTTATCACTTGGGCTGGCACTTGTTGCCGCCATTACCGGCAGTGACAACACGCACGTGAGTCCGGCCATCGCGAACACGTAACTTAATTTCTTATTCATATAGTTAGCCTCATGGTCACAAGTAACTGAAAGGTAAAAGCGTTGGCCTATTCGCCAACTCTTCATCTGTGACGTATCGGGGCGCGGAAAAATTTTATAAAGAACAGTAATCGGCGATGAACGGTGAGGGGATCTCAGAATAGCGCGCCAATAAAAAAGGCCGCTATCCCGTTATCTCAGACGGGATGGCGACCTTGACATGCATCATCGAATCGGCGGATTCGACTGACGAAAACTAGCATTCAGCTATTTGGTTAGCCAGCTACCGTTATGCAAAGCTGTTTTGCGCCAGATGAAACAATCGTCTCCGGCATTACTTCAACAAGCCCTGTTCCCACGCGCGATGGTTTTTCCGGGCGTCCTGGATGAAGGGCGACCACTGGATCAATTTAAGTACGATCCGGTTAAGTACTCGTCCGGGTAGGTCCAGTGGCCGCTGAACGTCCAGAAACAGCACGACACGGATGCCGTCGGTGTCATTCCAGACCTGATGACGGTAAGTGTCATCGAAGATAAGGCACTGGCCTTTCTCCCAATGGCGGACTTCATCACCCACCATGATCCTGCAATTTTGCCGGGGTTCCGGAATAACCAGTCCCAAGTGCGTGCGCAACAGACCGTTGTAAGGGCCACGGTGAGGAGGTATGTGTTTTCCGGGGCTGAGTATGGAGAAGAACGCCGTGAACATGCCCGGGATCGATTCCACCAGTTGACTGGTTTGCGGGCACTTCAAGCAATTGGCTTCCATCTTGTAGCCATAGCCATGCAGAAAGAACGTCTTCCACTGATCGTCCTGAGTCAGGCTGCGCTGGTCTTTTGAAATGTCTTGAAAGTTGGGGATGCTTTCCCTGTCTTTCAGCAAGTCGCTTAACTCTTCCACGATGACTGGCCACTTGGCTTCAAGTGTCTGCGTCCAGGGAAACAACGCGTTATCCAGGAATGGGGTATTGCCTACAGCAGAGTGGCGACTGATGAATTTCTCCAGTCGCTTGATGATCCACAATCCGATAGCAACACTCGGACGGTGTTTTCGTTTCTTTTTTTTCTTCACCTGAGGAGGTTGTATGTCCATGTACGCTTCTCATAAATCGATTGAACAGGGGCGTTGATTAGCCAGGTCGAGAACCCTGAAAAGGCCCAGGCAGAGCCTGACCGTGTTGTCGTTTTGCGCATTTTGCAACGGCGTAACATGTTGTAACAAGCCTGATTGACTCAATGTGCACGTCGCAACAGGCCTGGGTGCCTCAGACATGTCGCTGCAACCACGGCCCGTTTTTAATTCGGCTCTGATCGCAGTGTTAAGAATCACCCTGTAACCAAGTGTCGGCTGACTTCAACTTTAACCCGGCTCCGCAGCCCGTCTGAGCGTGATTCGCGTCAGTTCTGAAGGTACGCCCAGACGCAGGGCGAAACCGGGCCAAAGTGCTGTGCCGTTGTTAACGTAAAGTTGCATGCCATCGACGTCATAGAAGCCGGAAACGAAACCCTCGTTGGCTCGGGCGATGATCAGGTCCAGAGGACGAATCATGCCGCCGTGGGTATGGCCGGATAACTGCAAACTCACGCCTTGGCTGGCAGCTTGGCGAGCATTGCGCGGTTGGTGGTCGAGCAAGATGATCGGCGTATTGCCGGGCGCCCCGGCCAAAGCCTGTTTCAGGTCCGGACCAGGCAAGCCGGCACGCGGCGCGCTCAGGTCCGTGACACCGGCGAGGATTAACTGTGCGCCGTCGCGCTCGATCAACGAGTGGCTGTTAGTCATGCGTTTCATGCCCAGAGAGGCGAAGTACTGCATCCACGCCTCATTGTCGAAAAAGTACTCGTGGTTGCCTGGAATCACATACACCCCATCGGGGGCGTGTAGGTCCCGCAATGGCTCCACATCCTTCGTGCGAGCGCTGATCGGGCCGTCGATCAAGTCGCCGGTGATCAGGATCAGATCCACGCCCAGCGAATTCGAGCGCTCCACCACGGCTCGCGCCCACGGCTCGTCGAACAGTTTGCTGATGTGCATGTCGGTCAGTTGCAATACGGTGTAGCCGTCAAATTGTGGTGGCAGGTTTTTGATGGCCACTTCGATGTCTTTCACCGGCGGCACGCGCACCGCCTGATGTACGCCAATGGCCGCCAGCAGCAGGGCCACGGTTCCAATGGCATAACGCAGCGTGGGGGGTATGGTCAGCCATTGTCGACGAACCAGCATGGTCAACAATGTGCCCAGGTCGACGACAATCTGCAGGACGGCGATCAGCAATATTGCGCCAAACGCCCAGTTGAAAAATATCACCACCGCCTTCGGGAATTCCGGTGAAAACACACTGCCGGAGGAGAACTTTGCATACAGGTGATACTGCGAGGCGGCCAACAGCAGTAGCGCACCGGCTAACCTGGCGGGCAGGGGCCATGGCATGGGCCAGATGAACCGAATGATCACATATAAGCAAGGTGTGCTGAACATAGCGTGAAACATCAAATGGCTCCTGTGACTGCGATGGTCTGCGCGCCCGCTTTGCGTAAAGGCTCTGAAAGCACTTTGGCAGAGTGGTTGAGATCAATCGCCAGGGCGAAACGTTCATACGAATGAGCGCTTTTTCCAGGCCTGATTTGGCAGCGTGGCGCCACCGCAAGCACCCGTCGTCGTCAGCTTTTTACTGCGAACAAGAAATAAAACGTTGTCTCTTTCGGGTCAAAACCTACATTCTTGGGTTTGGTGGATTCCCGCCATGACCATTGCGCTAACAGCCATAGGGTCAGCCCCTGAGGGCAGCGACACAGATGCACGGTGCACCGGATCGCCCAGGCAGCTTGAGCCACATCACCGGCAAGAGCATGACCTCCGTTAAGAGAAGCCTTCCTTTTTGCCTCCTTTGATTCATCCCTGCCGCAGCTACGCCTCCGGGTATACGACCTCTGTCGTTGCCAGGTTCGCAGGCTTCAAGCCGTCCTTTGTTTAGATACTTTTGAGAGAAGCCATGAACCTATTTCGTCGTAGTCTGCTGAGCGCCGTGTTCGCCAGTGCTGCCTGTGCAGCCATGCCATTTGCTCACGCTGACGGGTTGTCTGATATCAGCAGCAGGGGTGTGTTGAAAGTAGCGGTCCCCCAGGACTTTCCTCCCTTTGGTTCCGTCGGGACGGACATGAAGCCGCGCGGTCTGGATATCGATATGGCCCAATTGATTGCCGACAAGCTTGGCGTCAAGCTGGTCCTGACGCCGGTCACGTCTGCCAACCGAATTCCATTCCTGACCACAGGCAAAGTGGATCTGGTCATCTCAAGCCTGGGCAAAACCCCTGAGCGCGAGGAAGTGATCGGCTTCAGTAGCAAGTACGCGCCGTTCTACATGGGCGTCTATGGACCCAAGGAAGTGGAAGTCAGCAAAGCTGCCGATCTGGACGGCAAATCCATCGGTTTGAGCCGCGGCGCCCTGGAAGATATTGAAGTCTCCAAGGTCGCGCCACCGGGCACCACGATCAAACGGTTTGAAGACAACAACACCACCATCGCCGCATTCCTGGCCAATCAGGTTGACCTGATCGCCAGCGGTAACTCCACCATGGCAGTGATTGCTGATCAGAACCCGCACCGTCCACCCTTGCTCAAGTTCAAGCTCAAGGACTCCGGTTGCTACGTCGGTTTGGGCAAGGACGAAACAGCTCTCAAAGACAAGGTCAACGGCATCGTTGCAGCTGCCAAGGCTGATGGAACGTTGAACAAGATGTCGGAAAAATGGCTGAAAGAATCCCTTCCTGCCGATTTCTGATAGGTAACGCCCCATGGCTTCACCCCAACTTTGCAGCGGTTCTTGCGCAAAGTGCTCGGTGATCTACGGGGTGTTATTTCAATTGCAAATGAATGCCCTGGCCCCCAACACACTTCGAACCTACCGACCAGGGCCCGCTTGATTGGGGTAGATCACTGGGAAACGAGGGTCGTCCATGACGGCGCCTTCGGCCAGGCTTTCTCGCAATCCGGGAAATTCGGGCGACGTAACCCAAGGCCTTGGCGCATGACGCACATCGTCACCGAGCATGCGTACTGAAAACGCACGGCGTCGCTGATCACCGCCCACGCCCGCAGAAGCGTGGAGCGTGAGCATGTTGAAGCACACCAGATCCCCCGGCTGTAAGGCCCAGCCTAGAATCGGGAAATCTTCACGGTGTTCCTCGATGTTCGGAAGATCGGCAAGCGTGCCTTCGGCGAACCATTTGGCCTGGTTGTCCATGAAGGATCGGGGCATGAGCCACGGCCCTTTGTGAGAACCGGCCACGAACTCAAGCGTCGAGGCCTGCGCAACGGGATCGACCGGAATCCAGAAGCTGATCGTGTCAGCGCCCGTGATGTTGTAGTACGGCTGATCCTGATGCCAGGGTGTGCGTTGCCGCGTGTTGGGTTCCTTGACCAATAGGTGATCGTGATAAAGCCGTATTTGCTTGCTGCCCAACAGGCGCTGGGCAATCGCGGGCAAGGCTGACTCATGGATCACGTCGCGGTATTGCTCATTGTCCTGCCAGTTGCAAAAGTCCTCAAAAAACCAGCCCGGATCATCGGCACTGCTCGCCACTTTGGCCCGAGGGCTGGGGTGTGCAAGGTTCTGCTCGATGCCAGTTTTCAGTTGATCAACCTGTTGAGTGGTCAATGCGCCACGGATGCACAGCGCGCCGTGTTCAAGGAAAAAGTGCCGGGCGGCGTCGCCCAATTCGCAGGCTTTGAAATCCCCGTCGGTGGGTGCGAATGCTGTCATGGCCTTACTCACCGTATACGTCGTAGGCAAAGTATTTTTTGGCGATGCGGTCGTACTCACCCGATTGACGCAGCGCGACGATCGCCGCGTTTATCTTGTCGCGCAGGGCAGTGTCATCCTTGCGAATACCAATCGCCACACCGTTACCAATGATGCTCTTGTCGGTGATGGGCTCGCCTGCGAAAGCAAAGTCTTTGCCCTGGTCTTTTTGCAACAGGCCGATGTCACCTTGTACGGATGCCTGGAAAGATCCATCCAGACGTCCGGATATCAGATCCATGAACACCTGATCCTGCGTCTGATAAGACTGGACGATTGCCCCGGACGGCGCCCACTCGGATTTGGCGTAGCTCTCTTGAAGCGAACCCTGAACGACACCCACCGATTTGCCCTTGAGTGCAGTCGCCGTCGGCAACAGTCCGGAGCCTTTTTTTGCGATCAGCGAGGAGGGTGCCACGTAGAGGCGCTGGCTGAAGTCCACCTGTTTACGGCGGGCCTCCGTATCGCTGAACGCCGAGAGAATTCCGTCGAATTTCTGCGCCTTGAGAGCGGGAATCATGCCGTCGAAATTTTGCTCGACCCAGACGCAGCGCACTTTGATCTGCGCGCACAACGCATTGCCCAGGTCGATATCGAAACCGCTGAGCGAGCCGTCGGGTTCCTTTTGTTCGAAGGGCGGATAGCTGGGGTCGACGCCAAAGCGGATCACGCTGGCAGCCTGACTCGTTGTGGCCATTAACAACCCGGTGAGAAGGGCAGCACATTGCAGGTTCAGTCGGAGCATAGAAGCCTCATCAAGGGTCAGTTGGAATGGGAAATCATTGATCACGCACTGACAAAAAGGCCTCAGTCAGCTTGATCCAGTAGCCAGCACCGCGCATCAGGTTGTCATCGTTGAAGTCATAACGGGGGTCATGAATCATGCAACTCTTCTCACCCTCGCCGTTACCGATGATCAGATAACAGCCGGGACGTTCACGGAGGAACCAGGCGAAGTCTTCACTGCCGTTGAAGGGCGCAATGTCGGTCAGTACCTCTTCTTCTCCGAGCCAGTCGATTGCCACCTGAGTGGCGAATTCGGTCATGGCAGGATCATTGACCAGCAACGGGTAATCGGCACTGTAGTGGACCTCGGCAGTGGCGCCGAATGCATCGGCTTGAGCGTGAATCAAACGCTTGATCTGCGCTTCAAGTCGATCACGCACGGCATTGTTCAGCGCGCGCACCGAGATCAGCATTTCTGCGCTGTCGGGTATGACGTTGGACGCCTTGCCTGCAGTGATGGCGCCCACCGTAATCACGCTCATCTCCTGCGGCGACACGTTGCGCGAGACGATGGTCTGCAACGCCATGATGATGCTTGCACAGACCACCACCGGATCCACGCATTGGTGGGGCATCGCGCCGTGACCGCCATGGCCCTGGACGGTCACCGTGATTTGATCCGCCGATGCCATGAAGGGACCGGCACGAAACCCCAGCTTGCCTTGCGGGTAGCCGGGCATGTTGTGCATGGCAAACAGAGCGTCGCACGGGAACTGCTCCAGCATTCCCTCCCTGATCATTCGGCGTGCCCCGGCCAGGCCCTCTTCGGCCGGTTGAAAAATCAGTCTCACGGTGCCGTCGAACGCGCTGTCATGGGCCAGTACTCTGGCCGCAGCGAGCAGCATAGTGGTGTGGCCGTCGTGCCCGCAGGCATGCATCTTTCCAGGTACTTTGCTGGCGTAGGGCAGGCCGGTCTTTTCCAAAATCGGCAGTGCATCCATGTCCGCGCGCAGCCCTAGTATCCGCGAGCTGCTACCCTTTTTAAGGGTACCAATCACTGCGGTTTCCGCGAGTCCCCGGTGCACCTCGTAGCCCCATGCCAGCAGGCGTTCGGCGACCAGCTCACTGGTGGCATATTCCTGATAGCCGAGTTCCGGATTGGCGTGGATGCGCTGACGTAATTCACGCATATCGGCTTCGATCGGCAGTAATTGGCGGGTCACGTGCGGCATTGGCAAGAATCTTCCATAGTCAGTCTGTTGCTTGACCGGCGAACAAACGGTTGGGCGTGCGGCGCCCCACATGCCTTGCTCACCCGCTTTAGCGTGGAGCAGGGCGCTTCGTTGTGGTGCGGGTGCCTCACGGGCATGGCTTGAGCATAGGCCGTAGGGCAACGGCCACAAAGGCAAACGGCACTGAACGCGGCAACCCAGGGTTAACAGGCGGACATCATGAAGTTCTATCAGCTCAATGCGTTGGTGGCAGTGGCCGAGGCGGGCAGTATTCGAGGCGCTGCAAAACGACTGGATACATCGCCGGCGGCCGTGACCAAGGCTATCCAAAAGCTGGAAACCGAGACCTCGCTGCAACTGCTGGTGCGCAATACCTCCGGCATCGACCTCACTGAAGCAGGCAAGCGCTTGCTGGTGCAGGCGCGGTTGCTGGTTGCGCAGATGGTCAGCGCCAGTCATGTGGTGGCTGACTGCAAAGGCGAACTGACGGGCCGTCTCGCGGTGGCGGTGACGCCATGGCTTGCAATGACCTTGCTTCCTCAGGTGACGGTGAGTTTTCGTGAGCGCTTCCCGCATGTGCAACTGGAGCTGCACGAGGGGTTGTCATCGATTGCTTATCCGCGTCTGCGCGATGCCAGTCTGGATCTGTTCATTGGCCGGCTGGACAGCCAATGCTCCAATGTCGATCTCAATTATGTCCCGCTGTTCACCGCCGATTGCGCCGTGGTAGCGAGGCGAGGGCATCCGCTGGCAGATTGTCGTTCACTGGATGAGTTGGCATTTGCGGACTGGATTCTCTCGACGCCCAATGACGGAGAGTTCGTTGCACCAGGGCATGTGCATTTCGCGCATTCGCTCTCCATCATGCTCAGCCTGCTGCGCGAGACCGACATGCTCAGCGTCTTTCCGTGGCCGTTGGTCGAAGTGTGTGCCCAGCGCGAAGGCCTGTGCTCCCTGCCACTGCGAGAGCCGGTCGGAAACGCCCTGGTGGGTGCGATCAGCAGAAGTGGCCAGCCGTTGCGGCCAGCCGCCGAAAAGTTTCTCGAATGTCTGATCGCTACGATCCATAAAGAAATGAGCGAACCGCACTCTCCGTACCGGCGGATGTTGCAGACGGTGGAATGGGTGTCCTGAGACACTGTTTATTGAGTAGAGATGACCAGCAATGGCCTCTTCAGAAGGTGAGGATGGACTGAAGCAAACTTAGTCCAGATAAGCCCATGTGTTTGCACCATCAAAGACTCTTACTGGGGTGTCCCGGATAAGTTGCTGATCAAAGTTATTCATGTTCACACCAATCTCGGCGCCAGCCTGCGGCGTAAGAGCTTCCCAGTGAGTGGCGCATCCGCAGGTTTTGCATCGGATCGTCTTCAGCGTTTCTCGACCCCAGACATACGCCGACGTGTTCTGCGGATGCCCTTCAATACTCACCATTGCAGCCTCGTAATGAGCCCACAGCGCTCCCAGCCGAATACAGATCGAGCAGTTGCATTTGATGGTGTGACTCGGTGGTTGGGACAGTACGATGCGTACCTTCCCGCAGTGGCACGAGCCTTCCAACACTTCACTTTTCGGTTCGCCAGCCATCGCTGCTCCAGAATTTTAGCCCGCAGAGCGGCCGCTTTGGGTGAGCTTATCATCCGCAGACTGACCTTGATCGACCCCATCCGGCCGGTCGCCGGTTCGCTGTTTTACGACACATGCACCACATCACTGATGAACTGACCAAGCCATAGATGGTGGGCCTCGTTGTGCCTGATGTTGTCCCAGACCGTAAAGCACCGGAATGAGGGTACCGCCAACGGCACCGGGCAAACCGTCAGGTTCATCATGCGTGCATAAGTGGTGGCGGCGAAGGTGGGCAGCGTGGCGATCACCTGACTGGCGGCCAGCGTCGACAAAGCACCGGCAAAATGGCTGAAGGAGGCAATGACCTTTCGGCTGCGTCCCGCGCGCTCGAACATGGGCGTTTACCGGTACACCGACGCGCGCGCATCGCGGACGCGACATCAAACAGGAGGCATACATATTGCTTTGCTAACAATAAATTTATAGATAGCTAGCAAAGCCAGGGTCCTGAAACCATGATCGCTACCTCCAGTCGTGCCGTGATTTGTACGCCTCATGCCCAAGCCAGTGCCGCAGGCATGCGCATTCTCGAAGCAGGCGGCACTGCCATTGACGCGATGTTGGCCGCCAGCGCGATGCTGGCAGCTGTGTTTCCACACATGACAGGCCTGGGCGGGGATGCCCTATGGATGATCCACGACCGCAAGGTGCGCACCATCGTGGGGATTGGGCACGCCGGTCAGCGCTTGCCTGAGGGCGGAACCATCAGCTTGCGAGGTTCGGCGTCTGTCGCCAGCACGGCGGGCGCGATGGCCAGTTGGCAGACTGCGGCGAACATCAGTCGGCACGAATGGGGCTCAAAGCTGGGTTGGGCTGATCTGTTGGAAGACGCCGCAAGCGTGGCGGATGCTGGCATTGCGATTTCCCAATCCCATCTGTTTTGGCAGACCCTGCGTCAGCCGCTCATCGAGCAACTGCCCGACCTGCATCGTCTGTGCAAAACCGATGGGCGCTGGCTGCGCGAGGGCGATACGCTGCGTCAGCCAGAGTTGGCCAACACCCTGCGTCATCTGGCAAAACACGGTGTCGAGGATTTCTACAACGGCGAGCTGGCCCAGGCCTTCGGCGCAGCATTTGATCAGCTCGGTTGCGGCTTGACCACAGCGGATCTGGCCGCTACGCAAGCACACGAAACTGCCCCCGTTTCGGTGCGTTACCGTCAAGGCCGACTCTACAACGTGGCGCCGCCATGCCAGGGCCTTTACACCTTGCAGGCCATGGCCGTACTGCAACACAAGCCACTGGCGCAGGTCGGCAACGGCAGCGCGCTTTACTACCACTATCTGGTTGAGGCCATCAAACAGGGCCTGCTGCTGCGTAATGAGCAGTTGTGCGACCCCCTGACCCAACCCTGGGATTTTGCAGCCAATCTCGACGACGAAAAAATCAGGCATTACGCCGAAGCGATCGATGACCAGCGTGCATCGCCGTGGAATGAGCCGGGACGTCCCGCCGATACCGCCTGGATGGCCGCGACCGATGCCCAGGGCCGGACAGCCTGCCTGATCCAGAGCCTGTTTCATGACTTCGGTTCGGGCTGCATTCTGGGTGACACCGGTGTGCTGTGGCAGAACCGCGCGGCGGGCTTTAACGCCAACCCTGAACACGTCAACGGCTGGGCTCCGGGCAAGCGTCCGGCGCACACGCTCAACCCGTCCTGCTACCTGGCAGACGATGGCAGACGCTGGTTCTTCGGCACTCAGGGCGGCGATGGTCAACCGCAAACCCAGATGGTCCTGGCGACTCAGCTGATCGACTACCAGCAGCCAATCGACCTGGCGCTGCAAACCCCGCGCTTTTTGTTGGGCCGCAGCTTTTTCGACAGCACTGACAATCTCAAGCTGGAGGGCGACATGAGCGCCGCGACGGTCCAGGGGCTGGCGGCGCTGGGGCATGAAGTGGAGACCATAGCTGCCCGCAGCCCTTTGACGGGCCACGCGGGGATCATTGCCATTGACGCCGAGGGTGTGCGCAGCGCCATGCATGACCCGCGAGGCGAGGGCACGAGTCTCGGCCAGGCGGCTGAGCATTGAACCGGTATTTGCCGGGTGCAGGCGGCTGGCGGATAATGCCGCCGATTGCCCGCCATCCGCAGTTTTGCGAGTTGGCATGAGGCTTTCTGGACAACAGAGGAAAGGATGGGCTTGAGCACTGTCACCGCCAAACAGCTTGAGGTGCAACGTATCGCCGATGCGCTGTTTAAGGCTATTGCCCAGCATCGTCTGCCGCCCGGAACCCGGTTGGTCGAAGCCCACATTGTCGAAACCCTGCAGGCCAACCGCAATCATGTGCAGGTAGCGCTACAGCGGTTGGCGATGCAAAAAGTGGTGACCATCGAAGCCAATCGCGGCGCCATGGTGGCTCAGCCAACGGCAAAGGAAGCGCGAGATATTTTCAGCGCCCGTCGAGCCATTGAACGGGCGATTGTCGACGCCATCACCCCGGCCGCGATGCGCAAACACCGCCAGCGCATGGCCACCCATATGAACAACGAACGCAAAGCCACCAGCGATACCGATCGACGCGCCATCGTTCGGGAACTGAGCGAGTTCCACCTGCTGCTTGGCGACATCAGCGGCAACGCGGTGCTCAGCGACATCCTCTCCAACTTGATGGTGCGCAGCTCATTGATCGTGGCGCTGTATCAGCGCAATGACGTGCCGTCCTGCGCGTCGGATGAACACCAGGAAATCATCACCTCGCTTGAAAAAGGCGATAACGCCAGGGCTGTGGCGGTCATGCTTGAACACCTGGACGAAATGGAAGGCCAGCTGGCGCTGGAAGAGCGCGTGTCCGAGGAGTTCAACCTCAAGCAGGCGTTGAGTGAATGAAACAAGTCGTTGATGCGATGGGCACCGCATATCTGCTTCTGCCCGAAGGGCGTGGGAGTTGACTTGTCGACGATGGGCCGCGGAGCGGCCCTCCTAAACCTAGCGCCTCGGTGTGTCAGACATATAGCATTCTTAGGATTTGCTACCGCTGCGCGGTAGATCGTCGGCAAGCCAACTCCCACGGCCTCCGGCCAGAATCAAAAGCGGAATGTCCCTTTCTCTAGGTTGCCGACCGGTGCCTCGTCGTCGTGACACCCCGAGATACCCTACGGCTTGAACAACTTCCCCACAGGCCGGCTGAACGTTTGCCTTCCCCCCTTGAACCCCATCAACGGAGCGCTAATCTCGGCGATCACGGATGCAGGCGAGGGCGCGTCGAAGACGATGAAGTCGGCGCGGCAGCCGGGCAGCAGGCCGTAATCGGTCAGTCTCAGCAGGCGTGCCGACTCGCTTGAGACCCAGGCCAGGCATTGCAGCAGTTCCCCCGCCGTGCCCATCTGACTGACGTTGGCGAACAGATTGGCCTGGCGGATAAGCGATGCATCGCCGTAGGGCGTAAACGGATTGCCGATGTTGTTGGTCGACACCGAACAAGTCACGCCGCACGCCTGCAGATGCGCCAGTGGCGCGAGCCCCCGGGGCTTGTTGTGAAACGCCTCGCGGCCCATTAAAAACAGATCAGTGCTGGGCAGGCACGTCACCTGAACGCCCACTTCGGCCAGGTGCAGCGCAATTTCCGTCAGTGCCTCCTTGGGCAACGTCGACAGCTTGGTCACATGGCCAATGGTCACGCGTCCGCCCCAGCCATGCAGCCGCGTGCAGCGTGCGACCTCCATGACGGTCATGCCTTCGGGGTTCAGGTCGAAATCCAAGTGCAGGTCCAGATCGCAGTCGTAACGCGCCGCCAGCTCGAACAGGCGCTGGATCTGCCCAAGCGGGTCGCTGTCCATGTACGGGCAGCCGCCGAGGACAGTGGCGCCGCTTTCCAGCGCCTGACACAACAGCGCTTCAGTCCCCGGATTGTTCAGCAGACCCTCCTGCGGAAAGACGCAGATTTCCAGGCTGATTGCCCAGGCATAGTCAGCCTGCAAGCGGCGAATGGCATTGAAGCCGGTCAAGCCGATCTGCGGGTCCAGCTCGACATGGGTGCGCATGTGCGTAGTGCCTTGCACGATCGCCTTGTCCAGCACTTGGGCGCCGCGCCGATAAACATCGTCTTCGGTGAACTCGGCCTTCGCCGCCCGGGTCTGGGCAACCGCTTCGGCCAGCGTGCCTTCCTGCAAGTGGCAGCGCTGCATGATGCAAGCCTTGTCGAGATGGATGTGCGTTTCGATCAAGCCGGGCATGACAAGCCGGCCCTGCAGATCAAGGGTCTCGCACTGGATCACCGCCGGACTCAATGCAGCGACGAAGTAGCCGTTCTCCACGTACAGCTCGGCCTGATGATCGTCGTCGCCAAGCCGCGCATTGATGATTTTCAAGGCGTTCATACGCTGACTCCTTCACCCAGATAAGCCGCAGCCAGTTCTTTGTCGCCGCGCAACTCGGCTGCACTGGCAGCTTTGACGATGGTCCCGGTTTCCAGCACGTATGCGCGATCGGCCACTTGCAGCGCCAGATTGGCCATTTGATCCACCAGCAAAATCGTCACGCCTTCATCGCGCAACGCCGCCAGTGCGTCGTACAACTCGCCGATCATGGACGGCGACAAGCCGAGCGAAGGTTCATCCAGCAGCAAGATTTTTGGCTTGGCCATCAGGCCGCGACCCACCGCGACCATTTGCTGTTCGCCACCGGAAAGCAGGCCTGCCGGGTTGTCGATGCGATCACGCAGGCGCGGGAAGCGCGTGAGGATGGCCTCGATTTCCGCGTCGGCATCGAAGGCTTCTCGGCGCGAATAACCTCCAAGCAACAGGTTGTCGCGCACGCTCAAGTAAGGGAACACCTGACGACCTTCCGGCACCAGCGCCAGACCTTTTGCGGCAATGGTGCTGGCGTTGGCGTGTTCGATATTTTCGTTGTCCAGCAGGATGCTGCCGCTGCTGGCGCGATGCAGGCCCGCGAGGCACTGCAGGATGCTCGATTTACCGGCGCCGTTTGCGCCAAGAATCGCCACCAGCTCGCCGGGGTTGACCACAAGGCTGACCTTGTCGACCACCGCTGACGCGCCATAGTCGATAACCAGATCCTTAACGTACAGACGCGCATCGCGGCTGCCATCCCAGTCCTGCGGGCGGGGCGTGGCCTGATAGTCGGTGCCCCCCAGATACGCCGCGATCACCTGCGGGTTCTGGCGTATTTCATCCGGCGGGCCGGACGCAATCGGCTTGCCCGCGTCGAGCACCAACAAGTGCTCGGACACCGACATCACCAGCGCCATGTCGTGCTCCACCAGAATTACTGTGAGGCCAAAGTCCGCCAACTTGCGCAGCAGCACCGCCAGATCATCGGTGTCGCGACGACTGAGGCCCGCGGCCGGTTCATCCAGCAATAACACTGCAGGCGCGGTGGCCAAAGCCCGGGCGATTTCCACCAGGCGGCGATCCACGTGGGGTAAATCTTCGGCGGCGATGTTCACTTCGCCGCGATAGCCCACCAGTGCCAGCAGGTCCAGCGCCAAGGTGCGCCGGGCTTCAGACGCAAGACTGAACGGCTGACCCAGGCGACCCTTCTGCATCGCCACCAGCAGGTTGTCGAGCACCGACATTTCGCCGAACAGCAGGGTGGTTTGATAGGTGCGGGCGATACCGGCCCGGGCGCTTTTCCAGGCGGGCAGCCCCGCCAACGGCTGTTGCAACTCAATCTGGCCGCTGTCGGGCGCGTAAAACCCGCTGATCATATTCAGAACGGTGGTTTTCCCCGCGCCGTTAGGGCCGATGATGCTAGTGATACTGCCAGCCGGTGCATGCAGGCTGACGTGTTGGGCTGCCTGCACACCGCCGAAGCGAATGCCGATATCCGTCACCCGCAAACCAGACGACGGGCCACGGCTGCGTAGGTGAGCGGCGATGCGCTCCTGATTGATCTGCGTCGGTGGCAGCAGGCGCGCCGGTTTGATCCAGCGGCGGGCGAGGGCGCCCAGCAAACCATTGGGCGCGATCCACAGCACCAAGAGCAGCAGCACGGAAAAAATCAGCAAGCGGTATTCGGCAAAATCCGACAACAGTTCCGGCACCAGCACGATCAACAGCGCGCCGATCAGCGGCCCGAACAGCATGCCGCTGCCGCCGACAATCACCGCGAGCACAAACAGAATGGACTGGGAGAACGGAAAGGATTCCGGGTTGATGAACATCAACAGCGGCGCCAGCAAACCGCCCGCCATCCCGGTCAAGGCTGCCGACAGAGCGAACGCCAGGGTTTTACTGATGACTGGGTTGAAGCCCAGCGAGCGAGCCGCGATTTCCGAGGCTTTCACGGCGCGCATGGCCTTTCCCCAACTGCTGTGGCTCAGGCGCTGGTAGAACAACAGCGCGCCGATCATCAGCGCGGCGGCTAGCAGGGCGAGCAGAATCGTCGGATCGAGCCCGGCGAATTCCGGCAGCGGGATACCCATCAACCCGTTGGACCCGCCCGTCACATCCCGCCATTCGATCAGGCTGTGATGCACCACAAACGCAAAAGCAATGGTGATCATCGCCAGATAGGGGCCGCTGACCCTAAGTGCGGGGATCGCCAACAGCGCGCCAATCAGCCCCGCGACCGCACCTGCCGCTGGCAGGGCAAGCCATAAAGGCCAGCCCGCCAGGGTCAACAGCGCAGAGACATAGGCGCCGATGGCGTAGAAGGCGATATGGCCGAAGGAGATCTGTCCACTCAAGCCAATCAGAATATTCAGGCCGACACCGACCACCGCTGCCAGGGCGCAGAGGGTGAACACCAGTAATGAGTAGCTGTCGAGGGTGAATGCCATCACGCCGCAGGCCAGAGCGAGCAAGGCAATGAATATCGGAGCGGCCAGGGTTTTGATGTTTTTCATACTTTTACCAATGCCTGGCGGCCGAACAGACCGTTGGGACGAATCGCCAGCGCCAGAATGACCAGCGCAAACGTAAATATCTGGGTGAATGCAGAGCCGAAGTACAAGGTGATCAGCGCTTCAGCCAGACCGAACAGCAGCCCGGCAGCGAACACGCCGCCTGCGCTGCTGATGCCGCCGAGAATCGCCACCGCAAACGCTTTGAGGCCGAACAACATGCCCATCTCGGCGTTGACGCTGAACAGTGGCGCGATCAACAAGCCCGCCACCGCCGCGAATACCGTGGAAATAGCAAAGGCAATCGCGACCACGCGATTGACGTTGATGCCCATCAGCATCGCTGCGCGTGGGTTCTGCACGCAGGCTTCGAGCACCTTGCCCAGCCGGGTGTAACGCCGCACCAGATACAACGCCAGTGCAATCGACGCCCCCGCCAGGGGAATCAGCAATTGCAGGGCACCGATGTTGCTGCCGAACAACTCGACGTTCATGTTCAGCAGGCTGCTCTCGAACTGGCGAGGCTCCTTGCCGAAGGTGAACAACGCCAGGTTGTCCACCAGAATGCCGCCAGCCACCGTCGCCATCAGCCAGGCCTGTGAGCCCCGACTGTGGAACGGCCGCACCAGCCAGCGCTCGATCGCCAGGCCATAGAGCGCGCAGAGGATCAACGTCAGCGGCAGGGCCAGCCACAGCGACCAGCCCCAGGTGATGCAAAAGGTGTAGCCCAGCACCGCACCGACCATCATGGCGCTGCCCTGGGCAAAGTTGACGGTGCGCGAGACGACGTAGGTCAGGTGGAAACCCAACGCCAGTAACGCGTACATGCTGCCCAGGCCGAGCCCGGTGATGATGGCGGCGGTGAACATCGCTTACTCCTGCGGCTTGAGCGGTACGATCTGATCGTTGACGAAGTGCGTGAAGATGTAGTCGTCAGGGCCCAGCGCATCATGTTTGGTGGCGCTGAACGGCTGCTTGTAGTGCTTGATCAAACCGTCGTAGTCGCTGATGGCATAGAAACCGTCGCGTACGGCCGGGCCGTCAGTGCTGCCGGCTTTTTCGATGGCCTGAACAGCCAGATGCAACGCGTCGTAAGCATTGGCGATGCCTACGGCAGGGGTGACGTCCGCCAGGGTCTTGATCTGTGGGTAAGCGGTTTTCAATGACGCGAGCAGGGCATCGCCCTTGGCGCTGTTGTGCTCGGTGAACACGTAGGTCTGTATGAAGTGAACCCGAGACGCGTTCGGCCCGGCCAGCTCGCCGAATCGACCACCGGCCGGACCCCAGTGAGACACCACCGGCACGTCCCAACCCATACGGTCCAGAGATTTCACGACCTGCGCCGAAGGCCCTACGTTGCCGACCATCAGCAGGGTGTCGGCACCTGCGTCTTTCAAGCGGGTCAGTTGCGGCACGACATCAAGATCGCTGTCCTGGATGCGTTCGACGCCGGCGTTGGTCAGGCCGCGTTTTTCCAAGGCGCGCTTGAAGCCTGCCTCGTTGGATTCGCCCCACGGATTATTGATGAGGATCATCCCAGGCTTTTTCATGCCGTTGTCGACGCCGTATTTCACCAGCGCTTCGTCCACCAGTTCATCGACTGCCGAGACCCGGAACACATAATTATCTGCTGCACCGTTTTCGGTGATTTTTGTACCCGCAGCCCAGATGCCCATGAACGGGACTTTCATCTGATTGGCCAGCGGCACGATGGCCAGAGAAACCGGTGTGTCGAGGCCACCAAACAGCACGGTGACTTTTTCGCGCTGGACCAGTTCGCGGGCGGCGAGCATGCCCTTGGACGGGTTGCTTTCGTCGTCACGACGCACCAACTCCAGCTGGCGCCCAAGCACGCCGCCGCTGGCGTTGACTTCATTGATGGCCATGGTCAGGCCACGCGTCAGGGCTTCGCCGGACTTGGCCGACTGACCCGACAGCGCCGCCACCAAGCCGACTTTGATGGGTGGTTCGGCCGCTTGTGCGGCACCGAACATAGCCACAGTGAGTGTGACTGCCGCAGCCACGGGGAACAGCAGACGTTGCAGGTTTGGAAGCCGGTTGGCCATGTTTATTCTCCTGATTGCTAGCAGTTGCATATTTATTGCTAGCAAGTAGGATGCCAGTCGTTACCGCCCCCAAAACGGCTAATAGCGCCGATAAAACCTGATTTCTACGCGCCAAAACAAAGCGGTTCGCACCAAGCAGAGGCATTCCCGGTCAACGGATATTTCTTGAGTCAGGAGTTACAGCGATGGTTGATATCAACAAAGACGTACAGATTGTTAGCAATTTTCTTGAGGCTTCCATGGCGCCGGATCCGGTCCGCGCCGCGACGTTCATGAGTGACGATGTGAAGATCACGTTTACCGGCGGCCGAGCGATGGCCAACCCACAGGCGATCACTGCGTTCAATGGCTCACGCTACGCCTGGGTCAAGAAGGCTCTGGGCAATTTCGACTGGATGGACCGGGGCGATCACACCGTGGTGTATTCCAACGGGACGCTGTACGGCGAATGGCCGGATGGCCGCAGCTTCTCGGGTAATCGTTATCTGGATCGCTTCGAAGTGCGTGACGGCAAGATCACCCGCATGGATGTCTGGAATGACAGTGCCGAATGGTTGCTCGTGCCGGAAATTGCCAAGGCCTGAGTCTGACCACTGCCAGCATGATGGTCAGTCACGTTGGGCGGCACAGGCTGCTGGCGCGCACGTTCAATCGGGCCGGGAATCGATGGGACTGAGCCGGCTCGCCGGCAATGCGTCGCAGCAGTGTTTCAACGGCGCGAACGCCCTGGGCATGCATACTGGTGGCGATGCTGGTCAGTTGCAGGTGTTCGGCGAGAGGCGTGTCGTTATAGCCCACTACCGCGATGTCGCGTCCGACCACCAGACCCCGTTTGCGCAGGGCACCAAACAACCCGATGGCGAGGAAATCGTTGACGGCGAAAATAGCCGTTGGCGGCTCGGGGTGGGCGAGCAGAATCTCACCGCTGTCGAAACCGGTCAGGGTGTCGAAACGACCCGTGATAACGCGCTCGGCGCTGATGTCGATACCTTGTTCCCGGTAAAACTGGAGGAAACTTGCCGTGCGCTCACGGGCGTTGCTGCTATGGGCTTCACCGGCAATCACGGCCACTCGGGTATGGCCTTGGGCGAATAGGTGTTCTGCCACCAGTCGGCCACCCATTTCGTCGTCCGAGGTGACCGAGTAATGATCGCCGCGCCTGCGACTGACGAGCACGAATGGCACCTGCCGCGCTTCAAGCTCTTCGAGAAATCCGGGTTCGCTGGTTGCATGCACGTCACTGATGATCAGCCCGGCAACGTTACGCGCCAGCGCCCGTTCTGCACGCTCGCGCTGGCGTTCGGGGAGGTCCAGTGTGTTGGCGACAAATGAGGTGTAGCCCATGGCACTGGCGGCTTCGTCGATCCCTTCGTAGATCGTGGCCAGCACGATGTCCGACAGCCTCGGTACCAGCACACCAATTTCCCGGCTATCACGCGTCTTTAGGGTTCGGGCATGAGTATTGGGTTGGTAATCAAGGCTGGCGGCCAGATTGCGGATACGCTCGATAGTTTCTTTGGACGCCGCACGACCGGCATGATCCAGCGTGCCGTTGAGCACCCGCGACACCGTTGAGACATGAATATTGAGCTGTTGGGCGATACCGCGAAGCGTAGCCGGGCGTCTGTTCATGGGGGTGCCTGAAATGCGGATGAGCAGGGCGCAATGCTCGCATCAACGCGGGCCGCCCCACAAACCCGGCCCTGGATGGACGATGAGCGGAGCCATTTGCGCCACGATGAAGCAGTGCGTACCAAAAGATTGCATGAACCGGCGCGCAACACTACCCAATCGTTTGGGTAGAAATTTTTGCTACCTGTTCCTCGGATCCAAGCTATTGAAATAAATGATCTTTGCCGCGCGCCGCAAGCGGCGGCGCGATGAAGTAAAAAAGTTGGTATGGGCATTGCGTTGGGCCTTGTCAGTTCTGCTTACCTGACTGATGGGAAATCCGCCATGACGCATGCTTCCGAACCCCGCGCACGTTGTCTTACCCGACTGGCACTGGCCTGCTCCGTTGCCGTCGCAGCGTTTTCGCCACTGGCCGCCATGGCCGAAACTACCTTGCGCGTTGCCATGACGGCCGCCGACATCCCGTTGACTCACGGCCAGCCGGATCAGGGGTATGAGGGCAACCGTTTTACCGGGATCACCATGTTTGATGCGCTGGTGGAGTGGGACCTGTCCCAGAGCGATAAACCCAGCACCCTGATACCGGGACTTGCAACCGAATGGGCGGTCAATCCCGATGACCACACCAAATGGACCTTCAAATTGCGTCCCGGCGTGAAATTCCATGACGGCTCGGCGTTCAACGCAGATTCGGTGGTGTGGAACGTGAATAAGGTCCTCGACAAGCAGGCGCCGCAATACGCACCCGGGCAGATCGGCGTGACGGTGTCCCGTATGCCGACCCTGCGCAGCGCGCGCAAAGTCGATGACCTGACGGTTGAGTTGACCACCAGCGAACCCGACGCCGTGCTGCCCTATAATCTGACCAACCTGTTTATGGCGTCGCCAACGGCCTGGCAGAAGGATTTCGCTGCTGTGCCAGCGACTACGACCGATCCGGCCGAGCGTTCGAAACAGGCATGGACGGCATTCGCCAGCCACTCGGTGGGCACCGGACCTTTCAAAATGGACCGCATGGTGCCGCGCCAGGAGTTGGTGCTGGATAAGAACGCCGGTTACTGGGACCCCAAGCGAGTTCCTCGGGTGGACCACGTGGTGCTGATTCCGCTGCCCGAAGCGAACGCCCGCACGGCGGCGCTGTTGTCCGGTCAGGTGGACTGGATCGAAGCACCTGCGCCGGATGCCATCGACCAGCTGAAAAGCAAGGACTTCAAGATCTACGCCAATGGCCAGCCGCATCTGTGGCCGTGGCAGTTCTCGTTCGCCCCCGGTTCACCGTGGCTGGACAAGCGTGTGCGTCAGGCTGCCAACCTGTGTCTGGACCGCAGCGAGCTGAAGGCTTATCTGGGTGGCTTCATGCAGGAAGCCACCGGCATCTACGAGAAGGATTCGCCGTGGTACGGCAATCCGGCGTTCAAGATCAAGTACGACCAGGCCGCTGCGCAGAAACTCATGGCTGACGCCGGTTTCAGCAAGGATCACCCGGTCAAGGTCAAGGTGCTGACGTCGGCGTCCGGCTCCGGGCAGATGCAGCCGTTGCCGATGAACGAATACATCCAGCAAAGCCTCAAGGGCTGCTATTTCGACGTGGACATCGCGGTGACGGAATGGAACACACTGTTCAGCGGCTGGCGTCTGGGTGCCAAGGACCCTGCGGCCCAGGGGGCCAATGCGATCAACGTAAGCGCGGCGGTCATGGACCCGTACTTTGGCATGGTGCGTTTCTCCAGCGAAAAGGCCTTCCCGCCGGTTTCCAACAACTGGGGCTATTTCGCCTCGCCTGAGGTCGAGAAGCTGATCACCACCGTGCGCAACTCGTTTGACCCCAAAGCCCTGGACGAAGCGTCCGGCAAGCTGCATGCGGCCATCGTCGATGAAGTGCCGTTCCTGTTCGTGGCCCATGACGTCGGCCCGCGCGCGATCTCGCCAAAAGTCACCGGTGTGGTCCAGCCGCAAAGCTGGTTCATCGACTTGTCGCTGGTTTCCAAGAAGGACTGAATGGGTGGCGAATCTGTAGGAGCGCGCTTGCCCGCGATGGCATTGGGTCAGACGCTGCATGTGTCGTCTGACGTAACGCCATCGCGGGCAAGCGCGCTCCTACAAGACCGATGTTTGCCATTTTTGTGATTCACCCGAGTGAGGAAAACCGATGCTCGCCTATATCTTTCGCCGCATTCTGTTGGCGACCCCGATTCTGCTGGGTGTAGCGCTGGTGTGCTTCATGCTCGTGCACATGGCGCCCGGTGATCCGCTGGTGTCGGTGATGCCGCCGGACGCTTCCGAAGCCCTGCGCGAACAACTGGTTCAGGCCTACGGCTTCGACAAACCGCTGCCGGTGCAATTTGGTCTGTGGATCTGGCACGCCGTGCACGGCGACCTCGGCATGTCGATCGCAAGCGGCCGCCCGGTCACCAGCGAAGTGCTGAACGCCGTGAGCTTTTCATTGCGTCTGGCGGTTCTGGCGACGTTGTTTGGCTTTGTGCTTGGCAGCCTGTTCGGGTTCGTCGGCGGCTATTTTCAGGACAGTTGGCTGGACAAGATTGCGTCGGCCATTTCCGCCATTGGCGTCAGCGTGCCCCATTACTGGCTGGGGATGCTGATGGTCATCGTCTTCTCCTCGCAATTGGGCTGGCTGCCGGCCACCGGTGGCGGACCCATGGGTCAGTCGGCGTGGGCATGGGACTGGGCGCATTTTCAATTCATGATCCTGCCGGCTATTACCTTGTCGGTGATCCCCACCGGCATCATCGCCCGCACGGTCCGCGCTCAGGTAGCGGAAACCCTCTCCCAGGAATTCATCATCGGCCTGCGCGCCAAAGGGCTGGGTGAGTGGGGCTTGTTCAAGCATGTGGTCAAAAATGCCGCCCCCACGGCCATGGCGGTCATGGGCTTGCAGATCGGCTACCTCATGGGCGGCTCGATTCTGGTGGAAACCGTGTTCGCCTGGCCCGGCACCGGGCTGTTGCTCAATTCAGCGATTTTTCAGCGTGACCTGCCTCTGTTGCAGGGCACGATTTGGGTCTTGGCCTTGTTTTTCGTCGCGCTCAATCTGCTGGTGGACATCCTGCAGACGCTGCTCGATCCACGTATCAAAAGGGGCTGAGCATGAACCTGTCGATGTTGCGACCGGCCACGCCGGTCATCACACCGGTGGAAAGTTCGCCGGGTTACTGGAGAGAGGTTTTCGGCCGGGTCCGCCGTGATCCTGTTGCGCTACTGGTTGCCGCAGTGATTCTCGCGCTGCTGATCCTCGCGATCTTCGGCCCGTGGATCGTGCCGGGCGATCCGTTCACCACCTCGATGTTCAAGCGCCTGAAACCTATCGGCACCGAAGGCTTTCCGCTGGGCACCGATGAGCTGGGCCGTGACTTGCTCTCTCGTCTGATGCTGGGGGCGCGGTTGTCGCTGTTCATGGGCATCACGCCAGTGATCTTCGCCTTTTTCATCGGCGGCGCCATTGGTGTGATCGCCGGGTACTTCGGCGGCTGGTTGAACAGCCTGATCATGCGCACCGTGGACGTGTTTTATGCGTTTCCTTCGGTGCTGCTGGCGATCGCGTTTTCGGGCGCCCTGGGTGCAGGCGTGAACAACGCACTGATCTCGCTGACGCTGGTGTTCGTCCCGCAAGTGGCACGCATTGCCGAGAGCGTCACCACTCAGGTGCGCAACCGCGATTACATCGAAGCGGCGCGGGCGTCGGGCGCCGGGTCGTTCACCATCATTCGCACCCAGGTGCTGGGCAACGTGCTGGGGCCAATCTTTGTCTTTACCACCGGCCTGATTTCGGTGTCGATGATCCTCGCGTCCGGCCTGTCGTTTCTTGGCCTGGGCGTCACGCCACCTGAGCCGGAGTGGGGCTTGATGCTCAATACCCTGCGCACCGCCATCTATACCCAGCCGCTGGTGTCGGCGTTGCCAGGGGCGATGATTTTCATCACCTCGATCTCTTTCAACGTGCTTGCCGACCGCTTGCGAGCGGCCATGGCGATAAGGAGCTGACGATGACCACGCGCGATATTGGCGGTCCAGCGCAGCCACTGATGAAGGTGGAAAAACTGGTCAAGCACTTCCCGGTCAAGGGCACTCTGGGTAAACGCGCCGTGGTCCGTGCCGTGGACGGCATCGACTTCGTGGTGCACAAGGGCGAAACACTGGGCGTAGTGGGGGAGTCGGGCTGCGGGAAATCCACCACCGCACGGTTGCTGATGCAACTGATCGAGCATGACAGCGGCGAACTGGTGTTCGACGCCATGACCGTGGGCGGTCATCAACTGCCGCTGCGTACGTACCGGCGTCAGGTGCAGATGGTGTTTCAGGACAGCTACTCGTCTCTAAATCCGCGCCTGACCATGGAGCAATCGGTTGCGTTTGGCCCTTCAGTGCATGGCGTCAGCCAGCGTGAATCCCTGCAACGCGCCCGGGACCTGCTCGGGCGAGTGGGGCTGGAGCCGACACGATTCGCCGGGCGCTATGCCCACGAATTGTCCGGCGGGCAGCGTCAACGGGTGAACATCGCCCGCGCCCTGGCCGTGGACCCGCGTCTGGTGATCCTCGACGAGGCGGTTTCGGCGCTGGATAAATCGGTGGAAGCCCAGGTGCTGAACCTGCTGCTGGACCTCAAGGACAACCTGAATCTGACGTACGTGTTCATCAGCCATGACCTGCACGTGGTGCGCTATCTGTCCGACCGGATCATGGTCATGTACTTGGGTGAAATCGTCGAAGTCGGCCCGGCCGAAGCGCTGTTTTCCGAAGCCCGGCACCCGTACACCCAGGCGCTGCTGACCTCCATGCCGTCCATGGACCCGGCCCATCGCACCTTGGTTTCGCCGCTTTCTGGCGATCCGCCCAGCCCGATCAATCCGCCATCGGGTTGCCGTTTTCACACCCGTTGCCCTCACGCCGAAGCGGTGTGCGCGCAAACCGCGCCGCAGTTGACCATGACCGGCGCCGAGCATTTTGCGGCGTGCCTGATGGTGCAGCCGGGGGCAGGGCACAGCCAAAGTCCTTCGGCGCAACTGATCCACACGGGAGCCCTGGCATGAATCCACAAACCATGGTTGCCGTGCGCGACCTGAAGGTGCGTTTCAAACGCGGCGGGCAAACCCTGTCGGCGGTCAACGGCGTCAGCCTGTCGGTCGCCCGGGGTGAAGTGCTGGCGTTGATCGGCGAATCAGGTTCCGGCAAGAGCGTGACCTTGCGCGCCCTGATGCGCCTGCATTCCGAGCGTTCCACCCAGATCGAAGGCCAGATCGAAATTGCCGGGCAAGACCTCATGGCCCTGTCGCGCACGCAGTTGCAAGCGTTGCGCGGTCCGGTGGCGGCGATGATTTTCCAGGAGCCGCTGCTTGCCCTGGACCCGGTTTACACCATCGGCCAGCAGATTGTGGAAGCGCTGCGTCGCCATCGCCCGATGTCCAAGGCCCAGGCGAGGGCGGCGGCGCTGGAGGCGTTGCGCAGCGTGCGCATTCCCAGCCCCGAGCAACGGCTGGATGCGTACCCGCACGAAATGTCCGGCGGGATGCGTCAGCGGGCAATGATCGCCCTGGCGCTGGCGTGTCAGCCGCAAATCCTGCTGGCGGATGAACCCACCACGGCGCTGGACGCCACGGTGCAGATCCAGATTCTGATCCTGCTGCGCGAACTGCAACAGGCGCTCGGGCTGTCGATCATTTTCGTAACCCATGACATCGGCGCGGCGGTGGAAGTCGCCGATCGAGTGGCGGTGATGTACGGCGGGCGCATTGTCGAACAGGCGCCGCTGGCCGAGCTGCTGGACAACCCGCAGCATCCATACACTCGCGTGCTGCTGGGCACCCGGCCCAAGGATGGCCTGCGCAAGGGCGAGCGATTGATCAGCATTCCCGGTGCGCCGCCGGACCTCGCCAACCTGCCGGACGGTTGCGCCTTCGCACCCCGTTGTCCGCGCGCCAGCGATATCTGCCGCAGCGTGGTCCCCGCCATCGAAGACGTCATTCCCGACCATTCCGTGAGCTGTCATCACTGGAATGAGGCCTCTGTTCAACCCCTTTGTGAGCCTTTGTCATGAGCGATTCTGCCTTTGCTTTGATGCCTTACCCCTCTGTCGATGTGCCCCATGCCGCCAGCGGCCCGCTGGCCGGTTACACCTTTGCGGCCAAAGATCTTTTTGACGTCGCCGGTTACCCGACCGGGGGCGGAAATCCTCATGTCCTGGCCATGTCCGGGATCAAAACCACCACCGCGCCGACGATCCAGCGCTTGCTCGATGCGGGCGCCGAACTGATCGGCAAGGCCCACACCAATGAGATGGCGTTTTCCATGAGCGGCAAAAACGCTCACTACGGCACGCCGCGCAACGGTGCTGCCCACGACCGGATTCCCGGTGGCTCATCCTCGGGTTCTGCGTCTGCCGTCTCCAACTATGTGTGCGACTTCGCCATGGGCAGCGACACCGGCGGATCGGTGCGCACGCCTGCCAGTTATTGCGGGCTGTTTGGGCTGCGTCCGAGCCATGGCCGTATTTCGTTGCAAAACACCCAGGCGCTGTGCGAAAGCATGGACACTGCAGGGTTTTTCACCCGGGATGCCACGCTGTTCGGTCTGGTGGGGGAGTGCCTGTTAGGGGCCGACACTGCGCCCTTGTCGGACACGCCTGAGCTGGTGATCAGTGACGCGTTGTTTGCGATGCTGCCCGCCGAGTCTCTGACGGCTTTGGCACCGGCCATGGCGCAGATCCAGTCTTGGTGCGGGCCCACGGCAAAACTGCAAGGCGAGTTGCCCTCGCTGACCGATGCCTACTGGGCGTTTCGCTACATACAGGGCCGCGAAGCCTGGCAGGCTCAAGGTGATTTCATCGAGCAGAACGGCTTGTGCCTGGGCCCCGACGTGGCCGCGCGTTTCGCTTGGTCCAAAGCCGTCACCGACGACCAATACAACGACGCTTGCGGGTTGCGTGAGCGTTTTGCAGCGGCCTGGAACGAACTGTTGGGGGACCGCGTGTTGGTCATGCCGACAGTCCCGGACATCGCGCCATTGCTGAGCGCCAAAGACGAAGAAATCGAACAGACCCGGCAGATCTCCCATCACCTGCTGGCGATCTCCGTGCTGTGCCGCACACCGCAACTGACCATGCCGCTGGTCAACAAGGACGGCGCACCGCTCGGCATTTCGCTGATGGGGCCGCGTGGCAGTGACCTGAGTCTGGTCCGGCTCGCTGTGCAGATTGCTGGGCACCACGCGGCCTGAACCCGATGGAACATTGTTTTGAGCTGATGGGAGATCATCATGAATACCCGAATCGATCCTGACCTTTTCACCTCCAGCGCACCCCTGATCAACAGCGAGCGCCTGTGGCAATCGCTGATGGATCTGGCGCAACTGGGCGCAACGGCCAAAGGCGGCGTGTGCCGTCTGGCGTTGACCGACCTGGACCGCCAGGCCCGCGACTTGTTCGTGAAATGGTGCAAGGAGGCCGGGTGTACCGTGAGCGTGGACGCCATCGGCAATATCTTCGCCCGCAGGCCCGGCAAGGACCCGCTCAAAGCACCGGTCATGACCGGCAGCCACATCGACACGCAGCCTACGGGCGGCAAGTTCGACGGTTGCTTTGGGGTCATGGCCGGGCTTGAAGTGATCCGCACCTTGAACGATCTCGGCGTAGAAACCGAGGCGTCGGTGGAGGTCGTGGTGTGGACCAATGAAGAAGGCTCACGTTTCCCGCCGTGCATGATGGGCTCGGGGGTGTTCGCCGGTAAGCTCGATCTGGACGAAACCCTGGCGAAACAGGACGAGCAAGGCCTGGTCGTAGGTGAAGAATTGCAACGCATCGGTTACGCCGGAAGTCGCGCGGTTCTGGGTCACCCCGTAGGCGCTTATTTCGAAGCGCACATCGAGCAGGGGCCGATTCTTGAGGACCAACGCAAGACCATCGGCGTCGTCATGGGCTGTCTGGGCCAGAAGTGGTTCGACCTGACCCTGAGCGGTGTCGAAGCCCACGCCGGCCCCACGCCCATGTCTCTGCGCAAGGACGCGCTGGTTGGCGCCGCCCGCGTGGTGACCGCCGTCAATCAGATCGCTCATGCCAGTCAGCCCCATGCCTGCGGCACGGTGGGTTGCCTGAGCGTGCATCCCGGCTCGCGCAATGTGATCCCGGGCGAGGTGAAAATGACCATCGATTTCCGGCATCTGCACAGCGATAAATTGCAGGCGATGGTCGACGATCTGCGCCAGGCCATCGAACAGGCGTGTGCCGACAATGGCCTGACTTACGAACTGACGCCCACTGCGGATTTCCCACCGCTGGACTTTGCCAGCGACTGTGTCAATGCCGTGCGCGAGGGCGCACAGCGTTTAGGCCTGAGCCACATGGACATCGTCAGCGGTGCGGGACACGACGCGATTTTCATCGCTGAACTGGGGCCAGCCGGCATGATTTTCGTACCGTGCGAAGGCGGCATCAGCCACAACGAAATCGAAAATGCCACCCCGGCAGATCTGGCAGCCGGATGCGCGGTATTGCTGAGGGCCATGGTGAGCGCCGCGCAATTGGGCTGATACGTCCAGCGAGAGAAGGCAGAGGAAGGCGATTAACCCGCGCATTCCAAAGACTCTTGCAGTCTTGGGCTTGCTGATAGAACCCCTGCCTGTCAGACGAGTCTGTTCCTGTATTACTTTCGGGAAAGCATTCATGTCAGCGCACCACAGCCTTGTTGTCCTTGCACGCGGAGGGTACGCCGCGCGAGGCGTGCTTTACCTGATCATCGGTGTCTTCGCATTGCTCGCGGCAAAGGATTCGACAAAAGCAAAAGACAGCCACAAAAGCCTGGAAGCCTTATTAGCCCAGCCGTTTGGCTATTTTTTAGTGGGACTGGTGGTGGCGGGTCTGCTCGTATTTGCAGCTTGGCGTGTGCTGCAAGCCACGCGTGATGTCGACCATCACGGCAAGAATTTAAAAGGACTGATAATTCGCACCGGTCTGTTCGCGGGAGGTGTGGTTAATGGTGCGCTGGCATTTTTTGCGTTAGGCCTACTCATGAGCGGAATGGGTAGCTCCAGTAGTTCAGGTGGGCAAACCAAAGATTGGCTGGCGCATCTGTTGTCCTGGGAGCATTCCAACTTATTGGTGTACCTGATCGCGCTCATTCCGCTTGGTGTTGGAATCGCTCACATCATCAAGGGATGGAAGGCGTCGTTTGAGAAGTATTTCGAGGCCGACGAAGACGTCATGCGGTACGTGCGCCCGGTGTCCCGGTTTGGCCTGATTGCCCGTGGCATCGTTTTTATAGAGATTGCATTACTGTTGGTTGTTAGCGGCTCTGCCTATCAAGCCATGGACCCGCCCGGTATGAAAGAAGCCCTTGATGCACTCCAGAATCTACCGGGTGGATGGCTGGCTTTAATGGTAATGGCCTTCGGGTTGATTGCATTCTCGGTTTACAGCTTCTCTGAAGCGTTCTGGCGCAAGATAAATATGGAAATACCGGGAGTGTCGAGAGCGTAGTGCGAGGCAGGAATGGCAGGTCATAAGTAGCCTGAGCGTTCAATCGAAGCCTGTCGTTTGAGGGCTTCGCAGGTTACTGGCGGCTAGCGTTCCAAAACGGACAACGACTAATTTCGATGCCTGAGGCCGATCCAGGCACGACAGTTTCGGGATTCGATACTGCCCTGCTTCAAAGTCCGGCACGCTTGCTCTTTCATACGAGGCGGTTGCCCGACGATCGTTAGCTTTATCGGCTTATAACGCTCCTTTCGTGCAGGAGGATCAGACCTGGCGGGAAAGGTAAGTACGTTGTCAGCACCTCTGGCAATGAAGTTCTGATCATTGAAGACGTTTTGCCGAACTGCGTTGGCTGATGGATGTATGTCCGATGATGCTTGAGTCTGCGAGCCAGCTAGATCTTGCATCGGCGCCATTCCACTGTTGCGTATCAGTTCACCTTCTACGCCGTTCGGGCTCATCGCATGTTTGTGTGCTGCGTCAATGCTTGAGGCTCGGTTTATCGCCTGGAGTGTACCTATCGCGGCTGTGCTTCCGAGGATCAGACAGACAACCAGGGAGAAAACCCCATGCTTGTGATGTCTTCGAATGACTCGCTCTGGAGCATCGCTAATATCAGCTTTCATACATTTCAGACTCGTCCTTGAGGAGCAAGAAACGTCCCTCTCTTACGGGCTTGGCCCGCACGGTGGCGGGCTGGAGGAATCAACGGATTTCTGAAACGGATGGAAGCATATCAGAGCAGGGTTAAACGACCGCTTTTTGGCCGATAGCGGACATTCAGCCTGTTCAGCGTCTTACCAGATGACGTCAATGTCGTCAGGCAGTGGGGGAATATGCCCGCTGGTGAAGTCTGTCCCACGCCAAGCTGCGTACGAAACCTGCCGCCACCCAGCAGTCCGGAGCATTCAGCGCACGAACGTGCCTGAGAATCCGCATTCGGGCTGGATCCCCCGCAAGGTGCTGCCTTGTCCAGCGTTGTAGTGCCATGAAGGTATCTGGATTGCGCGTCATCTTGAATGATCTATACCGATGCCATCGGGTTTGGGGAGGTGAGTGATTTCATCAGTGTATGTCGGCTCCACGGACCACAGTAGCCAGGCACTTGCGCGATCGGTACATAGCCCGCCCGTTGATACCACTTGGCGATGTCGTCATCCAAGGTCTCAATGATGGCGTCTCTGCAACCTCGTTGGGCGGCAAGTGCCTCTATCTTGTGCAATGCCTCGGCTGCCAGCCCACGGAGACGCCACTGTGGGTCGGTCCATAGATAGTCGATGAACAGACGATTGAACTCCGTGCGGCCTGTGGCGCCTCCGATCAAAGCCGAGTCCTCGGTAACGGCGCATGCAATAGGTTGAGCGTACCCTCCATGAGTCCGGGCCAATTCACGGCCTGTATCGATCACACCGCTTCTGATCGCTTGCAGGACGTTTGCGTCTACGTGCTCATTCGTGATCCATTCTTGCATGTTGTATCTCCCTGTCTGCTTGGTATCTCGCATACAAGCAATCGAAGGGCCAATCAGACTGAGAATGCTCGGGCGGTACACAACATGCAAAGCATGACAACCGCATAGGACTTTGATGATGGGAAAGGTATTGAGATTGGCTCACCGCGCAGCAGCAGAGTTGTCTGCATTATCGTAACCAGGAGCGTTTCAGAGAATGGATAAATCGATCACTTGTCGTCATGCCACCGCAGTTGATGTGCCTGCCATTTGTGAGTTGGGTCAGTTGCTCAACGCGATCCACCATGCCGCACGGCCCGAAATCTATACCGCTGCGAGCCATGATTTCTCTCGGGATGCTCCTCATTGGATGAGCTTCTTCGAGGGACCGGGGCAGATTGTCTTCATCGCCCATGTCGATGGGATAGCTGCGGGGTTTATCACGGCCAGCCTATCGTCAGGCAGCGGTCCACTCATGCAGCCGATGAAATTCGTTCGAATTGGCTCGGTATGTGTAGCGGAGCGCTTTTGGGGCAACGGTATCGGTCGCAAGCTGGTGAATTTGGTTCAACAGTGGGGGACTCAACAAGGTGCTCAAGACATCAGATTAGCCGTGTGGACTTTCAATGCCCCTGCCGTTCGGTTGTATGAAGAGATGGGCTTCGAGACGCGTGCTTTTGAGATGGGGATGCCACTTTGATCTCGCCTTAACATGGCAACCCGCGCGCAGTCTGACCGCTTTCGAGCCAAAACTGCCGTTCAGATACGATAATGATTGTGAAACGGAAAAAGCCGACAGACGTCGGCTTTTTCTAAGTTGCGCTTTAAAAATCAGGCGATGCCGATTTTCCATTGCGCTGGCGGTGGGGTGCCATTGACCGCGAAGTCGCCGACGATGCGGTCCTTGTAGATGCGGGGGTTATGCGAAGCCAAAGTGCGCGCATTGCGCCAGAATCGGTCCAGACCGTTCAATCTTAATGTCGCCGAGGCGCTGACGGCATCAAAGGCCCTGGAGCTGGCGTCGATGATCAGATCGCTGACGATGGTTTGCGACTGGGCGATTTCCAGTTCGGCGATATCGACCGCCTGCTTCAGCGCGTCGGGGTCGCCGGTCAGGCCCGCTTCATAGGCACGCTGGATAGCCTCGGCGTTCTTCAGCACGATGGCGCCAGCGCTGTAGGCCGCCGCGCGCAGACTGCCGACCACTTGCAGCACCTGCGGGTCCTGAGCGACCCGAGGCGCGTTGCCGTTGCTGAAACTGCGGGTGCGCCTGGCCACGGCGTCTGCCACTTCACCGCTCAGGGCGCGGCCGATGCCGGCCAGATTGGCGAGGTGGATGATCTGGAAAAACGCTGGCGAGTACTGGAAGCGCTCCTCGTTGCTGACGATGTTGCGCGGGTCCACCACAACGGCCCGGAAATGCGCCGTGCCGCTGGCGGTGAGGGTCTGGCCGAAGCCGCTCCAGTCATCGACCACCTCAACACCTTCGGACTCACGACGTACGGTGACGAACACGCGCTTGCCATCGTGATCGCTGACGGCAACGTCGATCCAGTCGCTGTACAGACTGCCGGTGGTGTAGAACTTGGTCCCATCGATGCGCCATTGCTCGCCGTCCAGGTACAGCCGCGAGTTCAGTTGCGCCTGGGTCGTCTGGCCGATTTCGCCCGTAGCAGGGCCGACCGTTTCACCCCGGCCGAGTCGTTCCAGCCACAGAGTGCGGCGTTCCTCGTTGGGGCTGCTGAGCACGCTTTCGGTGAAGCCCAGATGGCCGCGCAGTGCCTGCACGAGATTGGAATCGGCTTCGCCCAGCTCGATCAGCAGGTTGGTCAGCTCGGGAATGCTCACCCCAGACCCGCCGTAGGCCTTGGGCACGCGGAGGGCGGTGAAGCCTGCGGCCTTGAGCTGCTGGATTTCTTCCACCGGCAGGCGGCGTTGCAGCTCGCGGTCGATGGCGCCTTCACGCAGCCGGGCGAACAGGGGCCGGAAGCGCTCGGCCAGTTGTTCGTAGGCAGGGCCGGGGCCTGCACCCCATGCGGCGTTGATTTGATGGGTCATGGCGGTTTTCTCTTTGCAGTCGGTGCGGTGGGGCAAGAAGTCGACGGACGCCGGGATTGGCGTCTGCCGTATGTCAGTCACTCGAGTGGCTCTTTTTCAAACGGCGACTGAAAGCTCCCGCTTGAGCGTCGCCGGGTGCTGCGGATAAGGCAGCCCGAGTCGCTCGCGCAGGGTCTTGCCGGTGGGGCCATCGGCAGGCACCAAGCCGCGACGTTTCAGCTCCGGCAGGATCAGCGCGATGAAATCGTCGAGGCCTTCGGGGTAAGTCGGCGGCAGGATGTTGAAGCCATCGGCGCCGTAGCCTTCGAACCACGCTTGCAACTGATCGACCACTTCTTCCGGGGAACCCACCAGCGTCCAGTGCCCCCGTGCGCCAGCCAGACGCAGGTACAGCTGGCGGATGGTCAGGCCTTCGGCGGCCAGTTGCAGGATCAGTTGCTGACGGCTTTTCGAGGCGTTGGTGGCAGGCAGGTCCTGCGGCAGCGGGCCGTCCAGTGGCAGGTGAGACAGATCGACCCCGCCGAGCAAGCCCGAGAGCAGGCTCAGGCCCACTTGCGGGTGCACCAGATCCTGCAGGCGCTGATGTTTGGCGTGGGCCTCGGCCGAAGTCGGCGCGGTAAAGATCGTCACCCCCGGCAGGATCTTGATGTGCTCGGGTTTGCGCCCCAGCACCGCAGCGCGGGATTTGATGTCGCTGTAGAACGCCTGAGCATCGGCGAGGCTCTGGTGCGCAGCGAAAATCGCTTCCGCCGTGGCCGCCGCCAAGGCACGACCATCATCGGAGGCGCCAGCCTGCACCAATACCGGCTTGCCCTGAGGGGAGCGCAATACATTCAACGGGCCGCGCACGTGGAAGTGCTCGCCCTGGTGATCGGCCACGTGCAGCTTGTTGCGGTCGAGGAATATCCCGCTTTCCTTGTCCAGCAGCAGAGTGTCGTCCTCCCAGCTGTCCCACAGTTTGTCGACCACTTCATGGAATTCCCGCGCGCGGCTGTAGCGGTCGGCGTGGGCCGCCTGGGCGCCCTGACTGGCCCCGCCGAAGTTCTTCGCGGCGTCCGGGTCGCTGCTGGTGACCAGGTTCCAGCCAACGCGGCCGCCGCTGATCTGGTCCAGCGAGGCGAACTGCCGGGCCAGGTTGAACGGTTCGCTGTAACTGGTGCTGGCCGTGGCTACCAGACCTATGCGCGAGGTCACGGCGGCCAGAGCCGACAACAGCGTCAGCGGCTCGAAGCTCAGGCTCGGCGCGATGACTCGGTCGAAGGTCGGCGCATCGATTCCGCGCACGGAAACGCTGTCGGCGAGGAACAGGGTGTCGAAGCCAGCTGCTTCGGCCTTGCGTGCCAGATCGACGAAGTGATCCAGACGCGTGCCGGCGTTGGCTTCGGAGCCTGTGTCGCGCCAGGCGGCGATGTGGTGCCCAGTGGCTCGCAAGAAGAGGCCGAGTTTGAGCGTGTCAGTACGTTGGGTCATGAGATGGCTCCTGGTTTTAGTCCAGAACTAGCAGGCGACCGCAAAGGACAGGCTGCTGCTCAGAGGTAGAGAAACCGGCCGGCTGCCGGGGATCGCAGCCAACAGGCGTTGGGTGTAAGCATGTTGCGGTTGCTGCCAGAGGGTCTGCGGCGTGGCCTGTTCGACGATGCGGGCGTCGTGCATGACCAGCACCCGATCCGAGAAGTAGCGCACCACCGAAAGGTCGTGGGAGATGAACAGGTACGAGAGATCGAAGGCCTCGCGCAGCTCCACCAGCAGGTTAAGAATCTGGGCCTGAGTGGACACGTCGAGCGCCGAAACCGGCTCGTCACAGATCACCAGTTTCGGTTTGACGATCAGCGCCCGGGCGATGCCGATGCGCTGGCGCTGGCCACCGGAAAACTGGTGGGGCAGGCGATTGAGGCTGTTGCGGGCAAGGCCCACGGCATCGAGCATGGCTTCCCGCGCCCTGGCTCGTTGACCCGCATCGTCCAGGCCGTGCAGGCGCTGAACCCGGTCGAGAATGGTCTCGACACTGTGGCGCGGATTGAGCGCGGCATAGGGATCCTGAAAGATCATCTGCAGCTGTCCGCGCCATGCCAATTGTTCGGCAGGACTGAAGCTGGCGATGTTGCGGCCATTGAATGCGACATGACCCTGGCGTGGTTTCAGCAGGCCCAGCAGCGACTTGCTCAAGGTCGATTTGCCGCAGCCTGACTCGCCCACCAACCCTACGGTCTCCCGCGCACCGATGTCGAAGGACAAACCACTGAGCACGTCCTTTTCGCCATAACCCAGGCTCAGGTTTTCCACGTGCAGCAACGGCGGCGTGTGCTGGCTGGAAGGGCGCGGGGCCTTCCCCGGCAGGTACAGGGTGCTGCTGACCTTGTAGCTGTTGGCCTGACCCGGCGTGCGCGTGACCTGAATTTCGGGCAGGCGGTTGTCGAGGTAATGCTGGCTGTGGTCACGCCCCAGCGAAGCGTTGAGCAGGCCCTTGCTGTAAGGATGCGCCGGGCTGCGGAACAGTTCGGCAGTGGGGAGATGCTCCAGTGCCTGGCCGTCATGCATGATGATCACCCGATCGGCCTGTTGCCTGACCACGCCCAGATCGTGGGTGATCAGCAGCAGGCCCATGCGCAGCTCCTTGCGCAGGCTGTCGAGCAGTTCGAGGATTTGCGCCTGAACACACACATCCAGCGCAGTGGTCGGCTCATCGGCGATCAGCAGGCGCGGTTCGCAAGCGATGGCCATGGCGATCATCACGCGCTGGCGCTGCCCGCCGGACAGGTGCTGCGGGTATTCCTTGAGGTGGGCGGCGGGGCGCGGCAACTGCACCAGACCGAACAGCTCTTCGGCGCGCGTGTAAGCCTGGCGCCGGGTCAAATCGGTGTGGGTCAGCAAGGTTTCGTTCAGTTGCTCGCCGAGCGTCAGCACCGGATTCAGGCTCGATAGCGGTTCCTGAAAAACCATGCCCAGTGCATTGCCCTGTAACTGGCGCATGTGCCTTGGCGACAGCTGCAACAGGTCACGGCCTTCGAACAGCACCTGGCCGCTCAACTTCGCATTGCCCGGCAACAGCCTGAGCAGCGCCAACGCCGTGGTGGATTTTCCGCAGCCGGATTCGCCCACCAGTGCCAGGGTTTCCCCGGCCTCCAGAGTGAAGTCCAGTCCCTGTACCGCCTCGACGCCTTCGTAACTTACGCGCAGTCCGCGCACATCGAGCAGGCTCATGGGATGTACCGGCGCAGGCGTGGATTGAGCGCATCGTTGAGGCCGTCGCCGAGCATGTTGAAGGCCAGCACCACGGCGATGATCGCCACACCCGGCAGGGCAGTGAGGTACCAGGCGCTGGCGATCTGTTCGCGGCCGGCGCCGATCATGCCGCCCCAACTCGGTTTGTTCGGATCGCTCATGCCGAGGAAGGCCAGGCCGGCTTCGATCAGGATCGCCGAGGCCACGAGAATCGAGGCCGTTACCACCAGCGGCGCCAAGGCGTTGGGCAGGATTTCGTGAAGAATGATCGAGCGATTGCTGAAGCCCTGGCTACGTGCAGCGGTGACGAAATCAGCTTCGCGCAGGGTGCGAAATTCGGCCCGTATCAGCCGCGCAATGGTCGGCCACGACGAGATGCCGATGGCCAGGGCAATGATGTTCACCGTGGGGTTGCCGATGGCGACAATGACGATCACCAGCAGAAACGATGGCACGGTCTGGAACACTTCGGTGACGCGCATCAGCAGATCGCCCAGACGGCCACCGTGATAACCGGCCAGCGCGCCCACCACAACGCCGATGACCACGCTGATCAACGTGCCGTACAGCGCGATCATCAGCGAGGCGCGTGCGCCGTAGGCAATCCCGGCGGCGACGTTGCGGCCCAGTGAATCGGTGCCCAGCGGGTAGGCCGGGTCGCTGCCGGGCCAGAGCAGCGGCTCGGCAACCATCTCCGACGGATCGCCGGGAAAGAAATAACCGGCGGTCAGCGCCATGGCCAGGGTCAGCACCAAAATGCCGGTGCCGGTCAGCGCGGCAGGGCTGCGGCGTAACGCGGCCCAGAGTGTTTCACTGTGACCGGACCGGATCGATTGAATAGCCATCAACGACATCGAACACTCACTTTTGAAAAGGGGTTAATCCACCTGGATTCGCGGGTCTAGCCACGCTTGCAGCAGGTCCATGGACACGTTGGCCACGACCACCAGCATCGAAGACAGCAGCAGGATTCCCAGCAGCAGGTTGTAGTCCCGGGACAAAACGGCATCGAGGGTCAGACGGCCAAGCCCCGGCCAGCCGAACAGGGTTTCGGTGACCGCAGCGCCACCCAGCAGCGCGGCGAAATGCAGGCCGGCGAGGGTGGTGACTGGCAGCAAGGCGTTACGCAGCACATGACGGATGGCGACCCGCGCCGGACTCAGCCCCTTGGCCCGCGCGGTGCGGACGAAATCCTGACGCGACACTTCAAGCATCGAAGCGCGGGTCAGGCGTGCGTACAGGGCGATGTAAAAGGTCGAGAGCGTCAGCACCGGCAGCACGGCGTGTTTGAACCGGTCGAACAGCCAATCCACGCCTTGCAGATCCAGGCCAAGGGTTTCGCTGCCATCGCTGGGCAGCCAGCCTAGAGTGATGGAGAACAGCACCACGGCCATCAAGCCGATCCAGAAGCCGGGCGTCGAATACAGCAACAAAACGGTGAGCGACAGCACCCGGTCCGGCCATCGACCGGCCTTGCTGGCCATGACCGCACCCGCCGCGATGCCGATGATCAGCGCCAATACCAGCGCGCTGACCATCAGCACCAAGGTGTTGGGCAAACGCTCGAACACCAGTTGAATCACCGGTACGTTGAAGCGCGGCGAAATCCCCAGATCCAGATGCGCCAGGTGATTGAGGTAGGCGAGCAGTTGCTGGCCCAGATTCAGGTCCAGCCCGTAGTGCGAGCGCCACTGCGCCAGGGTGGCTTCGGTGGCGCCCCCCGACTCACTGGCGAGCACGTCAACGGCATCGCCGGGAATCAGCCGCAGCAACAGAAAGTTGAGCAGTAGAATTCCGAACACCGTCGGCACCGCTTGCCACAGCGTGCGTCGGGCCAGACGCAAGATCCGCAGACGATCAACCATGGGCAACCGCTTCCCCAGCCACGCGCACGTCAGCCAGGCTGCCATCCAGCCCGTTGCCATCGGACTCGAACCCCGAAACCCGTGTGTTGAAGACCGTCACCTGTTGCTGCATGACCAGCGTGATGTTGGGCAGCTCCTCGATGACGATCTTCTGAAACGCCTTGAACAGCTCGCCGCGTTTTTGCTCGTCGGTTTCCACCGCCGCGCTTTCCAGCAGCCGGTCGACTTCCGGGTTGTTGTAGTGCGAGCCATTGGAGAACGGCAGGCCCTTGCGGAAGTTCTTCGACCAGAACAGGCGCTGCACGCCGACAGTGGGGTCGAACATCGTGCCCATGCCGACGACCGCGAAATCGAAGTCGCGGTCGGTGTAGATGCGCTTGGTGTAGGTCGGGAAGTCCTGGGAGCGCAGTTGTACGTCGATGCCGATCCGCGCCAGGGCCGTGCGGATATAGGCGGCGGTGCGGGCATAACTGTCGCCGTAGGGCAGCGGGTCGAGGGTCAGTGTGAAGCGCGAGGTGCCTTTTTTCGGGAAGCCGGCCTCATCCAGCAGCGCGTTGGCCTTGGCCACGTCGAACGGGTAAGGATCAGGCCCTTCGTAGACATACTGCGGGAAATTCTTCGGAATCGGTGACACGCTGACGTCGGCGTAGCCGTAATAGACGACCTTCTTGATCACCTCGCGGTCGATGGCGTGTGCGATGGCCTTGCGTACTTCGTGACGAGCCAGCAGCGGGTTGTCCAGATTGAACTCAAGCATCGTCGGCGTGATGCTGTAGGCGTAGCCGCGGGTGGTGAATTGCAGTTTCCCCGACTGGGTGATGCGCTTCAGATCGCTGAGCGGCACAGGGCTCTGGCCACCGGCATCGAGGCTGCCGTTTTCGAACGCCGCCAGGCGAGCGGCAGAGTCCGGCAAGACCTTGAGGAACAGCGTATCGACGCTTGGCAGGCTGGCATCCCAATAGTCGGGGTTGCGCTCGTACTCGATGAAACTGCCGCGCTGCCACTGCTTGAAGCGATAAGGACCGGTGCCCACTGGGGCATTGTTGTGCGGGTTGCTCAGGGGATCGCCTGAGGCATACAGATGCCTGGGCAGGATCGGCGTTTCGCTGCCGGCGAAGGCGCGAATCAGATACGGCGCAGGCTTGGCCAGTTTGACGATGGCGGTGTAGTCGTCGGGCGTCTCCACGGTCACAAGGTTGGCGAAGGTGCTGCCGCCGCGTGGGTGATAACGCTTGTTCAGGTCTAGGGAGAAAGCCACGTCCTGAGCGGTGAACGGCTGGCCGTCGTGCCATTTCACGCCCTGACGCAGCTTGAAGTGGTAGCTCAGGCCATCGGCAGCAGCTTCCCAGGCCACGGCCAGACCCGCTTGCGGCGTCAGGCTTTCGTCGTAACGCAGCAGGCCTTCGAGGACCTTGCTGCTGGCCGTGATGGTGGTGCCGGCGGTGGTGTTGAAGGAGCTCAACGATGGCGGCTCGGGGTTTACCAGCAGGCTGAAGATGCGTCGACCTGTGACGGCTTCGGCGGTGGCTGACGCCAGCGCGCTGGGCAAGAAAGGTACGCTTGCGCCCAGCAGCGGCAGGGCGGATAAACCAGCGATGAATTGACGACGTGAGAAGGGCATTGACGTTCTTCCTTGCAGGGATTCAGTGGCGCAAACCGGCTTGATAGAGCAGCGGCAGTACGCGTTCGGCAAACTGTTCAAGGTCCGGGGCGAAGTCGAAGAAGCTCAACTGGATGCCGTCGATGCCAGCCTGCTTGAGGCGCAGGATGTCGCGCACCACCGTCTCGGGACTGCCGACCAACTGGATGTTGCCGCCGACATAACGATGGTCGGCCTTGTGTCCGCGCCAGGCGTGGGCGTCGCTGGCTTCACGGGCGTGTCCGGCCAGGGTTCCGGCGTCGCCTGCGGCGGTGATCGCGGCGTGGTGCTCCCAGGCCTCGGCATCGCTGTCGCGGCAGATCACCAGCGGGTTGATCAGCGTGCGAACCTGCCGGCCATGGCTCAGCGCCGCTTGTTTGATACGTGAGAGGTGGTCGGGCAGCTTGCTCAGGGCGTCTTCGATTTCGGCGCTGCCGGGGCTGGTGGTGAACACGATGTCCGAGTGCCGCGCGGCAAAATCGATACCCGCGCTGGAGCCCGTGGCGTTGACCAGCACCGGGCGACCGAAGCGTGGCTGGACGCTGCTGTAAGCCTCTTCAAGGCGGTAGTAATCGCCACTGAAATCGACATTTTCATTGCTCGCCCACAACTGCTGCACGACGCGAATGAACTCGTCCGCCTGCTGATAGCGCTGATCATGCTCGATGGGCTCATGGCCGAACCGACGATGCTCGCGATGACGATGGCCAGTCACCAGATTCAGGCCCCAGCGGCCGTTGCTGATGTGGTCCAGGGTGGCGCCGAACTTGGCCAGATGCAGCGGGTGCCAGGGGCCGTAAAGCACATGGAGGGTAGAGATCAGCATGATGCGTTCAGTCACCGACGCAAGCGCCGCCTGAGTGATGAAGGCGTCCAGAGATTCGTCGTGATAGCGGATGTCGCCACCATAGCCGCCTTTGCCCAGCCATTCGGCGAGGGCGAATACCAGATCAAAGCCCAAGGCTTCGGCGCGCAATGTTAGTTGCTTGTTGTATTCGAAAGTCCAGTCGGTTTCTCGTGGCAATGCTGAGGCACTCCAGCCACCCGATTGAACGGGAAGAAATAAACCAAGTATGAGCGGCTGAGAAAAAGCGCGGGATAAAGGGCTGTCAGGAAAATCGAGCGGTGAAGAGTAAGAGGACAATAGAAACACTCCGGCGGTGAATGTTGTAAGCAGGCTTTTGCAAACAATATGCCGTCGGTGGAAGTTTCGTGTTTATTTCCCGAAAACAAAGGCTTGTTTGCAAAAATGCTGAAAAGCCTGCTGCGCCGGGCGTTGCGCCGGTTTGATGTCTTCTGCCTGACTGCTGTTGGTGGAGCAACACTTGAGTATTTAGTAAGTCGTCGCGGGAATAACATTAGCTGAAAAAGTTATAGCCAGGGAGGCGGATATTATTGACGGTTAATCCTGTGCGTCATTATTGTCGCCTCGATTTGTTTATTGGCATGTTTGCTGCGTCATCACTGTGCTGAGGTGAATTCTGCAAGTTGCAGAGTTTGCACGTGCCTATCGTTAATTATCTTTGTTGAATGGAGTAGACATGAGCGCTATCGATTATCGGCCACTGGGCCGTCACGGTATTAAGGTTTCACCGTTGACCCTGGGTACCATGATGTTCGGTGGACAGACGGACGAAAACGTCTCCCGCCGCATCACCGACAAGGCGTTCGAGCAGGGCGTCAACTTCATCGATACCGCCAACGGCTACAACGCCGGCGCTTCCGAAGAAGCGGTCGGCCGCCTGATCGCGGCGCGTCGTCAGCAATGGGTGCTGGCGACCAAGTTCGTCAATCCCAACCCTGGCGGTGCTGGCCCGAACAACCTTGGCGCGTCGCGCAACAACGTCATTCAGTCCGTGGACGCCAGCCTCAAGCGCCTGAATACCGATTACATTGATCTGGTCTATCTGCACCGCGAAGACCCGGTAACACCGGTCGAGGAAACAGTGCGTGCGCTGTCGGACCTGATTCGTGCAGGCAAGATCCGCTCCTACGGCCTGTCCAACCATCGCGGCTGGAAGCTTGCCGAGTTCAGCCGTGCCGCCGATCTGTTGGGCGTCGAACGTCCAGTCGCCAGCCAGCCGCTGTACAACCTGGCCAACCGGCAGATCGAGGTCGAGCACCTGCCTGCCGCCGAGTACTACGGCATCGGCGTTGTGTCTTACAGCCCGCTGGCGCGAGGCGTGCTGACCGGCAAATACCTGCCGGACCAACCGGCGCCGGAGGGCACCCGGGCCGGGCGCAACGATGCGCGGCTCAAGCAGACCGAATGGCGTCCTGAATCCCTCAATCTGGCCCAACGCATCAAGGACTACGCTCAGGCTCGGGGCATCACCAGCGGCCAGTTCGCCCTGGCCTGGGTGCTGAACAACCGCCTTATCACTTCGGCGATTGCAGGTCCGCGCACCGAGGAGCAGTGGGACGACTACCTGCCTGCGCTGGAATTCCGCTTCAGCGCAGAAGACGAAGCCTTCGTTGATGATCTGGTGGTCACCGGTCACTCATCGACGCCGGGCTACAACGACCCGAGTCATCCTTTCAACGGCCGCCAGTCGCGGGTTTAAACATCAGCAGTCGCGGATATAAACAACGCCATCAGCCAGCCGCCTTCGGGCACGGGAAACACCAACATGCAAGAGCACAACAGCCGCAGGGTCTTCATCAAACAGGTTGCGCTGCTCAGCGCTGCCGGTGCGGCAGGCTTGATTCTGCCGGGCTGCGACAAACCGGCCAAAGTCGTCGATGGCGCCCCAGCAGTGATCAAGCAGCGCTCCGATCAGGTCGCAAGCTTCAAGTATCCGGACAACCCGTCCTTCGATCTGGTGTATCTGGCCGACTCGCTGGGCTACTTCGAAGGGACGCGCACGCGGCCCAACTACATCGGCAAGATCGCTGCGCCTCAGATCATCCCGCTGGTTGGCACCGGCGAGATCGATTTCGGTTCGCGGATGGTGCCGTTGGTGATCTCGGCCATCGCCAGCGGAATGGATCTTAAAGTGGTGGCGGCAGGCGGCAAGACCCTGCAGGAGGCGCCGCACATGAAGTACTTCGTGCGTGCCGATTCGGGGATCTTCACGCCCAAGGACATGGAAGGTAAAACTGTCGGCTTCAACAGCTTCGGTGCCTGCGCTGAGTTCGTGACCAAGAAATACCTGCGCGAGCATCAGGTGGACGTCGACAAGATCAACTGGGTCGTGATCCCGGACAACCAGGGTGAGCAGACGCTGGTGACCCGCAACATCGACATCGCGATCATCCACCCGCCAGCCTCGGGCGGTGCCGAGCACAACCCCGAACTGCGCAAGCTCTGGAGCGATTACGATCTGGACCAGGGCCTCGGCGGCATGGCGCCTTACAGCGGTTTCGGCAAGTTCATTCGCGCCAATCCCGAGGCAACGCAAGACTTCGTCGCCGCCATCGCCAAGGCCGCAAACTGGGTAAACGCCAACCCGGATGACGCACGCAAGATCGTCTCCCAGCGCATCGGCACCAAGCTTGAACTGGTGGAGCGTTATGCCTACATCGACGACCTGATCGTCACCGAACCGCCGATCCAGTACTACATCGACATTCTGCAGAACGAGAAAAAAATCCAGTCGGGCGCCGTGTCGGTCAAGGACGTGTACACCAACGAATTCAACCCGTTTGCCAAGGCACGCGCGTAAGAGCAGGCCCGATCTGAACCTGTTCCCAGACAATTGAGATGTTCAAGTTCTATCAGGAGTGGCAGTGCACAAAATTTTCGCATCAGATGTACACATGGAGTACCAGGCGCAGGACGAGGCAGGGCGCAGTGAACGGGTCCAGGTGCTGAAGGGCTTTGACCTGCAGGTTCGTGAAGGTGAATTTCTGTCAATTCTTGGCCCGTCCGGCTGCGGGAAATCGACCTTCCTGAACATCCTCGCGGGGTTGGCGAACAAGACTGGCGGCACCCTGGAAGTCGACGGCAAACCTTTAAAGGGCATCAACCGTAATCAAGGCGTTGTGTTCCAGGGTTACGCCTTGCTGCCTTGGCGTACCGTGCTCGACAACGTTGCCGTGGGCCTGGAGATTCGTGGCGTTGGCAAGGCCGAACGGCTGGAAAAGGCTCGCCAATACATTGATCTGGTGGGCTTGAGCGGCTTTGCCTCACGCTATCCCCATGAGCTGTCTGGCGGCATGCGTCAGCGCGTGGCGATTGCCCGCTCGCTGGTCTACGAGCCGGACGTGCTGCTGATGGACGAGCCTTTCGCCGCCCTTGATGCGCAAACCCGGGAAAGCCTGCAGGACGAACTGCTACGGATCTGGGATCTGCACAAGAAAACCATCGTGTTCATCACTCACAGTCTGGACGAGGCGATCTTTCTTTCGGATCGCGTCGCTGTAATGACCCCGCGTCCGGGCCGGATCAAGGAGATCATCGACATAAACCTCGAACGACCGCGACTGCCGCAACTGCGCAACAGCCACGCTTTCGTGCAGTTGCGTCAGCAGGCGTGGACCTCGTTGCGCGAAGCCATGGGCGGGGCAGTGGATGACAGTTCCGGTGACAGTTCCGGACAGGATGAATTGGCCCGGCACCAAAGCTGGCAACAGGTTGCGCAACGCAGCGGCTATCGGATCGGGGTGTGAATATGGCATGGAATAAAACCTCGCGCAGGGTGCTCGACAGTTCGATCGGCATCATTGCGTTTCTGGCTTTGTGGGAGGCGTTGCCGCGTCTGGGCGTGGTCAATCCCGGCTATCTGAGCCCGCCGTCGCAAGTGTTTCAGGCAATTTTCGACATGGCCGGCAACGGTCAACTGGTCAAGCACTTGCAAGCCAGTCTGATCCGCTCTCTGGCCGGTCTTGCCCTCGCCATCGTCACTGGCGTGACACTGGGTTTGCTCATGGGCTGGTTCGCCCGACTGGAACGGATTCTCGACCCGCTATTGCAGTTCTTCCGGCAGACCTCCGCGCTGGCGCTGTTTCCGGTGTTCATCCTGTTTCTGGGCATCGGCGAGATGTCCAAGGTCGCGATCATCTTCTGGGCGTCGTTCTGGCCGATCCTGTTGAGCACCATCAGTGGCGTGAAGCAGGTCGACACGTTGCTGATCAACTCGGCATTGTCTATGGGCGCCAACCGACGGTTTCTGTTCCTGAAAATCGTCCTGCCTTCGGCGTCACCTTCGATATTCACGGGCGTGCGTCTGGCTGGCGCCTATTGCATCACTGCGCTGGTCGCGGCCGAGATGATCGGCGCGCATTCCGGGCTGGGCTTCCTCACGCTCAATTCCCAAGAGGTGTTCCAGATTCCAAGCATGTACGCCGGCATTCTGCTGCTGGCTGTCGTCGGATTGCTGCTCAATTTTCTGTTGGCGCTGCTGGAACGACGCTTCACCCGCTGGCGCCGTGGGCTGAAACATGCCGGGTAGACGAGAGGCAGGACGGGCCCGGCAGAGCCTGCATTACGCTCTGGCCTTGCTGGTCAGCGCTGCAGCGGTCTGCTGGCTGTGGTTGCTGCCGATGCTCGACGAGCCAGACCTCAAGGGCGGTCCGCTGTTGCAGGCTGCGCGCAGCAATCAGGTGCTGCGCATTGGCGTGCGCAGTTACCCGCGACCGACCTACAGCACGGAAGCGCTGGTGGCCGAACCCGACGAAATGGACGCCGAACTCGCCGCTGCGCTGGGTCGTTACTTGGGTATCAGTGTGCGCCTGAGCGCCATTCCCAACGAAGACCTGTCGGACTACCTGCAAAAAGGTGAAGTGGACGCCGTCCTCGTCGGCAGTCTCGACGTACCGTCGCTGAATCAGCAGCGGGCCGGATTGAATGAACTGCCACGGCCTTATAGCCAGGGCGCCTTGCTCAGCCTGCGCAATGCGTCGTCGCCTGCGGGTTCCGGGCTGAAAGGCCAGAGCGTCTGCGTCGCATTCGGCAGCCCCTGGGCCAGGACGCTGGAGCATCAGGGCGCTCGATTGCTGACGTTCCCTTCGAACATCCGCGCGGCCTCGGCATTTCTGGCGGGGGACTGTCGTCTGCTGGCCGATGAACGCACGGTGCTGACCAGCCTGCTGCAAACCCCCGACTGGCGTTTCTATCGAATGCTGCCGGACACCCTCCAAGCCAGCACCGACGCCAGGATCTACCTCGCGAGGCCTGACCAGAAAAGCCTGCGCGTGCTGCAAGCCGGGCTGCGCGACTGGCAGTCCCGAGGCGGCCAGGTTCGGGCATGGGATCTGCACAGCAACGCGTTTCTGGTGGACAGCATCAAGGTCGGTGACGGGCTGGTCTGTCACTGATCGGCCAACTCACGGATTTCACTGTTGCGGGAGCACCGGGTTAGCAGTTTTCAGAATGACCCGGCCTGCGCTCAGCGCGTTCGTGACGTTGTTGCGACAGTCTCGGGTATTGAGAATGTGCATTGGGACGAGACAGCCTCGATGGCTGCGGAAGACTTCGCTTACATGCTCCAATCCTGGCCCGCGCCTATCTTTGGTTGGGGGTTGATGGAGCGCAAGCTTCACGGCCCTTGCACTATCTGTCCTACGATTTCAATGATGCGCGGACCTCCCTGGGAGGGCGTCTGTTCACTGCGATCCTGATTTTCTACCAGGATAGCTAACTCAACTCCCCCGTTAGCAGCATTGACCGTTTTTGGCCGATTTCTGCCTAACGTGGGCAGGCAGTTATCGGGCATAAGCGGACAGTTACGCAAAGTTAGCAACCCTTCCTTTAAGCTTGATGGCGTCTACGAAACTAGGGGCGATTCACACCCTTATCCTCAATCATCTCAAAGTAGGTGCCGCAGGGGCTGATTTTGGTTACAGCTCCAGACAGCAATGTTCCGTCTGGTAGAATAATTTGCGCATAACTGATAGCAGGCGATTTCAGCAAATCCACACCTAAGTTAGCCACTTGGACGCTCGTTTTTTTGGCTAGTTCTCGACAGATCAAAATCGGCTGGGCCGAGTACTTCGCCTGACGGCCGAGACCAGGGGCGATACCATAGGTCAGCGTAAGGTAGACCTCGCAAGATATTTCTGTTGGTAACTCGTTGTTTTTCATCATTGTCTCCTACTTCTTCTTGATTGGCATGGCCTCAAAATCGCCGCTGCTACGATACGTGAAGTGATGTATGTATGAGTAAGGACGTCGTTATTTAGACGTTGATGTGCTGACTGGAGGTTTAGCATGGCGTGCGCTATATAAGTCTCCTCTCGGCATCCGCACATAGATGCTGTTAGATTCACGAACGCTCAAAGGAAAGCAGCCGGCCTGTGTGCTCAGCACCAAGTTGTCCCGGCCACACTTAGGAAGAGGTGATCATGAAGCTACAGGCATATCGGCTGCAGAACTATCGCCGACTGCGCGACGTCGTCATTGAGCTTGACGATGAGATTTCCATCTTCGTTGGCGCCAACAACAGCGGCAAGACGTCTGCCGTCCAAGGCCTGTACTCGATGCTCCGTGGCGAAGCGAAGAAGTTCGAACTCTTCGACTTCAGCGCGGCGTTGTGGGCCGAGATCGACGCCATCGGCAGGACGCCTCCAGGCGATGAGGACGCGCCCAAGCAGTTGCCGTCCATTCTTTTGGATCTCTGGTTCCGGGTCGGTGAAGACGACCTCGCCACTGCAATGTCGCTTCTTCCGAGCACGGAGTGGGACGGTAAGTGCGTCGGGATCCGGGTGGCGTTCGAGCCTCAGGACGCCCATGCACTCGTCCGGAAGTTCCACGAACTGCATGAAAAGGCTAACAACGCTGCGAACGCACTGGTGGCCAGACGCAGTGTAGGCGCGGAGGCAGGTGCGGAAAATGCGGCGGCGGTGGTAGCGGATCCCGGCGAATACAAGCCCTGGCCGGAAAGTCTGACGAAGTACCTCACCAAGGAACTGAGCAAAGAATATACGTTTCGCTACTACGTGCTCGATGAGCGCGCATTTGTCGGCTATCAGCCAAAGGAAGTTGATTATGCGCCGCTGCCCCTAGGCAAGGAGCCGGGTGGCGCGGCGATTCTCAAGTCTCTGGTGAGGGTGGACTTCTTACGCGCGCAGCGGCACCTCGATGACCCGGATGCTGGCAGCTCCGACCGCGCAGAGAGCTTGTCGCGGCGTCTGAGCCGTTTCTATCACCGCAATCTGGAGAAGCGTGGCGACGACCATGCAGCGCTCAAAGCGCTCGATACCTCGGAGAAAGAACTGAACTTCCACCTGAAGGAAGTCTTCAGCGACACTCTCAAGCGTCTCGCCAAACTCGGCTATCCAGGCGTCAACAACCCCGAGATCGTGATTCGGGCGGCCTTGGATCCGACCACCGTCCTGGGGCAGGATTCCAAGGTTCACTACGTGGTTCCTGGTGCGATCACCGCGCAACTGCCCGACAGCTACAATGGTCTGGGGTTCAAGAACCTAGTCTATATGGTGGTTGAACTCCTCGACCTGCACGAGCAGTGGAAAGCCGAGGAAGACAAGCGGGCGCCACTGCATCTGGTCTTCATCGAGGAGCCTGAGGCGCATCTGCACGCTCAGATCCAGCAGGTCTTCATCAGGAATGTTTTGCGCCTCCTTGAGGATGCCAATGATCACGCAACGTTTTTCCACACGCAGCTCGTTGTCACCACGCACTCCCCGCACATTCTCTATGAGCGCGGGTTCTCTCCCATTAGGTACTTTCGCCGTGTTAGCGACCAGTTGGACCATAACACCGAGGTAAGGAATCTCTCGCTCTTCAAGACGTGCGCGGCCGACGCTCCAGCGCGCGAATTCTTGCAGCGGTATCTGAAACTGACACACTGCGATCTCTTCTTTTCCGATGCTGTCATCCTGGTGGAGGGCAATGTCGAGCGCCTGCTCTTGCCAGCCATGATCGAGACGGCGGCCAAGCGCCTGCGTTCCTCCGCCCTAACCATCCTTGAAGTCGGTGGCGCGTTCGCGCATCGGTTCCAGGAATTGATTGCCTTCGTTGGACTTACTACGCTGGTCATCACGGATCTGGACAGCGTAGCGGTCAAGACGGATGCCGAGAATGCCGCCGAGCAAGACACAGGAGCCGGTGCCGTCGACGGAAATAACGAGGAAGACGACCTGAAGCCCTTCGAGCTCGAAGACGACGACGAAGCAGCACCGGGCGGCAAGAAGAAGTCCAAGAAGCGTGGCAGCACCTGCCATGCTCACGTGGAGGGTGCGTTCACGTCCAACCAAACCCTTATCAGTTGGATCCCTAAGAAACGGTTGGTTGCCGAACTCTGGGAAGTCACGGCGGAGCAAAAAACGCTGTCGCTTGCCGAGGGGACCAGCGCTGAGGTTCGGGTGGCCTATCAAACCAAGGTTTTGGTGACGGTGGGTGCCACGACATCGCAGCTCTGCGGCCGCACGCTTGAGGAGGCCTTCGGTCTTGAGAACTCCGACTGGTGTCAGGCTGAGGCTAACCGCTCGGTCGGACTCAAGCTGAAGCGCGCACCAAACAGCCCTGAAGAACTGGCTGAGAAGTTGCACCAAAGGGTGATCGGCAAGAACTTCGACAAGACTCGCTTTGCGCTGGAGGTCCTCGCAAGCGGGCCGCTCAACTGCTGGAAAGTCCCCACGTACATCGCCGAGGGCTTAGCCTGGCTCGAAACCAAAGTGGCCCACGAGATTGAGGCAGACGCGGCTATTGCCAACGAGGTCGCGACAATTGAGCCGACTGCAGCCGGTGTCGTCGCCGTTATTGCAGGCGCGGGGCAGACGACATGAGCAGACGAATTGATAGCCCAGACACCGACGCCGACCGCGAGATCCACGCGTGTATTGCTGAGACTCCCCCGCAGCCGTTCGTGGTCCGCGCCGGCGCAGGTTCCGGCAAGACCACCTCCCTTATCAAGGCGCTGGACTGGGTGATCTCAGAGCACGGCGCCAGCATGCGGGCGAAGAAGCAGAAGGTCGCCTGCATCACATATACGGACCTCGCCGCCAAAGAAATCTTGGCGGATGTCAACGACGACCCGCTGGTTCATGTCTCGACCATCCACAGCTTCTACTGGTCTATTACCAAGACGTTTCAGGCAGACATTAAGGTTTGGCTACAGAACGACATCCGCAGGCGGATCACCGAACTGGAAGAAGAATTCAAAAACTACAGCTCGCGTGTCCGGCAGACTACACGCGACAGGAACAAGGCTGACCAAGAGCGTTATGCCCGAAGCCTTGAGGCTATTGCTGGCGTCAAGACATTCAACTACGGCGTGGGCAGTGACTACGCGAAGGGCGTCCTCGGCCACGAGGACATCCTTCAGCTCGCCGATTTCCTGCTGCAAAATCGCCCGCTGTTCCGACGGGTCGTAGCGCTGAACTTCCCGTTTGTGTTCATTGACGAGAGTCAGGACACGTTTCCGAGCGTAGTGAAGTCCTTCAAGGAAGTGGAAGCCCAGATGCGGCGCAAGTTCTGTCTCGGTTTTTTTGGCGACCCGATGCAGGCGATTTTCATGAGAGGGTCGGGGGACATCCCGCTTGAGGACCATTGGCGGGCTATCACGAAACCAGAGAATTTTCGCTGTGCGAAGCAGATCCTTGACGTTGCCAACGCCGTGCGCGCGCAGGGCGACGGCATGGAGCAAGTCCGCGGGCTGCACGAAAGGGTTGATGGAGAACTCAAGCCGGTGGAGGGCTCGGCCCGGATGTTCGTCCTGCCGAACACGCTGAACCGAATTGAGACCCTGGCGAGAATCCGGGCGTGGAGCGCGGCGACGAACAACGACGGGGGGTGGACGACCCCAGACATCGCGCTCAAGATTCTTGTCATCGTGCACCGCATGGCTGCAAACCGGCTCGGCTTCGGTGGCATCTACTCGGCGCTGAACGATAAGACATCGGAGGGCATGAAGCAGGGAATGCAGGATGGCACCGGCTGGCCCGTTCGACCGTTCCTAAGTTTTGCGCTACCGATCGTTGCTGCCGTGAAAGCCGGCAACGAGTTCGCGGCGATGAACCTGCTCCGGAAGTTCAGCCCGCGTCTGGCGCCAGGGGCTCTTACCGGCCGACGTGCCGCGGCTGTATTGCGAGAGCTGCACGCTGCTATGTCTAGACTTGTCGCCATGCTGGACGAGGCAGGGACCACCATTGGTGACATAGCACTCCATCTCTGTGACACGGGGCTTTTCGAGTTCGACGATCGCTATGCGCGTGTTCTCGGATTTGTCAGGGATGTTGCCGACGCTGCCCAGGAGCCCGAGGCTGCTGATGCAGTTCCGGCCGAAGGACTATCCTCAGATGCGGCAATGGCCAAGTTCTTCAAGTGCTCTGCACAAGAGCTTTGGCCCTATGAGCGCTATGTCTCAGAAGGGTCTCCCTATGCTACACAGCACGGTGTGAAGGGAGCGCAGTTCGAACGCGTCATGGTGGTGATGGACGAGGAAGAAAGCGACTACCGAACGTACAACTACGAACGTGTCTTCGCGAGCGCTGAGGCCCGTGATGCAGATCGTGCACGAGCACTAGGCGGTGATGAAAACACTTGGAGCCGAACGCTGCGATTGCTTTACGTCTGCTGCACTCGCGCCCAGCGGGGGCTGGTACTAACGTTCTTTGTCGCCGATCCGACGACCACCTTGGAAAATGTCGTGGCTAGCGGGATCTTGCCGCGAAGCGCCGTCTTTACACAGGAAGTGTTAGCTGGATGGCCATAGACAAATGATTGCCTGACCTACTTGAAGCAAGAGCCGAGCGGTAGGCTCCCGCCGTGGCAAGTGGTAGCTACCGGGTGGTAACTCTGCGGGTGTCATCGACCGCGATTGGCCGTTTTCTGCCCGTCGTGAGAGTCAGAAAACGACCCAAAGCTGCCGGTCAGTCGCGGCAGAGTTCGCCCACCAAAAAACGCGGATTGTCTGGCAACCTTCCGTGGCATTTCTTCCTGTGCACGTCGCCGAGCAGCGCTTTTTCTACAAGCATTCATCGGTCTCAAGAATCTGGCTAATCAGGTTGCAAACAATTGGCAATTTTTCATGACGTCGAAACAAAGCCCCTACCTCTGAAAAAATAGGAGGCCCGGCTATCTCCCTGAAAACCACATTGGGCAGTCGGACAGTTTGAACCAGAACGCTGGGAATCACCGCTAAGCCCATGCCCAGTGCCACCTGTGTCAACACTGCGACCAGACTTCCTGGAACTGAACCAACGCATGGATCGAATCTCCCGCGCTTGGCCACCTCACGCAATCCCAACTCTTGTTCAGGTAACACAAACACCTCACCCGCCAGCGCGCTTGGGGGAATGTCATCATCTGTCTTTGCGAGGATATGATTAGCCGGCAACGCAAGGCAGAATCGGTCCCGGGCCAAAATACGACTGGAGATTGCGTCGGGTAGATGCACCGGCATCCGTACAAAGGCCACATCAATCCGACCATCCTCGAGAAGTGCAGTGAGCTGCTCGGTAGGGAGCTCTTTGGTGTTCACCATGACGTCTGGCCACCGATTGCGAAAGCGCTGAACCTGGTTCTGAAGTACCCCGAAAAAAGCGGCTGAACCCACGTAGCCGATTTCTACTCGGCCGACTTGGCCTCGGCCTGCACGTTGGCCCACGCTAACAGCTCTCTCAAATTGTTCCAAAGCAGAGCGCGCTTCTGTCAGGAACGCTTCCCCAGCTGGCGTCAATGCGACAGACCGCTTTGTTCTATTGAAAAGCCGAGCCTCCAACAAGCTCTCTACTTCCTGAATCTGCGCAGTCAGCGTTGGGGCAGATATGCCCAAGTGCTCGGCCGAGCGTGAAAAATGCAGATTTTCCGCAACGGTGACAAAGGAGCGGAGGTGGCGAATATCCATGACAGTACAACCTAGTATTCAGATTTTCTGAATTATAAAGCTGTTCTGCTTTGTTGTTCCGAATTGTCACCCCTGTTCCAATCAGTGCACTCAATACACCAGGAGTTCACTATGTTCCGTCTTCCTCCCATCGCAATCGCCTTGGGTCTTGCTGGATCCCTTGCGCTGTTCTCTGTGCCAGCAGCAGCAACAGATTTGCCCAGTCAGCCAGTTCTGACGCTTGCCGCCGCTCAACAGATCCTCACGGCAGCGCAGACAAAAGCGCAAACGGCGGGGTGGCCGTGTGTGATCGCAGTTGTCGATAACGCCGGTTTGCCTATTCTCCTCGCTCGCATGGACAATGCCGCTGTGCCGGCAGGTGTCGAACTGGCTCCCGGAAAAGCGCGCACCGCCGCTCTATTCCGACGCCCCAGCGGCGCGTTGGAAGATGCCATCAACGGCACCCGACCTGCCGCGATCACCGCCCAAGGCTTTGTGCTGATGCGTGGAGGTTTTCCGATCATCGTCAACGGACACACCGTTGGGGCTGTTGGGGTATCTGCGGACACACCACAGCACGATGAGGAGATCGCTCAAGCCGGTCTAGCTGCATTCAACTAAACGCCTTTTTCCAAGAAATGTAGTAATTGCTCTCGCTATCGAAAGAGGCTCCCTTTGCCATCGCGATGCTGATTTTTCCGTAAGCAGGCTGGCGACTGTCGCCTTACCTTGAGCGCGCGGGCACCTTGGCACTGGGCCTCTTGACCGTTGCACTGGGTAGCCTAATTCCGATGTTTACCGCCGTTCAGCTATGGACTGTTGCGCGGAAAACGAAGCGACGTCCAGAGCCCCGCAATCTAGCTGGAACCCTGCCACACGTGAGTAAAATTCCATGTCGACAAACCAGCTGAAAATTGGACATCCGACAGAGACAGACGCAATTATTTTTGACCTGGATGGCACGCTTGTCGATTCCGCAGGCGACATGACAGCGCAACTGAACGCCATTCTGATCGAGAGGGGTCTTGAGCCCCTCCAGGTCGCAACAGCTTCGGTCTTCCTGGGTGACGGAATGCGCTCATTTGCCAGGCGGGCGTTTTCCTTACGGGGAATGACTGATATGGAAGACGCGATCGATACCTTTATCTGGCGCTACGAACACACTGACCACCCAATGACAGCACCCTATGACGGGGTAATCGAAGGCCTTCAGGCGTTGCGAGAAGCGGGGTGGCAACTATCTGTCTGTACGAATAAAGACGAGTCGATTGCCATCGATATTCTCAAGCAAACCAATCTGTTGAAGTTTATGGATGTGGTTTGCGGAGGAGATACCGTGGATTTCAAGAAGCCTGACCCCAGACATCTAGGTGCATTAGTTGCGCGTGCCGATTACAGGAAGCTTCCCAAGATAATGATTGGAGACAACAGGAACGATTTCGAAGCCGCCCGTGCATACGGAATACCCTTTGCTTTTGCCAGTTGGGGCTATGGTGCTCTGCCTGACGATTGCAAAGCCGTTAATCTCTTAAAATTCAGAAATATTCTCGGCATCGTTGGATTACCTGCGCATTGAATACCGCCTGCTAATTGCTGGTTCCATTTCGACGCTGCCGGCCCGCTGCATGTCGCGAGCGGTTGGGGGCGACCGTCCGCTTTTGGCCGTTACCGGCCAGTCAGCACGCTCCTACATAGCCGACTCGCCAGGCGCGGCTCTATAGTGCCTAGGGTCTGGTCTCGCTGGCCAAGGTATCTGCCAGTCCGCCCGCCGGGTAAAACTGCGCTTGGGATTTGCCGGCCCGTTTGGCCCGATACAGTGCTTCATCGGCCTGTGCCAGGGCGTCAGCAAAATCACCCTCGGACCACACTGCGCCACCAACGCTACAGCCAATCCTGATCACCGCGCCCGCGAGCGTGACCGGCTCTGCAATCGTTTTGATGATGCGTTGCGCAGCGCTCTGCACATTTTCCAGTGACTCGCCCGCTTTCAGTCGCAGCAGTAGAACGAACTCGTCACCGCCGTGGCGGACTGCAATATCGCCATCGCGTACGGTGGCCGACAAACGCAGCCCCACTGAATGAAGCAGTGCATCCCCAACAGCATGACCAAAGCGATCGTTCACGGGTTTGAAGCCATCGAGGTCCAGGCATAACACGCCGAAGGCAGGGTGTTGGCCGGGTTCATCTCGTAGACTCTTGACGTAGTTTTCCAACGCAGCACGGTTGGGCAAACCCGTCACGGTGTCGCGATAGGCAACGCCCTTGATGAGCGCCAACTGACCCTTCTTTTGCGTCAGATTCTCGACCAGATGCCGAATGACCATGCTCAGCTTTTCAACTTCCAGACTGCCTTTTACCAGCGGAATGTCGACGTCAGCGCCCTCGGAGAGGCCTGCGGCCGCCTCGGCGATCTGGTTGAGTGGTCGAGTGATGACCCCTGCCACGAACCATCCCAGCACGGCGAAGGCGATGGACAATAGACTGCCCCACAGAAGGATTTCAGCGCGCAGTCCGTTTGCCTCAGCAAAGGCGACTTTTGCGGGCTGACGCGTCACAACGGTCCAGCCCAGCCCAGGGTACCCATCGATACCCATGCTTTGGGCAGCCCCCACCACGTAGGTGTTGCCATCCTGCCATTCGCTGACCGTCCAGCGGATGTTGCTGTTTTGGTCAATGCTGGCCTCACTGGGTTTGCCGATCAGTTGTTTTGGGCCGAGCAAGACAACGCCGTCTTTGCTAATGACCAAAAACTCCACACCCGGAAGACTTTTCTTCAACGGCTCGAACATGGTTCGGCCTATTTCTGCCGCCCACTGCCAAGACAGGTGAGTACCTAGTACGCCGATGAAGTTTCCTGCCTTGTCCCGCACCGGCATGCTGATATCGACGAACTTCATGGCTTCACCCGATGGGTTGGGCAAGAGCTTTGCGAGCATCACTGCTTCATGCACGTCGCCTACGAACGTCTTATCCTGCCCCTCCATGAACACGGGCCGGTGCGCGATGCTGACCCCTTCAAGCAGACGGCCTGTCGAGGCGACAACCATACCTTGGGCGTCTGTGAGGCCGATCCATGAATAGCTGGGGAACTGAGCGTTGAGGTGGTTGAGCAGGCTCCGGGCTTCTGCGACGTTCTGCGGGTTGCGCAGTGCCTCCAGTGCGCTCAGCACGCTGAGCTCCTTGGCACGGCTGTTCATGTCACGATCGAGACGGTCAATCATCGAAGCTGCGTATTCCGCCAGCTGATGCCCGGTCTGCTCTTTTTGCCTGGAAATCGCCGACGCGCCGATGACACTGCCGAAGATACAGGTGATGACCAGCACGGCGAGCGCGACAACGACCGCGAATTTCGTTCGCAGGCTTTGGAAGGGGAGCAGCTGCATGATCAATCGCCTGGCAGGGTCAAACGCCTTCGATCCCTGGCATTCTTAAGAAGGCTATCGGCGAGCATCACGGTTTTCTTAAGGAGCTTTTCGACCCATAGCAGACGTTGGCCAAAAATCGCCTTTCAATTACCGACACTCAATACTTTCCTCACCATCACGGCGACAAAAACGAACAAAACAGTTCTGACTGAGTGTTAATGCCCAGCTTGCTGTAGATGTGCCGACGGTGAGTTTTTACCGTATCGACCGAGATGTCTGACAGGTCCGCGATGCGTTTGCTCGAATGGCCGCTGAGCATCAACTGACAGATATCGAACTCTCTTGGTGTCAGCAATGCTCGCAAATTTTCAAGCCCCTGATGCGACTGCGATCTAAGCGGCTGCGGATCGGGCGGGCTGTGCGCCATGTGTTGGCGGATCAGAGCATCCATCCACCCCTGGAATAGCGTCAGCTGTGCGATTTCATCGTTGCTGATGGGCGTGCGTGAGCCGAACGACAGGCAGACGAGTTGCCGGTCGTCTATGCGGCAGTTGAACTGGATTTCGTCGGCTACCACGTTCAGCCGGAAGTACCGCTGGTAGTACTCGGTCTGTTCGAAACAGTCGGGCGCTACGTCCCGTAGTTGGAATAGCCCGCTTTGCGCCTGTTCGCAGTTGACCCGGTAAAACGGGTCGACCAGATAAATGCCGCGCAAGTAGTCCTGAAACAGCGGGTCGGGGCCGCCATCCTCGGCCGGTGATTCATCGAGCAGGCAAGGGCGTGCGTCGAGAAAGAGCAGGGCGACCCAGTTATCGAATTGCAGCACGTCGCTGACCCTTCGAACCACCGTCTGCCAGAAATTCGGCTGGCCGATGGCGCCAATCAGGATGCCGAACGTTCTATGCCAGGCGATCTCATGCAGTGTCGGTGTCATTGTCACTCCTAGGGATTACCCACGACGTGTGATTCCCCTTCGCCAGCGGGCGTTGATAATACCCTACGAAATGTAACCGGCGTCGGCCGGAGTTATGGGGAGAAACCACACATGAATGTCGAACTTGCCCAAGTTACCGGTCGCGATGGGGATGTCGAGTACAACCTGAACCGCACCCTCGCCCTGATCGACGCATGCGCATCGGATACCGAGCTTTTGGTGTTGCCGGAAACTTACCTGACCGGCTTTCCCACCAAAGCCAACGTCGCGTTCATTGCCGAACCGCTCGACGGGCCTACGCTTGCCCGCGTTCATCAGGCGGCGAAGGCGCGAAATATTGCGGTCGCGGTCGGCATCGCAGAAGTTCATGACGGCCGGTTCTTTAATACGACAGTGCTCATCACCCCTGAACACGGCATCGCGCTCTACTACCGCAAGACTCATCTGTGGTCGGGCGAGCGTGATGTATTCCAAGCGGGTGACCGGATGTCGACGGTGATGTGGAAGGGAATACGCGTGGGGCTGATGATCTGCTACGACATCGAATTCCCTGAACCCGCCCGCGCACTCGGTCAACTGGGCGCGCAGTTGCTGATTGTCACCAACGGCAATTTTGATCCCTATGGCCCGACACACCGCACTTGTGTCATGGCCCGTGCACTGGAAAATCAGGCCTTTGCGGTCATGGTTAACCGCGTGGGGCAGGGTGACGACGGTCTGGTGTTCGCTGGAGGCAGCGCTGTTGTCGACCCGTTTGGCGATTTGCTGGTCGAGGCCGGGCGTGACGAAGCGACCCTGCGGCTCTCCCTTGATATGCAGCTGCTGGGCAAGGCACGCGAACCCTACGTTTACGACCATCACCAGCGCATGCGACTGAACGGCGAGATCGTCGAAGTCGGGGAGCGCCGCGAACTGATCATCAGCCAATGACCTGACCGCAAACTCATTCAACCCTAGGCCCTGGCGATGGATTGAATGCGCTTACCGCTACCCCCCCAAAAAATAATAGCTGTTGATTTTCTTGCCACTGCCATACATCCGGCTCGCCTCGCGCGGACGACTAAAAATATTATCGGAGACGTTAATGGCTCACTTAAAACGCACTTTATCGCTCAGCACATTGGTCATTTTCGGGGTAGGGCTGATGACCCCGATCATCGTCCTCGGCACCTTCGGCATTCTTGCTCAAGCAAGCGGCGGCCATGTGCCCATGGCGTACCTCGCCGCGCTGGTGGCGATGCTGTTGACCGCGATCAGCTACGCCCATATGGCCAAGGCGTTCCCGGTATCGGGCTCCTCGTATACATATGTGAGGAAAGCCATCGATGCACGGCTGGGGTTCATGACAGGCTGGGCGATTCTGCTGGATTACTTGTTTCTGCCGATGGCGATCTGGTTGATCGGCACCGCCTATCTCAACTCGGCGTTCCCCGAGATCCCGCAATTCGTCTGGCTGTTGGCGTTCATTGCGCTGACCACCCTGATCAACATCTACGGGCTCAAGCTGGCGACAGCAGTGAACATCCTGTTGCTGTTGCTTCAGGTGCTGATTCTGGCCGCGTTTATCGTGCTCTGCGTTCATTACACGCTGGGTGATCCCTCCAAGCCGCTGTTTACCCTGGCACCGTTTGCCACAGGTGGGGCGCACTGGTCGATGATCATGAGCGGTGCTGCGATCGCCTGTTATTCCTATCTGGGATTCGATGCGGTGAGCACCCTGACCGAAGAGACCCACGACCCCGAGCGCAATATGCCGCGGGCGATTCTCTGGGTGACCCTAATCGGCGGTCTTATCTTTGTGGGCACCTCCTATGTAGTACAACTGGCCGAGCCTTCGTTGCAATTTGCCAATGTCGACTCGGCCGCCTACGAGATTGCCAAGAACATCGGTGGCGATCTTTTCGTGTCGATCTTCCTGATCGGACTGGTGATCGGACAGTTCACCTCGGGCATCGCTGCACAGGCCAGCGGCTCGCGACTGCTCTATGTACTGGGGCGAGATTCGGTGTTGCCCAAAGGCTTTTTCGGCTATCTGTCGCCGCGTTTCGGAACGCCGGTGGGCTGCATTTTGCTCAGCGCTGTAGTGGCATTACTCGCGCTGAAAATGGACGTGACCACCTCGACTTCATTCATCAATTTCGGCGCGTTTCTAACGTTCATCATGGTCAATCTGTCGGTCATCTTCCATTACTGGATCGGGCAGAAACGGCGCGGTTTGAAGGCGATGATTCTATATGTTCTGTTGCCGCTGGCCGGCATGGCGGCCGATCTCTGGCTGATGTTCAGCCTGGACTCCAATGCTGTCGAGTTGGGGCTGTCCTGGCTGGCGATTGGTTTCGTGTACCTGATGTACCTGACAGGCGGTTTGCGTCGGCAACCCCCTGAGCTGACGATGGAGGATGCGATCTAAATCTTCTTTCAAACGCGGGTTGCCCTGAAACGAAAAATGCCAGTCGGCGCAACCGACTGGCATTTTTTTGGGTGTTGAAATCAGCCTTGGGCGAATGAGGTGGATTTTCGAAGTTCATTTGGCATTAATGCCAACGGCGGCACGGGCTTGAGCTTTCACCGTATGCCGTCACTAGCTACGACACGTTCGCGGGCAAGGGCGCTTTGCTGGAATCCTGGGGCGCAGTTCAGACAAATACTTCCTTATTACCCGACTTGCGCTCGCGAAGGTTGGCGAGCATCTCACGCTCCGGCATTGCCAGGGCCCAGGTGGGTCGCAGCTGGAAGTGCGGCATGTCTTTGAACGTCTTCCATTTGCCGCCCCAGTCCAGGCCCAGTTCCTGGCCAAGTACGCCAACTGCTGCGTACTTGGGCGATTCACCGAGATAGTCGCGGCCTTCGAACACGCCGACGTCGAAGGCGATGCCGAAATTATGGTTGGAGAATCCGCCTTTGGCGTTGGTAACGCGATTGTCGGGGGGCACGACGGTACGACCTTGAGCATACAAGTGATGCTGTTCTTCATAGGTACGCAGCCCGCTGATGATCTTGATGGTGATGCCCGCGGCTGCGGCGTTTTGAACCAGCGCCCGGGCGAAGGGCCGCACTTCTGGCAGCAATGTGGCGATGCATTTCTCGCTGCGCGGGTCCACGGTGGAAATAACCAATGCATCGGCCGCCACCGGGACCGGCCCGACGACATGCTTGTGAATGGCTTCCCAGGTCTGCGGCCCGGCCCGGCCATCGCTGTCAATGTTCAGTGCTGTTTGTACCGCTGCGATCATTTCTTGGATTTTCATTGCTGTGCGCTCCGGGAAAATGTCGGCTGCAGGGCACCGACGCGTTGACAGGTCTGCCAGCGTTAGACGACGGCCTGCTCAAGGATCTGGCTCTTGCAGTCGGCCCACATACCGGCAGGTTTGTATTGGTTGGCGCGGGCGCAGGTCTGGTAGAAATCCTTGTCGATGGACGAGGCGCCGGACAAGGTCTCGCGTGAGGATTGGGCGAATTGTTGGACCGCTTCAGTGGTGACGCAGCCGCTGAGCATCGAGGCAAACAGGCAGGCAAGCAGAGCCATGAATCGCATGACGGACCCCTGTAAATTCAAGGCCCCACTCATTGGATGATAGGAATGGCGGGGCGCGCATGAGTGACTGTCGACTGCAGGCACTAAGGCTTCTCGAATCGCGTCCGGAAGGAACGCACAGGCTGAGGAAGCGTCATCTGACATGGATGTTTAATTGACGTTAGTCGGGGTGACGGGTTCTGTCCAATGGCGACGGGAGCTGAAGTGACCATGGGCCGGTTGAGGCGTTTGGTTGCAAAAAACTGATAGCCCATGTGCCCCGAGTCCAGCGTTTGGAATCGACGTCAGCAGAATTATTGTATACAAAGTAATAGACATTATTCGAAGATATTGAATACAGTGCCTCACAACAAAAATGTGGGTACCACTATCATGATCGAGTCCCCGACTACCGCTGTCCGCTGCGAAGATAAGAACCTCGGCCTATTCGCCAACATGGCGTACGGGCTGCAGCATGTGTTGACCATGTACGGAGGCATCGTCGCGGTGCCGCTGATCATCGGCCAGGCGGCGGGGCTTTCTCATGCCGAGATCGGGCTGCTAGTAGCCGCGTCGCTTTTCGCTGGAGGCCTGGCGACACTGCTGCAAACACTGGGCGTGCCGTTCTTCGGCTGCCAACTGCCCCTGGTTCAGGGTGTGTCGTTTTCTGGCGTTGCCACCATGGTGGCGATTGTCGGGAGTCAGGAAGGCGGCGGTATCCCATCGATCCTCGGTGCAGTGATGGCCGCTTCGCTGATCGGCCTGTTGATTACCCCGGTGTTCTCGCGCATTACCCGTTTCTTCCCACCTCTGGTCACCGGCATTGTCATTACCACCATCGGCCTGACGCTGATGCCGGTAGCCGCGCGCTGGGCCATGGGCGGCAACAGCCACGCCGAAGACTTCGGCAGCATGGGCAACATCGGCCTGGCGGCGCTCACCCTGGTCTTGGTGCTGGTGTTGAGCAAAGTGGGCAGCGCTACCGTCTCGCGTCTGTCCATACTTCTGGCCATGGTGATCGGCACGGTAATCGCTACCTTACTGGGCATGGCTGACTTCACTACAGTCAGCCAAGGGCCGATCTTTGGCTTGCCGAGTCCCTTCCATTTCGGGGTGCCGACCTTTCATTTGGCAGCGATCCTTTCCATGTGCATCGTGATCATGGTGACGCTGGTAGAAACCTCGGCCGATATCCTGGCCGTGGGTGAAATCATCGACACCAAGGTGGACGCCAAGCGGCTGGGCAACGGCCTGCGCGCCGACATGCTTTCCAGCCTGCTGGCACCGATCTTCGGTTCGTTCACCCAGAGTGCCTTCGCCCAGAACGTCGGTCTGGTGGCCGTCACCGGGGTGAAAAGCCGCTATGTGGTTGCCACCGGCGGTGTGTTCCTGGTGATTCTGGGCTTGCTGCCGGTGATGGGCAGGGTCATCGCCGCTGTCCCCACCTCGGTGCTGGGGGGGGCTGGCATCGTGCTATTCGGCACCGTAGCCGCCAGCGGTATTCGCACGCTGTCGAAGGTCGACTATCGCAACAACATGAACCTGATCATCGTCGCCACCTCCATCGGTTTCGGCATGATCCCTATCGCGGCACCGAACTTCTACGATCACTTCCCGACCTGGTTCGCCACCATCTTCCATTCCGGCATTAGCTCGTCGGCGATCATGGCCATCGTCCTCAATCTGACGTACAACCACTTCACCGTCGGCAACTCCGACCAGCAGTCAGTGTTCGTCGCCGGTACCGAGCGCAGCTTGCAGTACCGCGACGTGGCAGCGTTGCGTGATGGTGACTACTTCAGAGGCGGTAAGCTGTATAACGCTGACAACAAGGAGATTCCGCTGGTGGGCGAACCCCACGGCGCGCATGCCACTGCGCAGCGCGAGGCACTGTCGCCCGCTTCGGAGCATTCCTGAGAAAGTTGTCGCCGCCGACAGCGGCTAAGGCGCGCATTGCCAGCGGATCGGCGTTGGCAATGCTTGCGACCGGCCACAAGCCGTATGTCGCAGCGCTCCTGACTATCGCAGCGCCGAAGGATGGAGCAAAGCGGGGTTGCGAGCCTTGATCATTTCAAGCTACAACCAGAAGCATTCCGACGATCCGAGCATTTATGTCTCACTACTGGCGCCACCCCGTCGTCCCTCATATCGAGATCCGTAACGTCGAGGACGGTCGCACCTTCACCCATGGGCGACATTCCCACACGACCTTTTCCATCGGCGCGATCATGACGGGGCAAAGCACCTATCTGCATGGCCACAGCAGCCGTCCAATCGCCAGTGGAAGCGTGGTCATCATCAACCCGGGCGTGGTGCATGCGTGTAACCCGTTGCACGACCAGCCATGGGGTTATCGGATGTTCTATGTCGATACGAACTGGCTGGGTTCGTTACAACAGCAAACAGGTATCGACGCGGGGGGCGGGTTTGTCCCTTTTGAAGAGAATTACAGCAATGATTCCACTTTGTTTGCCGAACTGGACACGCTCTACTGCACCCTGACCGGAATCAACACGACACCGGAAAACATGCAGGATGCAACGCAGGATTTCTTTCAGCGACTGGTTGCACGACTGACGCCGACCAGCAGTCATGATGCCAGTAGCCAGCGCAAGGTTTCCGATGCTGCAGACTTTATCCGCGAGCACTGCATACAGTCTCTTAGCGTGGAGGAAATCGCTGCGGCGGTGCAGCTTTCGCAGTCCTACCTGATTCGTACTTTCAAGGCTCACTACGGGCTGACGCCCCATGCGTTTTTGATCAACTGTCGCCTGCAATTGGCTCGCGATTGCTTGCGCCGTGGCGACGACATCGCCCAAGTGGCGGCCCACGTTGGCTTTGCGGATCAGGCCCACCTGCAGCGCCTTTTCAAACGCACGCTAGCAGCCACGCCCGGGCAATACCGGGGTTTGGTCACTCTAGCAACAGATAAACGGCGCAACCCGCCAGCAATGCGGCCATGCCCCGATTAAACCAGCGGACCGCGGCGGTGTGCTTCAGATAGCCGCGCAGTGAGGCGCCGGCCAACGCCCAGCAAGCAAGTGACAGCCAGCAAATCACCAGATACAGCAGGGAGAACAGCCACACCATCAGTACGTCGCCATCGGCCACAAAAGCGCCCATCCCGGCCAAGGAGGCGAGCCAGGCCTTGGGGTTAAGCCACTGCATCAGTGCCCCGTTAAGTGCAGAAGGTATGGGCTGCTCCTGCTCGGTGTTCAGTCGGCCGTCGTCGCCAGCCAATTGATACGCCAGATACAACAGAAAGACCACGCCAGCGATACGAATCACCTGGGTCAACAGCGGCCACTGGCGCAGCACTTCATTGAGCCCCAGCCCGATCAGCAAAAACAGCAGGATAAATCCTAATGTAGCGCCGGTGACATGGGGCAGCGCGGCGCGCAGGCCGTAGCGCGCTCCGCAGCCCAAAGAGACAATATTGACCGGACCAGGGCTGATGGAGCAGGCGAGAGCAAAAGCGGCCATGGAAAAAACAACGTTCATGAGAAACCTTCAGTACTCGTAAGTGAGTCCAGAAAGTAGAGCCAAGCGATAGAACGGTATTGAAGAAAATTGACCTGCAGACAACGGTGATCGGCCGAGAGCCCGATTAAAAAGTCGCGTCATTTCGGCAGAGATCAGCAGCCGTGTTGCACAACTTTCAGGAGCAAGAATCACCAGCAGACGGCGGCATCGCCGAAAGGTACGGAGCGGTGCCGAAATACTCGATCAGAAGCTCGGTGAGGACACTGATTTTACGTGCGGGATGCTGGCCTGGCGGTCGAATGACATAAGCACCGGCTGGGGGAGGTGGATGGCGTGTCATGATCGGCACGAGCGCCCCTGACTTCAGATATTCGTAAGTGAGGCAATCAGGCAGGTAAGCGATCCCCAGTCCTGCTGCTGCGGCAGAGACTAATGCAGTGCCGTTGTCGGCCTTGAAACGCCCCTGCGGACGAACCGAAACAATGTTTTCCCCATCCATGAATTGCCAAGCCTCGGTGCCTTGCATGAGAGCGTGGTGGGCGCCAAGCTCCTCGATCACCTCAGGCGAACCATGCGCCTTGATATAGCCAGGACTGGCGACAAGCTTCACGGAAATGGGGCTGATACGTCTTGCGATTAAGCTTGAATCCTGAAGATAGCCAATTCGTATCGCACAATCGTAACCATCCGCGATGATGTCAACGAAGCGGTCGGTGTAGCAGGTATGGATATATAGCTGAGGATGCCGTCGGGCCATTTCTGCGAGTACGGGAGCAAAATGAGTCGGGCTGAAAGAGAGCGGCATGGCAACTCGCAAGCGGCCGCGAAGGGCCCCGGTTGGTAGAATCGTTTCCCTGGCTAACTCTATCTCGGCGCATACCCTGGCTGCATAGTCGCGAAATGTAGCGCCTGCCTCAGTTAGCGCAGCACCGCGGGTGGACCGTGAAAGAAGCTGGACGCCAAGTTCCGTTTCGAGCCGAACAAGCCTGCGACTGACGATCGATTTGGACACGCCTAGCCTGAGCGCAGCAGATGAAACGCCCCCGGAATCAGCGACTTCAACAAACGTCTGTAACTCTTCCATGTCCATCTATGTGTTCCTCATTTCATTGCAGTAGCCGTTAGAAGCAAAAGGCTGCTGATATCTGAAAAACTTACATCCCTATCTGTCTTGGCCTTAAGCCCGACAACGATAAACAATTCACTCATTCTTATCGTTCCCTTCAGAGTTGCAGCGCAAGCACTGGCGAGCGCCGCGGTGATCAGACGACAGTTGTGCAGTTAATTTTGGCTGCTCACTGACCCTTCTCGGGATTGAAACCGTCGAAATTATCGAAGACGCCCATGAAACCAGGAACAGTCGTCTCCCGTGCCCAGTCGCGCTGAAGCTCGCAGTACATTTGCACACGGCTGATCAGTTTTACGCCGGCCTGTTCCATGCGGCGCAGCGCTGCCTCGTGCGCGGCGACGGACGTGCCGCCGACCGCATCGACCGGCACGTATACGTCGTAGCCTTCCTGGATCGCGTCCAGAGCAGGGAAGGTTAGGCAGGCCTCGGTCCAGAGCGCGGTCATGATCAACTTGCGGCGGCCGAGCGCTTTGACCGCCTGCTTGAACTCAGTGTCTTCCCAGCTGTTTATCGAAGTACGGTCATAGGTTGGCAGATGGCCCAGCACTTCCTGAAGTTCTTGAATCGGTGGCTTGTTGCGACCTGTCTGGACGTTGACGGTGGAGTGGATGATGGGGAGGTTGTAGTTGATCGCTGCCTTGGCGACGCTGGTGATGTTGAAGACTAGCTCGTCCCGAGGCATCGAGCGGATCGAGGAGACCTGAACCGGTTGATAATCAATGATGATCAAAACCGAATTCTCAGGGGTGAGAAGTTGGTCGGTCTGGGGATTGCGGATTATTTCGCTGGCCATCGGCTGATCTCTTCCTGGAGTGGATAGTTGCACTGTTATGGTCGACGCTCTCAATGACGCAGCGGTTGCGACGATACGCCCGCTGTTGAATCGTCGTTGATCCGTCGGCTTTCCGGCAGACATCTTCACTGAAGATGCCGACGAACAGTACGTGGCTGTTCTGCGAGGCGGTAGTGCCACTTCTGGGTAAGCTGTGTCGCCAAAACGGGAACATGAAGTGGAAGTGAAGCGCTACAGCCCTATATAGCGGTGGCTGATTTGCAGTCCGAAAAAACCGATTTTCCCCGCACAGCGTGGGTGGGCGTTCTCACTACCTGTCTCGCCCGCAAGGCTGCTCAAACATTAAGGCTTATCCAGCTTTTTTTGAGAGCAAGCATGAGTATCAGAGCCACCCCCAAAGCGATGACGCAAGCACACCCAAACACCCGCAACTGGCTTCCAGGCATGAACTCCATGAACGAAGACAGGAATTGGCCGGCAAAGATCGCCACCGACAAATACGCAAGATTGCGACCTCGCTGATCCGCTTTGCTTTGTTCTATCGTCATGTGGTTTACCAGCGGTATGGACAGCCCAAATCCAATCCCCAGGCAGAGACTGCCCCCGATCATGAGCATTAATCCGTCAGCGGTGGAGAAGGCCAGATGAGCCAAGGCGTAAAACATAAACGCGACTGCTTGCGTTCCATGTTCGCCCAGTTTGTGTGCGGTTCTAGGCATGAGAGCAGCGGCGCCCACAGCGACAAGAGAGGTAAACGACAGGAAGTATCCGACCTGCGCTTCATTGAAATTCAGATCGTGAAGCCTTGATGGCAGCATGATGACGGCGGTAAAGAACACCATCATTGAGAGCAGCGCCAGCGCAAACACGACTTTGAGCGTGATGGATAGGCGAGTCTGGCGTTCTCCAACACTTTCTGCCTGATGATCACTCACAGGTCGTGGCACGAAAGTCAGAACCAGGGCGAGAAATATCCAGGCGGTGAGGTAAAGCGCAAACGGCCACTGCCATCCCGCGCTCGCCAGTACCCCGCCCACGAAAAGAAAAATGACGCCGCCCAGTTCGATGGCCATACCTTGCCGGGCGATCATGGTCAGCCGCATTTTGCCCTCATAAAACTCGGAGATCAGGCCTGTCCCGGCCGCCATGATCAGTGCTGTAGAACCCCCAAGCATGAGCCGGTCCGTGAACACAGCAAGTGCGCCGTGCAGCATGAACCCTGCGGCGCCCAGCAATCCGTAGCTGAACAATCCCAGGCATAGCGCCGTGTATAGACCGAGGCGTTGGATGAGTTTTCCGGCAAAGGCTCCAAATACGATTACCCCAAGGGAGGGGACTGTGACCAGCCAACTCGCCGCATGCTCGACACCCAACTGGCGAGCGATGGTGGGAAGCCCTGGGACAATCACACATCCCACCATGATGGTCAGACATGCGACGGCAAGCAGTGTGAGGGATCCAGCTTTGGAAAGTGTCTGCATCATATATAGCTGTCCGTTCAGCGGAATAGTTAACCATTAGGCGGTACGGATAGTCTTGAGATACGATGACCCTGTCAACGGGATATCGATGAATAACGCTGGGGTGAGTGATGGCATCAGAAGTCGATAGCGGGGGAAAGCAGGTGATCGCGCGAGCGGCCGCCGTATTGAAGTCCCTGGAGAATCAGCGCCAAGGACTGAGTTTGAGCCAGATTGCCAAAGCATCCGGGTTGCCGCGCACAACGGTTCATAGAATCGTCACAGCGTTGGAGGCGCAGCAAATGGTGCTCACAGGCAGCACCGGCGTCCGGCTTGGCCCTGCTTTGGTTCGGCTTGCGGCCTCGGCACATACAGACGTTGTGGCTATCGCACGGCCTTATGTCGAAAGCCTTGGGCGCAGAACGAGGGAGACGGTCGATGTATCGGTTTATCGGGGCCTTCATGCGGTATCAGTCGATCAATACGTATCTGATCAAGAGTTACGCGTTGTATCGCCTGTGGGTACGGCGTTTCCCATCCACTGCACCGCGCATGGAAAAGCACTGCTCAGCGCGTTTTCCGACGAATTCGTGATCCAATTGCTGGCTGACCCGTTGGAGCGTCGAACGCCCTCGACTATTTTCGCAGTTGAGGCTGTTATCCAAGAGGTGCGTACCGCTCGAGAGCAAGGTTTCGCGATCGATCATGAAGAACACGCCAGAGGCGTCTGCGGTATCGGTGTCTGTGTGCGCAGCGGTTTGGCCGAGCATTACGCCATTTCGCTGGCTGTGCCCGCGCTTCGCTTCCATGAAGATCTGAAAAAACTAAAAGCAGCACTGCTTCAATGCAAGGCGGAAGTAGAGTCCGTGATCGGAAATTAGCTGGGGGTAAGACTGCATGCGCTCTCGGTCGATCAACGCCTGATCCTGGCGCAAATTGTCTTTGCAGAACCGAACAGCTGATAGCACATTGACTACGCGCTTTAGGTACGCGATGCGTCCCACAACGTCATGATGTGCGTCACCGCTTCGTCTATCTGCTCGTAAGGTATCCCGTCCCGGGCCAACACCGAGATCCCCAGCAGAAAACCGTCGAACACGGTGGCCAGCGCCTCCGGCACAACGGTCGCAGGCAATTCACCTGTGCCAATGGCACGCTCGACACAAGCCACCAGCCCCGCACGGTTGAGGTTCCTTGCCCGAGCAAGCGGCTCAGAGATCGCCTTGCTCTCTTCCGAACAAGCACTCATCAGCCCCAGGGACACCAGGCACCCCTTGGGATGACCGGGCTCACATTGCATTTTTGCTGAACGGCGGAGGGTGAGTTCAATTGCCTCTCTGGGTGGCAGGGTGGTATCAAAAAGGCTGTCGGTGACCCGACCGTGGGTGTTGAGGTAATGCTGCATTACCTCGTTGAACAGGGCCTGCTTGGAGCCAAAGGCGGCGTAGAAACTCGGCGCGGTGATGCCTTGCCCGATATTGGCCTTGAGCAGGTTGAGCGATGTTGCATCGTATCCATGCTCCCAAAATAAATGCAGTGACTGAGTGATTGCTTCGTCGCGGTCAAACGTGCGCGGACGTCCCATCTGTGCCATGTCGGGTCCCCTCCAGAGTTATTTAAATACTAATCGATACATAAGTCATTGACTAGCGAGTGCCTGGTTCCTATATTTGTATCGACCAGTACATTAGTAGAGCGAATCCAATGATTACAGATGAGCGACAGGCCGAAAAACTTCCACTTGGGGCATTACTGGCGTTAGCCATGACGGGATTTATCTGCATCGTGACCGAGACGCTACCAGCGGGGTTGCTGCCCGAAATCGGCAGTGGCTTGGGGGTCTCGCCATCCTTTGCCGGGCAGATGGTCACTGTGTATGCGTTGGGTTCACTGCTGGCGGCGATTCCGCTGACCATCGCCACGCAAAGCTGGCGCCGCAGGACAGTCCTGCTGCTGACGATTGTCGGCTTCCTGATATTCAATTCCGTCACCGCGCTGTCTTCCAGTTACTGGCTGACCCTGATTGCGAGGTTTTTTGCTGGCGTCTCCGCAGGTCTGGCCTGGAGCCTTATCGCAGGTTACGCACGACGCATGGTCGTCCCGCACTTGCAGGGTCGTGCGTTGGCCGTGGCGATGGTGGGAACACCCATCGCGTTGTCATTGGGGGTGCCTTTGGGAACCTGGCTGGGCGGATTCATGGGCTGGCGCATGGCGTTTGGACTGATGTCCGGCATGACCCTGCTGTTGATCGCCTGGGTACTGCTCACGGTGCCGGACTACCCCGGACAATCCTCTTCACAGCGCATGGCGTTGCGTCAGGTCTTTTTCACACCCGGCGTACGTTCGGTGCTGGGAGTCGTCTTCACCTGGATGCTCGCGCACAACATTCTTTATACCTACGTCGCACCCTTCGTTTCCAAGGCCGGGCTTGCGAGTGACGTTGATCTGGTATTGCTGGCATTTGGTGTCGCGGCGCTGGCGGGCATCTGGATAACCGGACAATTGGTTGATCGTCATCTGCGCAAGACGGTACTCGCCAGCCTAGCGACCTTCGCAGCGGTCTCGGTGTTCTTCGGCTTGTTTTCAGGCTCTCCCGTGGCGATTTATCTTGGGGTTTTCATCTGGGGCCTGACTTTCGGGGGTGCCGCGACGCTTCTGCAAACCGCGCTGGCCGACTCGGCAGGTGAGGGAGCTGATGTGGCGCTTTCGATGAACGTTGTGGTCTGGAACAGCGCTATCGCAGGCGGCGGGTTACTGGGGGGTGTTTTGCTCGGTCAATGGGGAGTCAGTTCCTTCCCTTGGGTCTTACTCATCTTGTTACTGATAAGCCTGATCATTGCGTCGCGCGCGCAAGTCCATGGCTTTGCAAAAGGCGACCGGCAGGCCAGTGAACTGGTCATCGGGCATTGACGCGATTTGCCCCATAAACGCATACGGATAAGAGATGTCAGGACGTAATCCTCGCCTTCTGCGCTACCCTCCAGATTCTGATAGCGGGATCGGTTGAGTAGAGGATTTCCATGGAACGTTACACCGGCGTTGCTCAGGCGTTGCACTGGCTGACCGTCGCAGCGCTGTGCTTGCTGTTGCCTTTTGTCTGGGTGGCCGAAAATTTTCCGCCGGGCCCGGTGCGGGTCTTCTGGTACATGGCCCATGAGTCCATGGGGATCAGCGTGCTGTTGATGGTGCTGATACGCCTGACCTGGCGCTGGCGTCATCGTGCTCCAGCGTATCCGCCTGATACCGGCCGGGTGAATACGGTGCTGGCAAGCCTGGTTCATGGCTTGCTTTACGCCGTGCTGCTGGTGATGCCTGTCACGGGATACCTCATGGCAGGCAATGGCCAGGACGTGCCGTTTTTCAGGATCATTGCGTTGCCAGGGTTTGCCAAGAATGAACCCTTGGGGGTCTTCGCCGACACGGTGCATGTGTGGTGCCAGTTTGCGGTCTATGGGCTGATCGTGCTTCACGTCGCCGCGACTGTCTGGCATGTGGCGGTACGCCGCGATGGCATGCTTGACCGGATGCTGCCGCCCCAGCGTCGGCTTGACGACTGATTCGCGGAACCAATGCCGTTCCCCGCCGCCTGAATCAATAACGATAAGGAGGCAGGGCATGTGGCGCAGCTACCAAGAAGAGATTCCCCGAACACCCTTTGCAGGCGGACATCATCCACTGCGCATCGGCATCCTCACCCATATCAAATTTCCAGTGTGCCAGCCCTTTGCAGGTGGCCTGGAAGCGTTCACCCATGACGTGACCCTTGGTTTGCGTGCGCGCGGCCACGCCGTGACACTATTTGCCAAGGGCGGAAGCGCTGCCCAGTTGCAGGCTGTGGCGGTTCCGGATGAAGATGCCTGTCGCCATTCCAGCCTGAGCAGCGCCTATGTCGCCGAGCATCATGCTTACCTCAAGCTCATGCAGGGCATTGATGATTACGGCTTCGACGTGATCTTCAATAACAGTCTGCATTACGTCCCGGTGACCATGGCCTCATTGATCCGCACTCCGATGCTGACCGTGCTGCACACGCCGCCGTTCTTCGAAATGACCAATGCGCTGCGCGCTGATCGCCAGAGCGGGCGTTTCTCCACTCCCTCGACTGCCAACGCGCGCAACTGGAGCGACTGGGTCCCCCATTGCGAGGTGATCCCAAACGGAATAGAGCTGCACGGTTGGCAGCCCGCCGCGACCGTAGGAGAATACGCACTGTGGTCTGGCCGACTGGTGCCGGAAAAGGGCGCGCATCTGGCGATCGACGCTGCGCGCCTGGCTGGCATCCCTCTGCGATTAGCGGGGCAGATGGTGGACGAGGCTTATTTCAGGGATCAGATCGCGCCACGGCTGGGGCCGGGCGTCGACTATCTGGGCCACTTGCAGCGAGCAGAACTTGCTGCTCAATTGGCGAGCGCTGCGGTGGCCGTGGTGACTCCTTGCTGGGATGAACCCTTCGGTCTAGTGGTCGCTGAAGCACTGGCCTGTGGTACCCCGGTGGCGGCTTTCGATCGCGGCGCCATGGGTGACTTGATCAGCGACGACGTCGGTTGTCTGGTGGCACCCAATGATGTGACAGCGCTTGCCGCCGCCCTTGTGGTGGCTCGCGGCAAATCGCGGCAAGCCTGCCAGGCGCGAGCTGAAGCCTTGTGGAGTCACAGCCTGATGCTCGACCGGTACGAAGCCCTGTTGGCCGAAGTGGCAGCGCAACATGTCTGAGCCCCACGTCGGCTACTACGTTCATCACCATGGCGCTGGTCACGGCGTACGCGCAGCACGCATCGCCCGGGCGTTACGCGTGCCGGTCACCCTGATTGGCTCGCAGTTGCCGGATGAGCTGCCTGCGGGCGTGAACAGGTTGCAACTGCCGGGGGATACGGCGCCGGACATGAAAGTCGAACACTTCGAGGTGTTGCACTATGCGCCCTTGGCGGTGGACGGCTTGCGCGAGCGCATGGCGATGCTTGCTCAGTGGTTTGCCGAGCACTGGCCCTGTGTTCTGGTGGTCGACGTGTCGGTCGAAGTCGCATTGTTTGCGCGGCTTTGTTCGGTGCCGGTGGTGTATGTGCGTCAGCATGGCCTGCGCGATGATGCAGCGCACCGCTTGGCGTATGAGAGCGCCAGTGCACTGCTGGCGCCGTATCCCGCCGAAATGGAATCGCCCGACACGCCAAAATGGATACGCGCCAAGACTTCTTACAGCGGCTGGCTCTCGCGTTTCGCCGACGCGCCTGCCGCCGTCATCAAAACCAGACAGGCACTGATCATCACCGGGCAGGGCGGGACAGGTTTATCGGCCACGTTGATCGAAGCAGTAGCGCAGCAATGCCCTGAGTGGGAGTTTCGCATCGTCGGTGGGTTGGCTCCCGGTGCGGCGATGCCCAACCTGCACTGGCTAGGCCGCCTGGACAATCCGCTGGATGAAATGCTCAGTGCTGAAGTGGTGGTTGGCAGTGCCAGCGATAGTCTGGTGGGCGAGGCCGCTTCCCTCGGTTGCCGCTACATCGCCGTGGGCGAAGACCGACCCTTTGACGAGCAGCGACTGCAGGCGCGACGACTCAATGAGTTGAACGTGGCCATAGGGCTAGAGGATGGCTGGCCAGCATCGCCACAATGGCCCGCGCTATTGGATGCAGCGCTTGGGCTCGACCCTGATCGTTGGTGTCGCTGGGCCGACCCTGGAGCCGCAGCGCGTGCCGCACAATTTATCGAAGACGCCATGGCGCAGGTGATCAAAAGCCCAGGCGATTAGTATTCAGCGCCTGCGCCACCTGTTCGCTGGACGGCGGCTGAATGATTTCCAGGCGATCGTCAGTCCAGTCCAGCAAGCCCTGCTCGCAAAATCCACGTAACCAGCCTTCCATGGGCCAGACACCCCAGCGGCTGTGAAAGCGGCGCGCATTAGTGACGATGTCAGCGAAGTGGTTCAACGGCGGATCGTAAGTGGCGTGGTACTGGTGGAACGCCATCGCCGAATTGTCGATCAGGCTCACGCCCTGGTGCCGCGCCCGAAACGCGAAGTCGGTATCTTCGCCGCCATACCCCTGATAGCCGTCATCGAACCCGCCAATGCGGGCAAACGTGCTGCCTGTGCAGGCGAAGTTGAGTGACCAGAACAGATGATGGGGCAGGGGGTTGCCAGGTCCGCTGCGATACTTTGCCAGCGGGTGCTCAACGCCCTGCGCGTACAGCGACGTTTCGTCCCAGCCGGTGCGATTGGCGCCCTCGGGCAAGTAACGAACCTGGCCCATGTGCAGCGCATCAGGCTGCGCCTGCAAACCGTCGCGGTAACGGGCAAGCAGATCGCGCGTGGGAATGCAGTCCACGTCGAGAAAAACCCATGGCGCCAGCGGGTCGACCGCAGTCACGCAGTTGCGCGCTCTGGCCAAAGGCAAGCCCGCAGGCTGGTCCACTCGCAGCGTATGAATCGGAAATGCCTGGCGGGTGAAATCCCCAGGTGGCTCATTCATGTGCACGATCCACAACCCTTGTGGGGTCAGGCTGGAGGACTCCAACCCCTGAATCAGGTTGGTCAGGTGATGACTGCGGCCATGCACCAAAGTAATGACGTTCATATGCCGCCCCTTGCCGGAACGCTTTGCAGACTCACTGTCGGGCAGCGCTTCTGGGGCATGAGCCGCAATGACGACATCAATCATGGGTAATCCTCGCAATCAATCAAAGCTCCGACCGAACGTCCACGGCGGATCTGCCTAATATCCATGCAAAGCGCCATGGCAAAAGACTGACTGGCTTGCAGCGCCAACGGTTTCGTCAATCCGACCGACAGTCACTCTCGCTACCGACAATTAACGCCATCAACAACGCATTCGTGCATTTCGTCGGCGTGGAAAATATTCGAATGAACAGTTTTCGAATCCCAGCGGTCCAGAGATTAGCGGGCTGGGATGCACCACATTCCAGCAGCTAAAAACCGAAACCAAAAAACGTCATGTCCCGCAATTGATCTACATCATTCGGGCATGACAACTGAGCTTTTTACTGCGCAGTAACTGCCGCTAAAGGAATAAAAAAATGATCCAAGACGAACCTGTTTATCGCTCCCAACCTGTTTATGATCGAGTCGAAACCTACGCGCCGCTACTCAAGCGCATTTCCTGGAGCGCTGTGATCGCGGGTGTTGTTCTGGCCATGATTGTTTCGCTGATCCTGAGCCTGCTGGGTACTGCCATCGGAACATCGGCAATTGAGCCGTTGCGTGAAGGCAACCCTGTAGAAGGCATGGGTACCAGTGCTGGCATCTGGGTCATTGTTAGTGCAGTGATCTCGCTGTTTGTAGGCGGTTGGGCTGCGGGCCGACTCGCTCATCGCGAAGGCGGCCTGCACGGGCTGCTGGTGTGGGCAACTGTTTCTCTGCTCACTGTTTACCTGGTATCGAGCGCAGTGACCGGCGTTGTGCGCGGTGGCTTGAATCTGGCAGGCAGCGGCCTCTCTGCAATCGGCAGCGGCATTGCACAAGTCGCGCCGTCGGTAGGTGGCAAGATTCAGGATCAACTCAAGCAGCAGGGCATTGATTTCAACCTGAACGACATTCAGGGCGAACTTGAGCAAGCCATGCGCCAGACTGGCAAGCCTGAGCTGAACCCGGATGCGGCCAAACAAGATGCGCAGAACGTACAGCAGGATGCAAAAAACACTGCGCAAAACAGCATGTCCGCGCCGCAACAGGCCGACACCCAATTGAGCGGTCTGCTTGATCGTGTCAAAGCCAAGGGCGACAAAGCGTGGGATGCAGCTGACCGCGAAGCGATGGTCAATCTGATCAAGGCGCGCACTGGTAAATCCGACGCCGAAGCTAACCAGATGGTTGATCAGGTTCAGCAGAGCTACCGTGAGGCCTACGCCAAGTATCAGCAGTTGAAAGCCGATGCCGAGCAGAAAGCCCGTGAAGCTGCAGATGTAGCAGCCAAGCGTGTTTCCCAGGCAAGCTGGATTCTGTTGATCACTCTGGTGATCTCGGGCCTGGTTGCTGCCGGCGCGGGTACTCTGGGTCGTCGCACTCAGCCAGCCGCTAAAGTAGTTGCCGGTACCGTTTAAACTTACAGTGACAAAAGGCGCCGCTGAAAAGCGGCGTTTTTGTATCCGCGGGGTCACGATTTTGAATGGTTTTCACTGACTCCTAATCCATATGAATGAAAAAGTGAAAATGTAATTCCGCCGGTCGCGAAAATTCAATTAGACAGAACTAATTTTCTTTAACCGCCTGTCGCGCTTTCGAATAAATACTCGAATTAAGCCCGCGCCCTATTGCTCCTACTTACTGAGCGTTACAGCTCCACTAGCGGAAACCTGCAGTCAGCGATTTTGAATCGTTAGTTCGCTTTCGCCTTATAACCAGCAAAAGCCTGAATTAGGAGATACACCATGTTTCTTCATAACAAACGACTTCAATACACTGTACGCGTTGCCGAACCTAACCCGGGCCTGGCGAACTTGTTACTTGAACAGTTCGGCGGCGCGCAGGGCGAGCTGGCTGCAGCAACTCGTTATTTCACCCAAGCGTTGGCCGAGGAAGATCCAGGCCGCAAGGATCTGCTGCTCGACATCGCCACTGAAGAGCTCAGCCACCTGGAAATCATTGGCTCGATCATCGTGATGCTGAACAAGGGCGCCAAAGGCAAGATGGCCGAAGGCGTGCAGGCGGAAGGCGAGTTGTATCGCGAGATCAACGGCGCAGGGAACGACTCGCACATCACCAGCTTGCTGTACGGCGGCGGGGCACCGCTGTGTAACTCGGCAGGCATTCCGTGGACGGCTGCTTACATCGACACCATTGGCGAGCCTACAGCGGACTTTCGCTCAAACATTGCAGCTGAAGCCCGGGCGAAAATCGTCTACGAACGCCTCATGAACGTGACCACCGACCCAGGTATCAAAGACGCTCTCGGCTTTTTGATGACTCGGGAAATCGCTCACCAGTTGTCGTTCGAGAAAGCACTGCATTCCATCCAGCCTAATTTCCCTCAGGGCAAATTGCCAGGGATGCCGGAGTTCAGCCGTACTTACTTCAGCATGTCCAATGGCGAGCCGAACGTACGTGGCCCGTGGAACGATGATGCGGAGTTCGAGTACGTCGAAAATCCACATCCAGCGGTGGATGGCGGGGACGGTACGGCGTCAGTCACTTTGAGTGAAGAAGACTCGGTCACCCTGACCATGATGAAAGAACGTACCAAATCGGATCTGTCGGCTGACCCGATGACCGGAGCTGATCTAGGCTCAGGTCTGGCGCAGGGTAAAGCCGAGCTTGATCCCGCGTTGCAGTAACCGTTCGATCCGGTTGCAGTCGCCATGGGCCGCAACCGGATTTTATTGACCTTGTGTGGGAGACTCAAAAGATGGCCAATCCGATGCCTGCAAGTTCATCCTTAGATGCGATTGAATCCAACGACGACAGTGTTGTATTGATCAATTTTGGCCGCTGCGTCAAAAGTTATGAGGCGGAGGCGACAACGCTGAGTCGCGGATTTAAAACGGCCTTATTTATTCAGCAGTTTAAGTCCGGGTTATTACGTGCTGATAACCGCAAGAATTTACGTATCCAGTAATACACCGTTTGAGTATTTGTGCATTAAAAAAAACGGCCGCTGACAGCAACGTCAGCGGCCTTTTTCATGCCTGCGGGTCAGTTATCAACGACATGGCTTACCAGCGTCCGTCGCCGCGACCCTGATAGTGACCGTTGCCATAGCCGCGATCATCAAAGCGGCTCGGACCACGATCGTAATAACCGCGATGCGGCGCATCGAATCTGCGGTATTCAACTCGCTGCCTTACCGGCACGTACGCGACCGGTTGGTATTGCGGTTGATAGCGTGGCTGCGGTTGGTAACCCTGGTATTGCGGCCGCTGGTAATTATCATGACCGGAGTTGCTGATGATGGTGGCCAACACCGCGCCCACTGCTGCGCCTGCGATGACGGGCACGATCACGTTGCGATCATTGGCGCTCGCGGCACCGGCTGCGGCCAGGCTGCCTGACAGCACAACGGCTTGGATCATCTTCGAAAACATGGTGTCTCCTCTGGCGGCATGTGTGGGTTCGCCATGAACGTATGAAACACCGAATCCGTGTAAAGCTGCGTCTAGAGTGGGTAAAGGTTGGGTAAAGCGCTCAGTGGCGCCGGGCTTGATTGCTACGGCTCAAGCCCAGGTTTGTGGGCGCTTTCAGTGAATGGGTTGAGCAAGTCGTTCAGCGCGCTCTCCAACTGCTCGGCGCTGAACGGTTTGGCCAGGCACCGGTGATCTGACCACGCTGGCGGGATACCCATCTGGCCATAGCCTGAGCAGAACATGAACGGGATACCCCGATGGGCGATCGCGGCGGCTATCGGGAAAGACGTGCCCCCGATGATATTGATGTCCAGGATCGCAACGTCATAGCTGCCGGTCAGGGCAAACTCAACCCCGTCTTCCAGCCGACTGGCGTGGAAAGCGGTGGCGTATCCGAAGTCTTCCAGCATTAACTCAATGAGCATTGCCAGCATTGTCTCGTCTTCGACAATGAACACCTGAGGCGACGATATGGACTGCGCTATCGTCAAGGTCACAGACTTCCTTCAGAAGGTTCGATCCAGGGGATGGTCATCAAGCACCTCAGCCCGCAGGGTTCGAAACGAACCTCTGCCTTGCCATTGAGTTCACGTTCGATACTGCGCTGTAACAGCCGCATGCCAAATCCTTTCACCGGGCTCCCGCTCACCGCGCAGCCGCCCGTTTCAACCCAATTGATTGTCAGGGCGCCTGGCGTATCGGTCAGATTAAGCGCCGCGGTGATGGTGACGTGTCCATCGGGCTGCGACAACGCGCCGTGCTGCTGCGCGTTGACCGTCAGTTCGTGGAGCACCATCGCCAGCGTGAGCGAGATTCTAGGCTCAAGCGCTACGGCATCGCCATTGAGCGTGATCCGGTCCAGACCGCCACTTGAGACGCGGATCTGATCGACAAGCTCTGCCAGCTCCACAGATATCCACTCGCCACGGGCCAACGCGTCGTGTGCCCTGCTGAGGGCGAATATCCGCGCATCAAAACCCTTGCGGAATGATTCCAGCGAATCCGAATGACTGGCGGTGAGCGAGGCGATGGCCTGCACTGTCGACAAGGTATTTTTTACCCGGTGATTAAGCTCATTGAGCAATACGGTGCGGGCGACCCGATCTTCCAGTTGCTGACGCTCAAGTTTCACAGAAATTGACTGGGCAAGCCGGTGGGTAGCGCCGTTTTGCTTGAAAAGCGTGGTCTCGCCCGCGCTAGAAGGCCCGTCGTATGCAGGCAGGCTGAAGGTGAAAGTGGCACCCGCTCCCGGTTGGCTGCTCGCCCACAGATGGCCGCCATGTGCGGCGATGATGCCTTGAGAAATGTACAGTCCCAGGCCGTTGCCGCTGGGATTGCCTTCCTTGATCGACCAGTACCGCTGGAAGATATACGGGAGGTGCTCGGCCGGAATGCCAACGCCGTTATCGCGGACATTGATCAGCACGTCGCTGCCGTGGCTGGCCGCGTCGATATTTATCTGTCCGCCAGCAGGGGTGAATTTGATGGCATTGCCGACCAGGTTGGAGAGCACCTGAAAAATACGCTCGGGATCGGCATTCACCACCAGCCCATGGGCGGCCGTGCAGTTGAGTTCGATGTTTTTGTCGGTGGTGAGTGTCACGAGCAGGCTGCAAGCCTCTTGCAGCAGACTCGTGACATCCAGCCCCACGCACGACAACTGGTAACGGCCCGCATCGATTTTGGCGGTGTCCAGCAGATCTTCCAGAAGACTGTTCATGCGCGTGGTGGCTTTTTCGATAGTACCCAGCGCGCGCCGGATCTGGTGGTTTTCGAGCACCGCGTCATTGCCCGCCCAGCGCTGCATCATTCCGCACTGCATGATGATGATCGACATCGGATTGCGCAGATCATGGGAGACCACGGCCACCAGTTCATCGCGCAGTCGCACCGCTTCCTGCTCGCGATGGACCTGACGCTCAAGATCGTTTTCCAGCGCGGAACGGCGGATATCTTCGGCGGCGTACAAATCGGCGCGAGACCATGGCTGCGCGATGCCTGTCACCTGTTCTTCCCACAAATCGAAAGACTGGCGCGGATGCAGGCGGTGGCTGGCCGAGCCCTTGGTGCCGGGGCTTAGATGCTGAGAGGGATTACCGCTCCAGTTCATGGTCGAGGTGAGTTGCGGGCGGAACCACATCACCGCATTGGCGACGGGTTTGGGCAAAATGAAAGCAATGACTCCGCTGGCGACGTCACGGTAGGCCGCACTCGCCGGATATTCCTGCTGCATCGAATCGCTGTGGAACAGCCCCAAGCCTTGCAGCCCAACGGCTTGCTGCCTGAATTTCTTGCGGGTCAGACCCACGTCACGAATCCAGAAATGCAAGTCTCGCACCTGCTCTGGGGTAGGACATTGCCCAAACAAATGAAGCTGATCTTCGATCAGTACCGCAGCACCTTGCGCCACGGTCAGGGACTGAAGCAGTTCGGGGCGGTTCACCAGCCCGTCCAGAATGTCGCGATCAGCACGGCTCATGGCCAACGCCAATTCCCCAAGCAAGACCACTTTGTCTTCGCGCTCGCGTTGAATCTGATTGGCAACAATGGCGACGATCTTAGCCGACAGCAATTGCCCTATCAGGGCGCAGGCATCGCGGATTTCGCGGGGCACCAGCATAGGCTCAGGATGGCCGCACGCAATCAGGCCCCATAGCTCCCCGCTGTCCAGTAGCGAAATGCTCATCGAGGAGCGCACGCCCATGTTCTTCAAGTATTCGCAATGAACCGGAGACACGCTGCGCAGCGTCGAAAATCCCAGATCCAGCGGTAAACCGGTGGACGGCCTGAGCAATGGCACCATCGGCACAGGCACATAAGTCGCGTCGGGGATCACACGAATCCAGTTCAAGCGGTACAGCTCCCGCGCCTGCGCAGGAATATCGGAGCTCGGAAAATTCAAACCGCTGTAGCTCGGCAGGCTGCCGCTCAAAGCCTGGGCGACAACCTTGCCATGACCTTCAGGCTCGAAACGGTAAATGATCACTCGCTCGTGCCCGGTCAGCGCCTGTATCTCATGGACGCTGATGTCGAACAGTGTCTCCAGCGTGGTGGCGGCCTGCAGGTTGCGCAACACCCGGGTGATTATCCGGGACTGGTCCTGAGCCGGTTCGACATAGGGCTCAAGTTCCATGATCAGTGCGTCGTCGACGCGGTTCAGCGACGCGGTGTAATCCTTGTTGCCGAAGCGCAAGCGAAGGGGGTCGCTGTCAGCACCCCGAGGACTGGCGTACGCCAGCGCGATCAGCGAAAACTGTTGCGCTGGCACCAACGTCGACAAGGGCTTGCCCAGCAACTCGCTGCTGTCCATGCCCAGGTCCCGAGCGCAATTGGCGCTGACTTGCTCGATACACAGTGGCTCGCCGCCCAGGCTCAACAAAACTCCATGGGGCTGAATGGCGCCGGGCACACGGATCGGCTCGCGCGCGCAGTCGGCAAGTGCTGTTTCCAGGGCTGCACTGTCCGTGGCGTCTTGTGTGTATTGGTCCATGGTGCCGCTCCGGGGGTGTTGCAAACAGGAACAGCCAAACGCTGCTCACGGTGTCGCAGTAAGGTGTAGCGATGGGAGCTTTGAATCAGTCGCAGCACGTTGTGCGATGTTGCCGCGAAAATGCGGCCCGGAGGCTTGAATCAGGTAGCACTGCTTGTACCGGAGAGGTGTCGGATACATGACTGCCTGCGTAACGAGGCCACCTTACAGTAGATAACGCAGCGGGTACGGGTTAATGCGGATATGAGGAGGCGACAGCGAAAGATACTTCCGTAAAGGTTTTTTAGTGTCCGTAAAGTATTCGTTTGGATGGCTTTTTAAGCGTGTTTTATTCTATGAATCCATCTGGCGTCAGAACCCTCCGCGAAATCGATTTAAAGGAAGCGACCTGAATGGCGACCTATCCGCGAACACCCGATGGCCGCTACTTCATCGTGAAGGGTCAATTATGGCGTTGCTCTAACCCGGCGCTAGCCGAGGAAGATCGTCAGCGCTATGTACACGACTTGATGGCAGCGCGCAGAGGCGTGCGGCAGGCGAAGTCTTCGCAAAACCCCGATGCCTTGCAATCAGCGCGCGCGCAGGTTCAGGCAGCAAAGGTAGCGTTAGGGGAACGAGGAGAGGTGTGGTGGACTGATGGTGCGCCGGACTTCAATCAGCACAAGGTGCAGAACAGCCCTTATGCCCAGTGGTTCGAATCCGTCGACGCGCAGGATTCTCTCTAGCGACTGGCTGTTGGCGACGACTCTGTAAGACGTGTTCGATCTGCCGGAATGCCGGCAGATCGATGACTTCTTTCAACGTGCAAAACCAATCAGCTTCTCAGGTCACGCGCATCGCTTTCAACTTCAGCATCGGGCATTTCCGCCGGGAAAAACTCACCCTTCAGACCCTGCTGGGCAAGACAGTCTTTCAGGGTGTTTTCCACCAGGCCGATGGCCTTTTTGTCGGTCAACGCGTCTACTTTCAACCAAAGGCAGGGAAGGTCCTGGAAATACTCGTCGTCAATCTTGACGTCATCGGTCAGCACCCGGTCCACGCGCCACAGGCACACGCTGTGTTCCAGAGACGGATCTTGCGGATGGGTCTCCTGGGAAGTCAGCCAGACTTCGTGAAAATCACCAAGATTGGTGTCTGCCAGCTTTTCGAGTGGGATGAATGTGTTCATGGGTTCGCCTTGTCAGTTGGTTCATTGCGCTGTCCAGATGCACGCAACGATGCGGGCATCAGCCGCGTGCTGCGCAAAAAATAGAGGCGCTGGCGGCCAAACAGTTCAGAAATTCGCACTGCGTGCCGCGCATTTACGCTGGCGGTTTGCAAATGGGGGCAGAAATTATCGGGCACACGCTTTAAGGTGTCCCTGGATGCAAACCAGTGATATTTCACCAACCACGACATCACACTGAACACAGGAGACAGGCATGAGCGATTCTCTGTACGACATCCCGCTGAAGCAAATCGACGGCACTTCCAGCAATCTTGGCCAGTACAAGGGCAAGGTATTGCTGGTAGTCAACGTGGCGTCCAAATGCGGTTTGACACCGCAATACGAGGGCCTTGAAAGCCTTTATCAGAGCAAGAAAGGCGCGGGGCTTGAGGTGCTGGGTTTCCCCGCCAACAACTTCAAGGAACAGGAGCCTGGCAGCGACAGCGAGATCCAGTCGTTCTGCTCGACGACTTACGACGTGCATTTCCCGCTGTTCTCCAAAATCTCGGTCGCCGGCGTCGACAAGCACCCACTGTACAAAGAACTGATCCACGCCCAGCCAGCCGCTACCGGCGACGGTCCCTTTCGTGAGCGCCTGAAGGGCTATGGCATCGAAAGCGGAGCAGGCACCGAGGTGCTGTGGAATTTCGAGAAATTCCTGATCGGGCGAGACGGCAAAGTGATCGGCCGGTTCGCGCCGGATGTTGCGGCGGATGATCCGCGCTTGACCGCCGCTATCGATCAGGCGCTCAGCGCCTGACACAGCCAGCCTGGATGCACGCCTGTCCATCGCTCAAAAGCAGCGGTGGATCAAGGCGTGTGAAGCGACTCGGCATTAAGGCCCGTGCGGTCCACCAGGCTGATACGGTTGCGTCCGCCCCGCTTGGATTCGTAAAGCGCTGCGTCGCCCGTCTCCACCAACGCCGTCAGACTGGCGGGGGGCTGGTCGAACAAAGTGGCACCAATGCTCAGTGTCACTTCCCTGGATGTGGCGAAAGTCTGTGCGGCGTAGAGGTGAAACCGCTCACATAGCGCGCTGCCCAGCGCATCGACCCGATCGCTGGATGCATGATTAAGCAGAATGATGAACTCGTCGCCGCCCAATCGCGCGGCCAGTGCTCCTTGGGGCAGCACGGCACGGACCATTTCGCTCATCGCGACCAGCAAGCGATCGCCGGCGGTATGGCCGTACGAGTCGTTGACCAATTTGAAATTATCGATGTCGATCAGCAGCAGGGCACCAGGCCGCTCTGTTGAGACGTTGTTCAGCAAGCGCGGTGCGCGCATTTCAAGGGCGCGGCGGTTGTAGAGGGCTGTCAGCGGATCGCGTTCGGCCAGTCGCGCGATCTGCTTCTCACGCCGATAGCGCTCGGTGCCGGTCATCGACAGCGCGATGAGCATGATCGCCATTGCGCCTTCCACCAGAGAAATCTGAATGATTACGCCACGAAACGCCGCCAGATCGATCAGCGTTCCGGAGATTAGCGCGGTAATCGCCTTGGCCACATAGAACACTCCGTGAACCAGCAGCACATAACGCAACTGCCCGGCACCCACACTCAAGGACTTGCCATGTGGACGCAGAAGCAAACTGGCACGCAGCGTCAAGATCGCCACCAGCAGCGAATTGACCAGTAGCATGACCTTGGACCACGACGCCTCGTCCGGCAGTAACAACATGGCCAGCCAGGCCACGAAGACCAGATACCAGGCTGGGGAAAGTCGCGTCTGGGTGAAGCGGGCAACGCCCGCCAGGAACAGCCAGTGCGCAGTGATCAGCAAGCCATTGGCGAACCAGATACCGATCAGCAAAAACCCGCTTGCGCGCAGCAGTGCCAGCGTCGAGCCGAGGGTGATGGTCGCAAACCCGGCGCTCCAGAACAGCAGCGAAGGCTCCCGGACGCTGCGCCACTCGACCGCCAGATACAGCGCGGCGGCCGCGGCATGGGCGATGCTGAGAATTAAAAGAGTGGGAGGATCGAGCGCCATATTCTGACGAGCCTTCTGAGCAACAAAAAAAGGGCGCGATTGTAAGGGGTGGCGACTATTTTCACAGCGTGTCATCGACTCCGTGCTGCGCCTGTAATCCGTCACGCCTCAATCGTCACCTCGGCATAGCAGCCTTCGTGCCAGATGATCCTTCCAACTCATGGCCCAGGCCCTCGCCGGAGTACGTCAAACCGGTCAGCTTTGGCAGAAACGGATTCGGTTGCCAAACGGATCGCAGACTTCCAGCACCTTGCCCCATCCTTGCTCGACGATGTCCGGCCGACCATAGCCATAGCGTTTGGCGAGCAATTCGTCTCTCAGTTGCTCGATGTTGTGGGTCGGGATGAACACCGCGGAACCGGGTGTTGCGTCGCCGTGATGCTCGGAAAGATGCAGCTGCAGACCGTTGCGGCTAATCCCCAGATACAGCGGCAGATCGGACTCGAAACGGTGCTCGAACTCGACGCTGAAACCCAGGAAGTCCAGATAGAACTCGCGGGCTTTGGCCTCGTCGAACATGCGCAGGATCGGGATGGGTGAGTCAAAAGTAACGCTGGGTGGGGTGGTGTCGTGCGAGATCGAAGACATTGTTCCTCCTGGAGTACGAGCGGCTCGGCGCGATGGGCGGCGCCGGATGGGGCCGATCATACACACGCGGCCAAAAGCCCGGAAGTTTTGAAGATTCTGCGACTGAACTCGCGCAGCACACCGTACGCAGCGTCGAAGCACCCCTAAACAAGCAGGGGCGCGATGGCGTAAGGTGGCTGCCGATCAGTCATTCCTCAATCAAAGGGATTCTTCATGAAGAGCTTCGACGCAAAGGTTGTGTTGGTCACGGGCGGGTCCAAGGGCATCGGCCTGGCGTGCGCTCAGCATTTCGCCGCAGAAGGAGCTCGGGTGGTGATCAGCTCGCGGTCACAGGCCAATATCGACAGCGCGCTGGCTGAATTGCCGGGCGCTGTGGGGTTTGCTGCGGATGTGTCAGATGCTGCGGCCGCTGCAGCATTGGTTCAGCGAGTGGAGCAGGAGGTCGGCCCCATTGCGGTGCTGGTCAGTTCGGCGGGTGCAGCGAAACGTTCCCCGCCCGAGGACCTTACACCGGCTTTCTGGCGCGCAGCGATGGATGCCAAGTTCTTTTCGACGATCAATGTTGTCGATCCTGTGGTCAAGCTCATGGCGGCGCGGGGTCAGGGCGTGATCGTCAATATCATCGGCGCGGGTGGCAAAGTGGCAAAGCCTATCCATCTCGCCGGCGGTTCGGCCAATGCTGCGTTGATGCTCGCTACGGCAGGGCTGGGCAATGCCTACGCTGCGTCAGGGGTGAGGGTGGTGGGCATCAATCCGGGCCTGACCGAAACCGGGCGCGTGGCTGAAGGTATGGCGGCGGACGCGCAGCATTCAGGCATTTCAATTGAAGCAGCGGTAAAACGCAGCGTCGAAAAAATCCCCATGGGGCGCATGGCCAAGCCCGAAGAGGTTGCCAATCTGGTGATGTTTCTGGCGTCGGACAAAGCCAGCTACCTCACTGGCACGACCATCACTATGGACGGCGCGGAAACTCCGACAGTGGTGTAGCAGTTTAAGTCTGTTCGTTGCCGATAACGGCGCGCGGCGGCTGCGGTAATTGTTGTGGCCGCGCCAGTGTTCCGAACGGGGTGACGGCGTCGACATAGCGCACTGCTGATTTCACATCTTTCCAGCCGACGTAGCTCATCAGCGATTTGATGTCCCAGCCGTTGGCCGAGGCCCAGGTGGCAAACCCTCTGCGCAACGAATGGCTGCTGTACAGCTCGGCTGGAACACCGGCCTGCGCAAAGATCCGCCGCAGCATAGGGATCAGGCTGTTTTGATTGATGCCTTCTTCCGCCAGATTGCCCCACCGATCAAGACGCCTGAATACCGGCCCGCGGGCGATACCGGCCACTGTTATCCAGTTGATGTAAGCATCGACCGGGCACAGCGTGTTCAGTGCTGGCGTGCGGAAAGTGGTACCGACATTTTGTCGATCACCTTTTGTATGGGGCAGATAAAAACTGATCCCCACAGCGGATTCAGCCTGGATGTTCTCCACCTCCAGCCGCGCCAGCTCATCGCCCCGAAACCCGCGCCAGAAGCCGATCAACACCAGCGCGATGTCGCGGCGATGCCTCATGACGCATGGGTGATCGCCACGCTCGGCTGCCAATCCGGCCTCGCGCTCCAGCCATCCCACTGCTTGTTCCAGGTGGCGTAACAGCAATGGCTCGGCTTGTTTCTCCCGGGCAGGGTGAACGGCGCGAATACCCTTGATCATCTGCCGCACCGTGGGCGTTTTGGTGGGGTCGGGAAAACCCTGAGTGATATGCCACTGAGCCAGCGCAGCCAGCCGCTGTTTCAACGTGCTGATCGCGTGCTGGTCGGCGTACTGCGCCAGGTAGCGCACGATGCTGTCGCCGGTGGCCGGCAGAAACCCGCCCCAGATCACCTCAAAGTGCTCGACCGCCGCCCGGTAGCTCTTGCGCGTGTTTTCCCGCGTACCGGCCTGCAAATACCGTTCAGCCTTGTTAATCACCCCATTCCCTCCGAATCGTACTTTTCCAGCGCCGCTATGGACGTTTTCTGTCGATCACATGCGATAACGTTCAATTATCTTATCAGAGCAAAAGAAACATTTAGTCATTTTTACCGGACACATTTAGTATGATTGTACGTAGTACGTATAACGGTACGAAATCGTAGGAGACACGACATGGCGCGCGGCGGAATTAACAAGGTCATCGTTCAAAAAGCCCGCGAGGCGCTATTGGCTCGTGGAGAAAACCCAAGCATTGATGCAGTGCGCGTAGAGCTTGGGAATACCGGCTCCAAAACCACTATTCACCGGTATCTAAAGGAGATTGAGGCGGTTGACCCTCGTCCGGACGGGGCGCGGGATCGGCTCAGTGATGAGCTGTCGCAGCTGATTGCGGGCCTGTTGGCACGGCTGGTGGAGGAGGGCTCTGAGGCGACGAGACAGGCACAGATTGCTTTCGATGAGCAGCGCGCCCAGCTGGAATCAGTGCTGGAAGATACCCAGTCCGAACTGGCCTCTTTGCAACGGCAGTACGAAATTCAGAAGGTCACAATCGAAGGCCAGGCGTCAGAACTGCAGACCACCCACACCAGTCTTCAGGCCGAGATCACTCGTAACGCTCGTCTGAGCCAGAACTGCGCGGATCTAGAGGTGCGCGTGCAGGAAAAGGACGAGCAGATCCGCTCGCTGGAAGAAAAACACCTGCATGCTCGTGACGCCCTTGAACACTATCGCAACGCGATCAAGGAGCAGCGCGAGCAGGAACAAGCGCGCCACGAAGGCCAGCTGCAACAGGTACAGGTCGAGTTGCGCCAACTGCAGCAGATACAGATCATCAAGCAGGACGAACTCACCCGCCTGAACCGTGACAACGAGCGCTTGCTCAGCGAAGCCCGGCAGTCGGCAAAAGCTGTAACCACCCGCGATGACGTCATCGAGCGCCTGAATGGCGAGCTCAATGCAATGAAAACCGCAGTAGCCAAGGCCGATGGCGCCAAGGAGATGCTGCGCGAGCAAGTCGTCGCATTGCGCGATGAAGCCAAACGCTTGAGCAGCGCTGTCATTCAGGCTGACGCTCAGAACAGTGAGACGAATCGACAGATGCACGCCCTGCGTGACGAGCTTGAGGCGTTGAAGGCCGTCACCGATTTGCCGGACGAAACTTCCAGCGCTATTGATGCTGACCGTAGGACGTAGACACGTGGCCTGCTTGCCGCCTATTAACGATCAATCAGCTTTGAACCATCTCGGGTGTAACTGCGGGAAATGCTCTCGCAGCCAGTCCGCGAACGCGTTCACTTGGGGCGCAAGATGGGTTCTGCTGGGATACAGCACTGAGACCTTGCGCTGGGTCGGACGGAAGGGCTGCAGCACCTCAACCAGTTCGCCGCTGGCCAGGAAGGCGTCGACCGTGATGCCGGGCGCCTGGATGATGCCGAAACCGGCCACACCGCAATGCACATAGGCATTGGATTCGTTGACGGTGATCGAACCGCGGCTGGGATGGGCCTGATCTTCATCGTCATCCCGGAAATACCACGGCAGGTGCCGGTTGCTTTGTCCGGAGAGGAAATTCACGCCCCGATGGTTGATCAAGTCGCTCAATGCCTCGGGCTCTCCCCATTCCTTCAAATACCGCGGCGCCGCGCAAGTGACCATCTCCACTGTTCCGATCTGACGGGCGACCATACTCGAATCCGGCAGCTCGCCAATTCGCAACACGCAGTCAACACCCTCTGCCACAAGATCGACAGTCCTGTCGGTAACCCCCACAACCAGCTCGATGTCAGGAAACACTGCTGTGAACGAGCGCAGACTCTCGATGAAGCTGCGCTGGGAAAATGCCGTAGGAATGTCTACTCGCAGACGCCCCTGGAGGGTGACGCCGCTGCGGTCAAACATAGCCGTGGTGTCCGCGATTTCCGCGAGGATACTTTTGACTCGCTCATAAAATTGCTCACCCTCGGCTGTCAGCCGGACCTTGCGCGTGGTGCGATGAAACAGGCGCACTCCCAAGGAAGCTTCAAGCTCCTGAATGGATCGGGTGATGTACGGACGGCCTGACTCAGTGGCCTCAGCCACTTTGGTGAAGCTGCCAAGTTCGGCGAGCCTTGCGAACACCTGCATTGCCTGCAAAAGCTCCATACGGTGTCTCCGGGAAAAGATGAAGGGTGATTGTTATCCGAAAGAATAACAATCCTGTACATCCCCCGGCATTTATCCAGTGAGCCCGAGCGCGAAACAATGCCGCTCAGCACACAGGTGGTCGTCCCGGCCGCCTGGCGTCACTCGATTGGAGAAGAACATGAAAGCCTGGCTTCTGAATGATTTCGGACTCGACAACCTGCATCTGGGTGAGACCCAAACCCCAACGCCGAAGGCCGGCGAGCTGTTGGTCAAGGTTGGTGCGGTGTCCCTCAACTTCCGGGACAAAGCCATCGTCGACGGCATTTACGAGCCGCACATGGTGCCCAAGCCTCTGATCCCGGTCAGCGATGCAGCCGGTACGGTGGTGGCAGTGGGAGAGAGCGTTAGCCGGTTCAAAGTAGGCGATCGCGTCAACTCACACCTCTATTCCCGCTGGCTAGACGGCATGCCGTCCCACGATGAACCCGACTACTGTTTTGGCTCGCCACTGCCGGGGGGGCTGGCCGAGTTCATGATCATTCACCAGGACAGCGCTGTGCGTGCGCCGGACAACATGACTGACGAGCAGGCTTCAACCCTGCCGATCGCGGCATTGACAGCCTGGTATTCGCTGGTGGACTACGGTCAGATTGAAGCTGGCCAGATCGTGCTGGTACAGGGCACCGGAGGTGTATCGATCTTCGCCGCGCAAATCGCGATGGCGCTGGGTGCGAAAGTCATCGTGACATCCAGCCGCGACGAAAACCTGGACGCGGTTATCAAACTCGGGGCGATGGCGGGCATCAACTATCGCAAGACCCCGGACTGGGCGGCAGAAGTCATGAAACTTACGGATGGCAAAGGCGTGGATCTGCTACTGGATGTGGCGGGGGGCGACGGAGTCAATGATTCGGTCATGGCGACCAAGGTGGGTGGCCGTATCGCCCAAATCGGGTTCCTGACCGGTCAAAGCACCACCCTGAACCTGATGCCGATGATCTTCCGTCAAACCACGATCCGTGGCATCGCCGTCGCGCCGCGCTCTTCGTTCGACCGCATGAACGAGTTCCTCAACACCCACCAGATCCGCCCGGTGATCGATCATGTCTACCCGTTTGAACAGGCGCGCGAAGCCTATGAACACCTGGCCCGTGGTCCCTTTGGCAAAGTGGTTATCAGGGTGAGCTAAAGCGCGAATCAACATGGCGCCGCAGCGCCTATCTTTGGTTGCGTCGGTTATAACTGCCGGGGCCATAACGTTTCCCGCTTCACTCAGCCTTCAACGTACCCGTGAACAGCAGGTGCTCCACTTCGGGGCTGCGTTGATTGACCGCCCCTAGGTAGTCGATCAGCTCGGCGGCTCTGCTGCCACGCAGTCCTGCGGTGGTGATCTGGTCATCGCGCACGTAGGTATAAAGCCCCGACACCGCAAAGGCCTTGACCTGCGCGATATGTTTGCCTTGCCCTGCGAGCGTCGATTGAAATGCCGGGCTGTCGAAGAAGCGGCGGCGGGTAAGCGGCGATTCAAAAGCGATTTCCATCATCGCCAGCTCTTCCCGAACCGGGTTGGCATGGTGCTCGACATGGGGAGCAGGCGGGTGCATCCCATCGTTATTGAACGGCTGATTCAGATGCAGGGTTAGCTTCAGGACATCGTCTGCACCGGCCAATACTTCGCCCAGTTCATTGAGCAGGTAGTCATGAAGCTGCTCAAGGCTGTTGCGAGGACTGAAGTGCACATGGATACGGTCGTAGCGATCCGGGCCGTTGTGCAGTTCGTCCTTCAAGCGATTGACTAGCGTCACCGAGCCCTCGGGCAGGTCATAAGCCAGGGTTGCTTCGAACATGTTTTGCTCATCGCTGAACAGTATCGAGCAGGCATCCTGAAACTGCTTTTGCTGACGGGCGGAACTGAAGCCGATCTCTACGCCGCCATCGAGTTCATAGTCCGCAATCTCCTTTACGCCCTCGGGCAGCGGCCATAGATGTGCATCTTGAGTGCGGGAAAAATGATGCTGGATATAAAGACCGAGGCCGGGCAGACGGGAGCAAAGGGGGCCGTGCACATCGCGCCAGTAGGTGGCGAAAATCTCATGGGGGACTCGCTCGCGACGTTTGACGGTGGTGTAACTGTTGATCTGGATCACAGGGATGCCTTTTCAGTCGGAAAGAGAATGCAGGTAGTAGAGAGGACATCGCCGCCGAGTCGTTCAGGTTTTTCGCCCCAACGGCAACGCGGAAAATCGGCGAGCTGCGCTACTCGCTAATAAGCCTGCGCAGCAGATTGATCATGAAAAGGCGACCAGGTTTTTGATTCTGCCGAAGGCGTAGGAGCCTTGCTTGCAGGCGATCTGCCGGGCACCGGCAGTAAAACCTGAGCGCGAGGTGGGTCAGACAGACTGCGGCTTGAGGTTTTATGACCGCTGCGCGGCCAATCGTCGGCAAGCCGAACTCCTACGCCTTCGGCAGAAGCGGTGATGCAGCTCGGCATAAGTCGTTGCCGCTGTGTTGAATGTACCGTCGTCTTCGCGGACAGGTCCGCTCCACGGGGTTTGCATCCGGCCATCACACTCTGAAACGCAGCTCACCGATCAGCAGCGCAAACGCAACGCATCAACCAGCAACGCAAACGCAGGAGATGCCTGGCGGCGGCTGGGGTAGTAGAGGTGGAATCCGGCGAACAGCGGGGACCAGTCTTCCAGTACATGAATCAACTGGCCGGCAGCAATGAAGGGTTCGACGACGTCATGGGGAATGTAGCTCAAGCCGAACCCGTCCAAGGCCGCCTGGCGCAATGGATAAACGCCGTTGTAAGTCACTTGGCCTGTGACGCGGGCTTTGATGCTTTCGCCGTTCTTGGCGAATTCCCAAGCGTAGAGTCCGCCGTTAGTGGGTAACCGCAGGTTGTTACAGCGATGATCGGTGAGGTCCCGAGGGGTTTCCGGCAGCCCACGGTTGGCGAAATACTCAGGAGAACCCACCACCGACATGCGCATGTCCGGACCGATCCGGGTGGCGATCATGCCTTCCGCGACGTCCTCACCCAGCCGCACGCCTGCATCGAATCCGTGTGCCGCGATGTCGACGAAGCTGTAGTCGCAGCAGACCTCGACCGAGATATCCGGGTACCGGGGCAGAAATTGATTGAGCCGGGGGCGGATGATGAAGTCCAGCGAGTAATCGGTAGCGCTGATGCGAATGCTGCCGGTGGGAGTGTCGCGAAGGTCGCTCAAACCTGCGAGTTCGATTTCTATTTCCTCGAAATGAGGACCCACTTTGTTTATCAGCCTTTCGCCGGCCTCGGTAGGCGACACGCTGCGTGTGGTCCGGGTCAAAAGGCGTAAACCCAATCGCGCCTCCAGACCACGGATGGTGTGGCTCAGCGCGGATTGGGATACCCCAAGCTTGGCGGCAGCTTTGGTGAAACTTCGCTCCCTTGCGACCGCAAGGAAAGCGAGCAAATCACTGGCGTTTTGGCGAAGCATTGATGAGCGCTCTGCATAAGTATTTGAGGATAATATCGGCTAATCAATGCAATGCGTAGCTGGTATCTTTGAATTTCATATACGGTTTTGTGCTGATTAGGTGATGGGGTTTAACACTTGTTTCGCGCTGTCATGGATTCAGCCGCTCCTTAAATGTGAACACCACGTCCCAATTGAGACCTTCATGAAAAGCCTCGCTATCACCGCGCTTTCACTCTCATTGCTGGCTTTTGATTTACCCGCAGAGGAGAAGTCCATGCTCGTCATCAACACCAATGGATCACAACCATCGGCCAAGGGACCGGCCGATTATTTCACCGGCACCGTGCGCGTCGATGCGCCGTTCAAAGGCACCGAAGATGCTCGGGTCAGCGGCGCAACCGTTACGTTCGAACCTGGTGCCAGAACGGCCTGGCACACCCATCCTCTGGGCCAGACATTGATCGTCACGGCAGGCTCAGGACTTGTGCAGGAGTTGGGTCAGCCAGCGCGTTCGATCAAGCCCGGCGACACTGTCTGGATACCCCCGAACGTCAAACACTGGCACGGGGCGACAGCCACCACGGCAATGACGCACATCGCGATTGCCGAGGTACTGGACGGCAATGTGGTTGAGTGGATGGAAAAAGTCAGCGATGAGCAGTACGCACAACCGCTATAGTTTTTCCCGGCAGTGGTGGTAACTCAAAACGCCTGCGAATCCCATATGGCCCGAATCGATATTGATTCGGGCCATTGGCTTTTCAAGCCATCGGCGGCAGCGCGTGCAGAATTTTGTCGAGGGTCATGGGGTAGTCGCGCAGACGCGCGCCAGTAGCGTTGAAAATGGCGTTGGCGATGGCGGCACTGACCCCGCACAGACCCAGCTCGCCCACGCCTTTGGCCTTCATGGGTGAAGACATCGGATCGGTTTCATCAAGAAAGATCACCTCTTGATGGGGGATGTCGGCATGCACCGGCACTTCGTATCCGGCCAGGTCATGATTGACGAAAAAGCCGAGCCGTTTGTCCACGGCCAGCTCCTCCATCAATGCTGCGCCGACGCCCATGGTCATCGCGCCGATCACCTGACTGCGAGCCGATTTGGGGTTGAGGATGCGTCCGGCAGCGCACACCGCCAGCATGCGCCGCACGCGGGTTTCGCCGGTGGCGCTGTCCACCGCGACTTCGACAAAATGCGCGCCGAAAGTGGACTGCTGATATTTCTTGCTCAGCTGCTCGAACTCAATGGTGTCTTCGGCGACCAATTCTCCAGCTTGTGCAGCGTTGCGCAACGGCACGCTTTTGCCGCCAGAACGCACCTCACCATCGCTGAACGCCACATCCTCTGCGCTCATCCCTAGCCGTTGAGTGACAGCTTCACGCAGTTTGACGCAGGCTGCGTAGACCCCGGCCGTCGAGCAGTTGGCGCCGAATTGCCCGCCGGAACCTGCTGATACCGGAAAGGAAGAATCGCCCAGCCGCACAACCACTTTGTCCAGGGTCACGCCCATCATTTCAGCCGCAGTCTGGCCGATGATGGTGTAGCTGCCAGTGCCGATGTCGGTCATGTCGGTTTCCACCGTGACGATGCCCTGATCATTGAGCCGAACCCGGGCCCCTGACTTGACGAGGTTATTGTTGCGAAAAGCCACGCCCACGCCCATGCCGATCAACCAGCGACCGTCGCGCTGCGTGCCTGGCGTCGCATGACGTTTGTCCCAGCCGAACTGCTGGGCACCGGTGCGCAGGCACTCCACCAGTTGGCGCTTGGAAAATGGCCGTGCCGGGTTGGTCGGGTCGACCTGAGTGTCGTTGATGATGCGAAATTGCACCGGGTCCATGTTCAGCTTCACGGCCATTTCATCCATGGCGATTTCCAGCGCCATCAGCCCCGGGGTTTCGCCGGGCGCGCGCATCGCATTACCCTCGGGCAAGTCGAGGGTACACAGGCGCATCGCGGTGAGCCGGTTTTCTGCCGCGTACAGCAATTTGGTCGGCATTACTGCCCGTTCGACTTTGCCCTCCGGCAGATTGCCCGACGAGCCTTCATGGGCGATGGCGCTGATTTTGCCGTCGCGATCAGTGCCAATGCGCAGGCGCTGAATGGTTGCGGGGCGGTGGGTTGAGTTATTGATCATCAATGGGCGGGCGAGGGCCACCTTTACTGGTCTGCCGGCCATGCGCGCGCCCAATGCCGCAAGCAGCGCGTCCGAGCGCACGAACAGCTTGCCGCCGAAGCCGCCGCCGATATAGGGCGAGATCAATCGCACATTCTGCTTGGGTATGCCCAGCGTTGTGGCGACGTCCGTGACCGCCCAATCGATCATCTGATTGGAGGTCCACAGCGTCAGGCGATTGCCTTCCCAGGCAGCCATCGAGGAGAAGGGCTCCATCATCGCGTGGGACTGATCTGGCGTGCTGTAGGTGGCGTCAAGTTGCACCGGCGCTGTCGCATACGCACTGGCAAAGTCACCATGCTGCAAATCGGGCATGTCGGATCTGGACTCCACACCGGAGCCCTGCGCTTTGGCCAGGTCGAAAGCGCCTTCGGTCCGCGTATACGCGATGCTGATCAACTGCGCCGCCGCCCGTGCCTGCTCAAATGTTTCGGCCACCACCAAAGCGACGGCCTGATGGTAATGATCGATGTCCGGTCCGGCCAACAGTTTGGCGGTGTTGTATTTGCCCTTGCCCAGTTTGCCGGCATTGGCGGCGGTAACAATGGCGATCACGCCTGGCGCGGCTTTGGCGTCGGCCAGGCTTATCGACGCAATGCGCCCCTTTGCAATGGCGGCGCCCACCACAAAGCCATAGGCCTGATTCGGCACTGCGTGGTGATGCTCATAGGCGTAAGGCGCAAGGCCCGTGGTTTTCAGCGGGCCGTCGATCCGATCAAAAGGCTTGCCGATCACTTTTTGCTGGTCAATGGGGTTGGTGCCTGCAGGCGTGTCGAACTTCATGCTTGAACCCTCGCTTGCGCCATGACCGATGCGAGCGTGCGCTCGACCAGCGTGATTTTGAATGCGTTGTCATGGGTCGGTGTGGCGCCTGCCAGCAAACGCTCGGTCACCACTTTGGCGCCCTGTGGCATCAAGGATTCGGCAACTTCGACGCGCCATGGTTTGTGCGCCACACCACCGAGCGCCACACGCCCGCTACCATCGGATTGAATCACCGCCGCCACTGATATCAGCGCAAACGCGTAGGACGCCCGGTCGCGAACTTTCTGATAAATGTGCGTGCCGCCCAGCGGCGCGGGCAAGGTCACGGCGGTGATCAACTCACCTGCGCCCAGGGCCGTTTCAATGTTCGGCGTATTGCCCGGCAGTCTATGAAAGTCGGCTATAGGGATGACGCGTACGCTGCCGTCGGGTTTTATGGTTTCGATCTGCGCATCCAGCACGCGCATGGCGACGGCCATGTCACTGGGGTGGGTCGCGATGCAGGCATCGCTTACGCCGATGATCCCTAGCTGACGACTGACACCGCCTATCGCCGCACACCCGCTGCCTGGCTTGCGCTTGTTGCAGCTTTGGTTGGTGTCGTAAAAATAGGCGCAGCGGGTGCGCTGTAGCAAGTTGCCAGCAGTGGTCGCCATATTGCGCAGTTGGCCGGAGGCACCCGCCAGCAGGGCACGGGAGAGCAATCCGTAGTCCCGACGCACAAGCGAGTCCGCCGCCAGATCGGTATTGCGCACCAGCGCCCCGATTTTCAGGCCGCCCTGTGACGTAGTTTCGATCTTGTCCAGCCCCAGGCCGCTGACGTCGATAAGGTGCAGCGGGGTTTCGATGTCAAGTTTCATCAGGTCCAGCAGGTTAGTTCCGCCGGCGATGAACCTTGCGCCGTCAACCGTCGCGGCCTGGGAAGCGGCATGGGCGGGCGACTCGGCACGCAGATAATTGAAAGGTCTCATGCGCGCACCTCCGCCACTTCGGTAATCGCTTCAATGATGTTGGAGTAAGCGCCGCAGCGGCAGATATTGCCGCTCATGCGCTCCTGGAATTCCCGCGCAATCAGTTGCGGCTGATCGGTCAGGCTTTCGCTGACATGACTGGGAATGCCATCGCGTATTTCGTCCAGCACGGCGACCGCCGAGCAGATTTGCCCCGGGGTGCAATAGCCGCACTGATAGCCATCGTGCTTGATGAACGCCGCTTGCATCGGGTGCAGCCTGTCGGGAGTGCCGAGTCCTTCAATGGTGGTGATTTCAGCGTCCTGGTGCATGACGGCCAGGGTCAGGCAGGAGTTCACCCGCCGACCATCGACAATCACCGTGCAGGCGCCGCATTGACCGTGGTCGCAGCCTTTCTTGGTGCCGGTCAGCAGCAGATGCTCGCGCAGCGCATCGAGCAGGGTTGTGCGGCAATCAAGGAGGAGATCCTGTTGCGAGCCGTTGACGGACAGTGAAACCTTCGAGCAGATGGAGCGGTGCGTGTTGGCCGCTGAGGCCTGCGCACAGATAAAAGGGGGGAGTGCCACAGCCGTTGCAGTGACGCCCCCCACGATCAGGAATTTGCGGCGAGTGATCGGCATCAGGTCACGGTCGTTCATGGGGAGCTTCCTACGGTTCGGTGGCACTGGTCTTGAAAGCCAGATGTGTTCGTAGATGCAATGGCGCTATAGCGCCGTGCCAGTACGCGTCACAAAGAGTGACCCGCTTGAATGCGAAATGTTTTTGCTACTGGCGGCCATAACCTTATGAGCCTGGTTCATTAATCCACGGACGCGCCGCCCCGCCTGGCGGCCCATCAAAACCGGTTGATTACCGGACTGCAGCGATATATTTCAAGATGTGTCCGGGCTGCTGCGTTTAACTCGTCAAAGGGTCACTGCGGTTACTCAGGTGCGAGCTCGCCGTACCAGTAGGACGCGGTCACGCCGCCATCCATTAAGAAATCGCTGCCAGTGATGAACGTACCTTCCGGTCCCATGAGCAACGCGCCTACCGCGCCAACCTCATCCGGTGTGCCGCCACGACCGGCAGGGCTGAGCTCGAGCATGCGCCGATAGCCTGCACCGCGCGGTCCGTTCAATTCGTCGCGGGCCAGGGGCGTGTAAATGATGCCGGGGCTGATGGTATTGACCCGCGCCCCGCGTCTGCCCCAACGCACTGCTTGCGCCATGACTCGCAGCGAGTTACAGCGCTTGGAGATCTGGTAGGCGTGCAAGGGGTCGGTCACCTGATCGTCCTGCAGCATCGGCAGTGCGAGCAGTTCTTCAACGGGCGTGGTCGCCAGCGCCTTGTTTTGCTCAGGCGTTAACGCGGGCAATCGATGTCCGGACTGGGAGGCGATGACGATACCGGAGCCACCTTTGGCAATGACCTTGCCGAACTCTTCCAGCACCAGCGCGGTGCCATATAGATCGACACGCAAGATGGTGGCAACCGGTGCCTGGGAAGGGGAGACACCTGCCGCATGGATCACGCCGGTGATTTCTCCTAGATCGGTGGACAGTTTGACGAGTGCCTGCACCGATTCCCGGGAAGAAACATCGACAACAGTGGTGGTGATTTCAAAACCTGCATCAGCCAGCACTTTGGCCGCTGCTTCAGCATTCTCTTGACGCAAATCGGCAAGCACCACGTGTTTGCCGGCACTGACCCTGCGCGCAATCGCCTGACCGATCGAGCCCGCACCGATGACGACCGTGACGTTTTGGGTGTTTTTCATAATCGAATCTCTCAAAAATTTGTTCGCATCTCTTCCTCGCTAACACGTTGGCTCCTACAGGCAACGCGCCGAGCCGCCGCGATCCCTTTAGGAGCGAAGTTGTTCGCGAGGTTTTCTTTTTCAATAAAGTCTGGGATCACCCTATATTGCTGTAGCTAACTCAACAATATAGAGTCCGGTTCATGAGCTATTGAGGGTTTTTCACAAATGATGCGTGCAGATTTACCTGAACTTACGTTCTTCATCGCGATTGCCGAGCAACGTAGCTTCAGCGCCGCGGCGCGCATTCTTGGAGTTTCTCCTTCGGCGCTGAGCCACTCGATGCGAAATCTGGAGGCGCGCCTGGAAATGCGTCTGTTCAACCGCACCACCCGGTCAGTTGCCCTGACCGAGGCGGGCGAGCAGTTGCTCAATGGCGTGCGGCCCTTGATCACAGACCTTGCCAACGTCATCAATGAAGTGACCTCCTCGCGCACCGCGCCATCCGGGTCAATTCGCATCAGTGCTTCAGAAGCCTCGCTTCGTCCGTTGATCCGCCATGTGCTGCCGGACTTCACCGCGCGCTATCCGAACATCCACATCGAGTTCGTGGTCGACAGCAAGTTGCAGGACATCGTGGGCGATGGCTTCGATGCCGGCATACGCCTGCTCGATGACGTACCCCGAGACATGATCGCTGTGCGATTCGGCCAAGACCTTCGTTTCGCGGCGGTCGCATCGCCCGCTTACCTGGCGCAGCATCCCGCACCTCAAGTGCCGCAGGACTTGAAAGACCACCGCTGTATCCGCTTTCGTTTCACCAGTGGCGCAATATTTCGCTGGGACTTCAGCTTTGGTGAGCAGAGCGCCAGCCTGGATGTAGACGGTCATCTGACGCTCGATAACATTAATCTGATGGTCGACGCCGCGCTGGCAGGGATCGGCGTGGCGTGGGTGCCTGACTCCGTCATCGCCGACCACCTGACAGCGGGCCGCCTTGTGCAATTGCTGCCGCAGTGGAGCCCCAACTATTCAGGTCTTTGCCTGTATTACCCGGCGAACCGGCATCCGCCGACGGCGTTGCGTCTGTTTGTTCAGGCAGTGCGGGAGTGGGTGGGTGGCGAAGGGGGAGGTGGGTGACGGTATTGTCAAATCCAGCCTCCCCAAAATAGAGCTGTTCAAATCCCGGCGCATTAAATACGATGCACAAATTGCTTATTTCCCATAAATGCACCCTATAGGATGCAATTTCGATGCATGAGCTCGGGCTACTTATCAAAAATCTGCGTAAGTCCGCTGGTCTTTCTCAGGCCAGACTTGCAGAGCGGCACGGCATGAGTCGCGCAACTATCTCGGGAATCGAGAACAACACCATTGCAGAAGTGGGGATTCGCAAGGTCGCAGCGATCCTTGAGGGATTGGGATACGAGCTTACTGCGACACCCACACGTCGGCGTAAAACTCTCGACGAGCTGAAAGCGGGAAACATACATGAGTAAAACCGGTGATCGACTGTATATCGGCGTTGGCGGCGTAGCGGCCGGAACCCTGGGTCGCAGCGAAGAGAAACAGCGCGATTCTGTGTTTTCGTACAACGAGGCAGTGTCTGAAGAAAACGCGATCTCCTTAACCATGCCCGTGCGTCTGGAGAGCTACAACTGGGAGTACGGAATTCATCCGTTGTTCGAGATGCATATTCCCGAAGGCCCGCTCAAAGAAGAACTCGTGCGGCGTTTCAGCAAGTCGGTGCGTGGCTTTGATGATTTTGCTTTGTTGGGCATTGTCGGGCCCCATCAATTGGGTCGAATCAGCATCACCCACCAGGCTGATGACGCGAAGTTGCCTGAGATCAAGCTCTCTGACCTCCTGTTTCACGACGGCGCGAAAGGCCTGTTCGATGACCTTATGAAAACGTACGCGGCCTACTCGGGAGTGTCCGGCGTGCAACCCAAGGTACTGGTGCGCGACGCTGATAATAAAGAGCCCGATATGGGCCGTCTCACCCACCGTGGGGCCACGCATCTGGTGAAGACGTTCAGCGACTCGGACTTTCCTCAACTGGCGGCCAACGAGTATTTCTGCATGCGCGCGGCGCTTCATTCCGGGCTGGAAGTGCCTGAGATCCAGCTTGGCCAGCAGGGCAAATTATTGGTGGTGAAACGGTTCGACATCGGTGCTGCTGCCTACCTTGGCTTTGAGGACATGTGCGTTCTGTCCGGGTGGGGAACGGCACGCAAGTATGACGGCAGCTATCAGGGGTGCGCCAAGCTGATCAAGTCATACGTCACACCTGGACGAGTAACCAAGGCACTGGAAGATTTCTTCACGATGGTAGCGCTCTGCGCCGGCGTACAAAATGGTGATGGCCATCTCAAGAATTTCGGCCTGCTCTATGAAAGCTGTGCCGAGGATGCGCAAATCTGGCTTGCGCCTGCTTATGACATCGTGACGACTACCGTTTACAACGGCAACGACATCATGGGGCTGCTCCTCGGGGGTTCAAAGGCTTGGCCAAAGCGCAAAATGCTAGTCCAGTTCGCACGCAGCGCCTGCAATCTGACCGAGGCTCGATGCAATGAATTGCTCGCGAAAGTGGGCGCAGGAATGAAACAGGGGATGGCAGAGCTTTCGGAGTATCGCGTCACCCATCCAGAGTTCGATGCGATAGGGGAAAAGATGATCGCCGCGTGGACCGCAGGTCTCGCCAGATGCATAACGCCAGACTGAGCCCTGCATTGGTATTGTCTCAACTGCCTTGTTTGAGGGCGGAGCTGACAACCAAGGGACCCGACAAAACGGGAGAAGCTAGGGCGTAACGCCCTAGCGGATAGCGGATGTCACTTTTTCTTTTTTGCAGGCTTTTCTGCCTTCTCTGATTTTTTAGCCTTTTCTGGCTTGCTATCAGCCTTTTTAGCGGATTTCTTTGGCTCAGCCTCTTTCTTCTTGTCTTTCTTATCGGAAGATTTCGAAAGAGCGGAGGCCGCTGCAGATTTCTTTTCCGGTGATGACTTCTTGTCTTTCAAGTCTTTGCTGGCCTTCGAAGCTTCGCCTTTGCTTTTTTTGTCGTCTTTAGCCACGTTAACCACCTCTCGGAGAGTGCCGGTATTGGCACATGGCCTGCGGGAATATCCACAGGCTGATCATTAGGCGAAAGCGTTTAAGGGCGGTTCAATCTTTTTGGTAAGTGAATGACCCCCTGCATTCGAATCTCGCATTGACATATCGGTAAATCTCGATATTCTCCGCTCATGGAATTACTCGAAATATTCAAAGCCCTCTCGAACCCTACACGCCTTGAAATCCTGAAAGGCCTGAAGGACCCCGTGAAGAACTTTCCTCCCCAGGATGAAGGAGACGTTCTCACGGTGGGAGTCTGCGTCAGCTGTATCCAAGAAGGTATCGGACTGTCGCAGTCAACGGTGTCTGGTTATCTTGCCACGCTGCATCGAGTGGGCCTGGTCGAAGTCCGGCGCATAGGTCAGTGGACCTACTACAAGCGCAATGAAGCAACCATCAGTGCGCTTGCCGAGATCATAGGGAAAGATCTCTAAATTTTTTACCCAAGCATATCGATATATCTCGATATCCCCTTTTATCGATACGAGGATTCACCATGAAAGCGATGATGCTTAACTCATTTGGCGGCCCGGAATCGTTCGAACTCTGCGACGTGCCCAAGCCGGTGCCGCATGCGGGACAAGTCCTGGTCCGGGTGTACGCGACCTCCATCAACCCACTGGATTATCAGGTTCGACGTGGCGACTATCCTGATCTGGTGCAACTGCCGGCCATTACCGGACACGATGTATCAGGCGTTGTTGAAGAGGTTGGCCCGGGGGTGACGGCCTTCGCACCGGGAGACGAAGTCTGGTACACCCCGCAAATATTCGACGGCCCGGGCAGTTATGCCGAATACCACGTTGCTGACGAAAGCATCATTGGCAAGAAGCCGTCGTCCCTGAGTCACCTTGAGGCGGCAAGTCTGACTCTGGTTGGCGGGACAGCGTGGGAAGCACTGGTCGTGCGTGCAGCACTCAGAGTGGGGGAAAGCATCCTCATACATGGCGGCGCAGGGGGAGTCGGTCACGTGGCGATCCAACTGGCGAAGGCCATCGGTGCCAAGGTCTACACGACCGTGCGCGAGGCAAACTTTGAGTTCGCACGAAGCGTAGGGGCCGACGTGGTCATTGACTACGAAAAGGAGGATTACGTCGACGCCATCCTGCGGGAAACGGGCGGCAGGGGAGTCGATGTTGTGTTCGATACCATCGGCGGCAATGCACTGACCCGCAGCCCCGACGTCCTCGCGCAACTTGGCCGCGTGGTCACGATTGTGGACATTGCACAGCCACAAAACGTTGTGCAGGCCTGGGGCAAGAACGCGAGTTATCACTTCGTTTTCACCAGACAGAACCGAGGAAAGCTCGATGAGTTGAGCGCTCTGGTAGAGCGCGGTCAACTGCGGCCACATGTTGGCGCCGTCTATTCGCTTGCCGACATTGCGCTGGCCCATGCCCGGCTGGAAAGTCCCAACAACGGTGTTCAAGGCAAAATCGTAATTGCCGTCGAGCCTTCCCTCATCTCGTCAGTGCGCAGTTCAACCGTTTAAATCATTCTGGAGAAATACTATGATCTATGAGATCGCTTCGCTCCCTGTTCACAAAGAACGTATTGATGAGTTCAGAGATGCCTTTGCCGACGTCGCTCCGTTGCTCGCTCGCGCAAAGGGTTATGGCGGCCACGTGCTGGCGAAAGGAATTGAAAACCCCGAGCAATTCAATCTGATCGTGCGCTGGGCTTCACTGGAGGATCACACGCCGGGTTTTGAAGAGAGTGAAGACCATCGGATATTCATGAGCGGTTTGGAGGAATATCTTTCGGAAGAACCGAAGGTCTACCACATTGAGGGGCCAGCTTTTTCTACTGGGTCTTAAGACTGGAACAGCATCGCAGGCACAGGTCTCTAGTGCGTTAAGAGACATGTGGCTCTTAGGCGAATAGCAGTTGTCGGAGAGGAACAGGCGAAGCCGGTCGGGTACTCCGTGACCGGCTTATCTGGATCGATCTGTCTAGCAAGGTTGGGCCATCAGGTTATTACTGACGTTACGCCCAAGCACCAGCACCGTGACAAACCCGCAGCCGACCAAGGCCGTGGCCAGACTCAACAGCACCGAGCTGCCCAGTTGGTCGACGATTTGCCCGCCGAAGAACGAACCCAAGGCAATGATCACCTGAAACAAGGCGACGAACAGTGGCATGCCGCGTTCGACGTCCTTGGGCGCTACGACAAACATCCAGATACTGGCGCAGGCCGGAAAGGCGCCGAAGGCGAAACCCCAGAGCGCGATCAGCATTGCCGCGCCCGTCATACCGGTGGCGAAGTAAGGGAACAGGGCGGTGCTGATGCCGATCATGAGCGCGACCAGCAACAGGGTGTTGCGCACGCTGCGGTTGGCAGCAAAACCGGCGAAAATATTGCCAATGACCCCGGCCACGCCATAGAGCAGCAACAGTGAGCCAATGGTCGGTCCATCGAAGCCGGCATTCTGCTTGAAGAAGGGTGCGACGTAGGTGTACGCAGCAAAGTGCGCCAGGCCAATCAGCAATACAGCGATCAACCCAACCCGGGCTTGTGGGTTGATGAACAAGGCCGGCAGGTCACTGATGCGAATGGCCTTGTCCGGATTGAGCCGCGGCAGCAGGAAGATCTGCGCCAACAGCACCGGTATGCCGACCAGCGCGGTGACCAGGAAAGTCATGCGCCAGCCCATCAAACCACTTAGCCAGGTGCCAACGGGCACGCCCAGCACGGTGGCAAGGGTCACGCCGACCATGATGATCGAGGTGGCCTGAGCTACGCCGACTCCTTTTGGGGCCAGTCGTCCGCTGAGGGCAATGGCAGTGGCCCAGAAGCCGCCGATGCTGATCCCCAGCAGCACGCGACCGAACAGCAGCAGGTTGAAGTCGCTGGCGTAGGCCACGACCGAGTTGGCGATGATCATGATCAGCGTCAGGCCGATCAGCAGATAGCGACGGTCCATCGCACCGATCCCCACGGACAGCAGCGGGGCGGCGAGGGCGGCCATGATACCGGGCAGGGTCACCATAAGACCGGCGTGGCCGGCACTGATGCCCAGGTCGCTGGCGACATCGTTGAGTACGCCCACCGGGAGGAACTCACTGGTCACTAGGGCAAAGGCGCCGACAGCGACGGAAAGAATTGCCAACCACTGTTGTTTGACGCTTTGTTGAGAATGTTCGGGGAGGCCGCTAGGGGCCTGGCTGGCGCTTGGCATAATACTGGGTTCCAAGGGGGGGAATTTCGCCTGGAGACAGGCGCGCGGAGCGGGGAGAAATTTCGGGGCGATTATAGGTGTCGGTTTCGTCAGCCCTTCAGGCGAGCGTTTCGATAGTAAACATCAGTGCCATCGATACGACGGCGCATGAAGAACAGCCGCTGCCGGTTCGCACGCTGACTGCGTTAAGCCCGTCTAACTTTGCAGCAGGCACAAAATCCTGCTGCAAAGCTTATTCCTGCCTCATGCGCGCTTTACTCCGGCGCAACCTGTTTTTCTAGACCTTCATTGATCAACACCATGCTTTGTGGCGCGGACAGGGCAATGCCCAGCTCTCGCAGACGCCCCAGCACGGTAAACAACAGATCGCTGCGCGCGCCGCCCACAGACCGTGGGCTGTTCACGTAGCCGCTGGCGCTGATGATCAAACCGGTGTTGGTCAGGTCTTTGAAAGTCACCGAGGGTGCTGGCGCGTCAAGCACGGCTTCGTGCTCGGTGAAGGCTTGTAACAGCAGTTCGCGGATTCGCAATACGTCTGTTTCCAGAGGCAATGTGAGGGTGATTCCTACAACCCCCAGCGCATTGCCCATGGTCACGTTACGCACGTTTTGAGTAATGAACTGCGAGTTGGGCACGATCACCGTGGAGCGGTCGGACATCTGGATTTCGGTCGCACGGACGTTAATCCGGCGAATATCACCCTCGACCCCGGCAAGGCTCACCCAGTCACCCACCTTGACCGGGCGCTCGGTCAGCAAAATCAGACCGGAGATGAAATTCTGCACAATGGCTTGCAGGCCAAAGCCGATCCCCACCGACAGGGCACTGACTACCCAGGTCAAATTGGTCAGACTGATGTGGAGGGTGGACATCACCACGGCCACCACCAGCACAAAGCCGATGTAACCGATCAATGTCACCAGCGATGCCTGCATGCCAGCATCCATGTTGGTCTCGGGCAGCAGGCGCTCGGCAAACCACTCCTTGAGTGACCGCACCGCCAGCACGCCGATGACCAGACAACCCAATGCCATCAGGATATCGCCAGGGACAATATTCAGGTTGCCCAGGGATTTATTGGTGACCTCCAGGCGGGTGAAACTTTCAAGCAGCTCGCCAGGGCTTGAGCCCGACGGCAAAAACGCCAGCAAGACTGCAGCGAGCAGCAGCAAGGTACGGCCAATGCCTGCCAGTACGGTGCTGGCCTGCGCCTGGTGCCGGGGGGACAAACCCAGCGCCGAACCCAGTGCCATACCGCCAGGCTGTTTGGGGGACAGAAGGGTTTCGCAGACGTCCCCAAAGAATGCGATCAGCAAGTAAGCGGTCGATGCCACTACGCTCATCCAGAGCAGTTTCACCGACAGAAAATAAGCCAGTGTCAGGTAACCGCTCAGCAACGCCAGCAGGCTGAGCCCGACCCAGACCGCGACGACAAAAGGAATCAATCCTGCGAAGCCGCCCGCACGCTCCAGCTCGAATCGGCGGCGGGTCCGGCGGTAGCGCAACAGGGCAAAGAAGAACACCAGCGAAACCGCCAGCGCCGTCAGGCCATTGACCGCCACTGTCAGTGCCAGACTGCTGGCTATTACGCTGTTGATCCGCTCCTGGGTGCCGATGATCATCAGCGCCAGCGCCAATATGGCCGGGAAGCGACCCATGGCAGTGGCAATCTCATCGGGAATCACTGGTAAGCGCCACGAGGGGTGGGGCAGCATCAACAGCGCTCGGCCCAGGCCAAGAATGAATGCGCAGAAGGTGATCAGTGTCTGCAACTGATCAAGCAGATTGACCACATCGTTACTGAGCACCGCATTGCTGACGACACCCCAGCGCAGCAACGAGGTAGCAGCGCTAATGGTGAGGACGGTCGAGAGCCCGACCGCCAACGCCAAGGCGCTGCGACGCAGGCGACCCTCTGGCAGCCAACGGATCATCACCCAGATCAGTAAGCGTTCGAGCACACGTCGGAGCACGACCCATATCAAAAACGCGCCAAAGACAACGCTGATGAACAGCGTACGGTTACCCTCGGCGAGCGCACTTTTGAACAGGCTGCGCACGTCGACCAACAGTCCGTTCAGGCGGCCTAGGTCATCGTCGGTCGGACGAATCAGGGTCGACCAGAACGCAGAGCTGAGCGGACTCGCCGTGCGGGTGCTGATCTGGGAGTCGAAGAGACTGCGGCGCAAACTGAAAATCTGGGTCGCAAGATCCCGGGCCGACTGGCTTAAGGTGTTGGTCTGGCGCTCATCGCTGACAAGGGCGTTCTTCTGAGCGGTCAGCGCTTTTCGCTGGCTGGTCAGGCTTTGCGCCTCGTCAGGTTGCACCGGCCCGAGAATGTTGAGCTGATCGTTCAGGTGTTCGATGTCAACAGCTTGCCGGGCGATCAGATCATCAGCTTGTTTTTGCACCTGCAACGCAGCCTGGCGCAGGCTTGACAGCAAGTCGTCATTGGCGCTGACGGTTACTTTTTGGCGGATCTGATCGAGCTGTTCATTTAGATCATCCAGACTTGGCGCTTGAACTTCTGGCGATTCGCTGCTGGCGCTACTGTCTTGGGCAGCAGGCGCGGCCTGGGCTGAAGCTGGCAAGGTGATGCACAGCAGCAACAGGGCGAGCAGTCCAGAATAAAAACGGTTCAACGTAGCGTGCTGCATTCTCTTTCCTTCTTTGCGTTAACCGGCGTTGCAAATTGTGTGCGCTTGCTTCCCAAACTTTGGCGTGTAAGCGCTTCTACTCCACGGCCTCGACCACACCCTGGTCCTCACCCAGAAACCCGCCGCTTTGGTGGTGCCACAGCCGCGCGTAGGTGCCGTTCTTCGCAAGCAACTCGCTATGAGTGCCTTGTTCGATGATGCGTCCGTCATCCATGACAATCAGCCTGTCCATAGCCGCAATCGTGGACAAACGATGGGCGATGGCAATCACAGTCTTGCCCTGCATCATCTCATCCAGGCTTTCCTGAATGGCGACTTCGACTTCCGAGTCCAGCGCGCTGGTCGCCTCGTCGAGTAACAGGATGGGGGCATTCTTGAGCATCACCCGGGCAATGGCGACGCGCTGACGCTGGCCACCCGACAGCTTGATACCGCGCTCACCGACCAATGTGTCGTAGCCGGAGTGTCCTTGCTTGTCGCTCAGTTGGCTGATGAAACCATCGGCCTGGGCATTGGCTGCGGCGTTACGGACTTGCGCGTCGGTGGCATCGGGTCGGCCATAAGCAATGTTGTCGCGAATGGAGCGGTGCAGCAGGGACGTGTCCTGAGTGACCATGCCAATGGCACTGCGCAGACTGTCCTGGGTGACCTGCGCAATGTTTTGCCCGTCGATGCGAATCTCGCCCTTGTCGACGTCATAGAAGCGCAATAGCAGATTGATGAGCGTGGATTTCCCAGCTCCGGAACGGCCCACCAGGCCGATTTTTTCCCCCGGGCGGATAGTCAGGCTCAGGGCGTCGAGCACCTGGCGTTCACCGTTGTAGTTGAAGCTCACATTGTCGAACGTCACGGCGCCGCCAGTAGTCACCAGCACACCGGCTTCCGGTGCATCTTGAACCTTGGGGCCACGGGTCAGGGTTGCCATGCCGTCCTGCACGGTGCCGATGTTCTCGAACAGCGAGGTCATTTGCCACATGATCCAGTGCGACATGCCGTTGATGCGCAGCGCCATCGCGGTAATCGCCGCCACGGCACCGGTCCCGACTTCACCCTGATGCCACAGCCAAAGGGCATAGCCTCCAGCACCCATGATCAACCCGACTACCAGTGCCTGGTTAACGATCTCGAATTGGCTGACCAGACGCATCTGGCGCAGGCCGGTGAGTTTGAAGTCTTCCATTGCCGCACGGGCGAAGTGGGCCTCACGTTTGGAGTGGGAGAACAGCTTCACGGTGGTGATGTTGGTGTAGGCATCCGAGATTCGCCCGGTCATCGATGACCGCGCGTTGGCCTGTTCCTGGCCGACTTTGCCCAAGCGGGGCACGAAGTACAGCATTGCCAGCCCAAACAACGCCACCCAGGCAATGAAAGGCAGCATGAGCTTGAGGTCGAAGCCGCCTGCCAGTGCGATGATCGCGATGAAATACACCCCGATGCCGGGTGCGATCTCGATAATGGTGAATAGCACTTCACGCACGGACAACGCGGTCTGCATCACCTTGGTGGTGACACGGCCGGAAAACTCGTCGGAGAAGAACGAAAGGCTTTGGCGCAGCATCAGGCGGTGGAAATCCCAGCGCAGTCTCAATGGCAGGTTGATCGCCAGGATCTGGTGCTGAACCATGGTGCGCAACGCCACCAGCCCGATGCTGGTTAGCAGCACGATGCCGATGCCCCACAGCACGCGGGTTTCCTGCAGGCCTGCCTCGCCGCCGGCCTGCCAGGTCGATAGCAGGTCAACAACCTGTCCAAGGAAAGAAAACAGCCACGCTTCATAAATCGACATACCTGCACTGAGCAGCGCCAGCGCGAGAATATAGCCACGGGCGCCCCGGGTGCAGGCCCACAGAAACCGAGCCAACCCATCGGGTGGCGGCGGTGCCTCATCGGGCGGGAAGGGGTCGAGCCATTGTTCAAACGCGCGAAGCATGATGATCTCCAAAACAATCCAGTAAGCGGATTCTGGCATTTAATGGTTGCTTTGAGGGTTTTGCAGGGACGCCATCTTGATTCGCCAAGCGCCTTTCGCAGGAGTCCTGGCCGATCAAAACTGGGGATGAATCAGGTTTTGCAGGTTCATGAGGATCGAGATGCCATCGTAGGGTTTGCGTACCACGGGTACCTGTTTCAGGTGCTCGGGGATGATGATGCTGTCGCCGTAGCCCGTTGCGAAGAGGAAAGGGATGTTCAGCCGTGTCAGCTCTTCGGCGACTGCTATGGAGGTTCCGGTGCCCAAATTGATGTCCAGCACCGCGACATCTGGTTTTCTGTGAGCGAGCAGTTGCATCGTTTCGGCTTCAGAGCCGGTCGTGATCACATCTTCTATATTGGCATCGGCCAGGATTTGTTCGAGCCCAACCGCAATCACCAGTTGGTCTTCAAGTATCAGGACGCAGGTATTGACCAGATTGCCGAAGTCCATGCCCGGTAACGGGCTTACCGCCGTGGGGTGCGGGGTCTCGACGAGGTCGGCAAGGGTAAGATGTTTCGCCGGTATCCTGAAATGGCCCTGAAGACCCTTGGGCAGGAACTCAATGGTGCTCGTTCCACCCAGGTCAAACGGGATGCTACGGTCAATCAGCACTGAGCCGAAGCCGATGCGGCTGGGCGTAATGACAGTTGGGCCGCCACTTTCGCGCCATGTGATGTCGCAAGCGCCTGCGGCATCAATCGACCAGGTCACCGCCAGCGCCCCGGCTGCCCGCGATAGCGCGCCGTACTTCGCAGCATTCGTTGCCAATTCGTGGAGAACAAGCGCCATGACGGAATAAGCGCGTGCATCGAGTACGACATTGGGCCCAGTAAGCTCGATGGCGTCCGCGGAGATGCGATACGGCGAAAGCTCCGCGTTGAGCAACGCCCGCAGGCTTCCGCCGCCGTCGCCACGCACGACCTGATCGTGGGCCAGCGACAGCGCGTGAATCCGACCTTTAAGCGTCGCAACGTAGCCGTTTAGGGTCTGTCCCTCCGTTGCAGGATGAGCTACAAGTGCCCCGATCAGGGCGAGTATGTTCTTGACCCTGTGGTTCAGCTCTTCATTAAGCATCCGTTGACGGACGTCCGCCTTCGAGCGCTCGACGGAGAGAAGCTCGCTGTTGTGGAGCACGACCTCGACAATCGCCACGCGTATGGCTTCTCCGAACTGGCGATCCTGTTCACTCCAGGGAATAGATTGCTGATGCACTGTTTCTTTCCAGACGGCGAAGCTCTTGCGCGGGGTCAGTCGCTCGCCCAGCGGACCGGTCTCGTAGGTTTTGTTCGGATCACCGGCCCAGTCAAGCGTCTCCACCACCTCCTTTCTGAACAGGATCAGATAGTCCCTGGGGTGCTGCGACATCGGAATCACCAGCACACCGGAAACGTCCGCGGCGTAATCTTGGGCAATAGCGTGCGCCATTGAAAGTCGGTTGGAGGCCCAGGTCCGGCCTTCCGCGACACCTTCAACGAAACGCAGCAATGCCGGGACGTGCAAGTGGGTAGGGGTCAAGCCATCAGCAACCCACTGGCCGGCGAGCGACATTCCGATGCCGTCGCAGGGTATCAATGCCTTGAAATCAGACATGCGAGAACGCAGGAAATCGTCTATCTCCGTGGCGCGGTTGGCGTCGCGAAGCAGCGTGTCCAGAAGTTGGCGAGCATGGGCGGCAGCTTCAAGTTTTTGCCTGGCTCGTAACGTCTCGACGTGCATGGACAGGAATTCGCCGAACATTTCAGCCGCCACTCTCTGGCCCATTGCCAAAGACCGCGGCGCGTAATGGTGGCAAGCGATCAGACCCCAAAGGGCGCCGTCGACAATGATCGAGATCGACATCGAAGCGCCCACGCCCATGTTGCACAGGTACTCACAGTGGATAGGCGAGACACTGCGCAGGTGGGCGTATGACAGATCAATGGGCTCACCCGACAGGTCCAGCACCGGCACGAGGGAGACGGTTTCACCCTTGGCATCGGAGATGATACGTATGGGATTGCGCAGATAAAGGGCGCGTGCCTGCTGGGGTATATCTGAAGAAGGGAAGTACTGACCCCTGAAGCTTTCGAGATCACTGCGCTTTGCTTCGGCGATTACCTTTCCAGCACCGTCAGTGCCCAGCTGGTAGATCATGACTCGGTCGTAGCCGAGCATGGCACGTACAAGTTTTGCTGCGTCCCGAAAGAGCCTGTCGGTCTGGTCGATCTCGCGCACCTGAGCGATGATGATGCGCGCAAGTTCAATGGGTTCTGCGACACTCGGACCCCATGGCTCGAACTCGATGATGGCCATGCCCTTGAACACGTGCGCCGAGATATCGAATGCTCTGCCTGATGCGAGTGTCGCCCCGAACGTGAGCACCGGACGAGACGCCTCTTTGGTGCGCGCCAGAGAGTTGCGTACTGTGTGGGCAAGTTCTACGCCGAGAACTGACTCCAGTCGCTGTCCGTTCAAATCGCTCGACGATCCCAACATGGGCGGGGCATTGGCCGAATGGCGCAAGACAATGCTCGCTGACGCGTCGCAGGCCAGCAGACACCCGTGTGGCTGGATGCTGCCCGGTATGTGGATCGCCTCGCGATCGCAGTTGGTCAGGTTAACGCGAAGTTCAGGGGTCATTGGCTCTGCCAGTTGACGAAAAGAGCGGGCGTTCTGATGACAGCCGACACATCTTCCAATTAAGGGACAGCCACAGCGACAGTCTATCCGGCGAACCAGGGTTCGTCACGCCAACCCACTGTACAACGATTGCTACCTGGCGCTCTGACGTTCACCTCGCATCCGCATCGTACAGATTTACTTTTACCCGACAGGAGTTCGAACCATGGCGCTGGCACGACGTCAGTTCAATACCCTCACTTTACTGAGCCTGCTGGGCATTGGAGCATTGACGATGAAACAGGCGCTAGCCTTCTCCGCTGTACAGACTCTGATGCTGAAGGCCAACGGCGGCATTCCTAACAACCCGACGCTACCCGTGCTGATTTATCCCGCCGCATCGGGCGTGAGCGGCAGCGACTTCGCATCGTTGCTGGAGCGCACGTTTATGGCCAACGGCTGGCCGCCGCAATGGCGCTACGGAGTGTTCACCTATCACCACTACCACACACGCGGGCATGAGGTGCTTGGTGTCTATGCTGGCCATGCGCGGCTGATGCTGGGTGGACCGAACGGCCACGTGGTCGAAGTCAAGGCCGGGGATGTGTTGCTGCTGCCTGCCGGGACCGGGCATTGCAATCTCGGTTCCAGCGACGACTTCATGGTAGTCGGCGCCTACCCGCCGGGACAGGAGGGCGATATCAATCGTGATCCAGCCACGCCCGCACAGATCCAACAGATTGCCCAACTGCAATTTCCTCACACCGATCCTGTGATGGGCGACAGAGGCGGGGTAGTGGAGCATTGGCATAGCTGACAGATAGATCGGCAGACGGTCACGTCTGCCTAAAACGATACTGGGTACCTTTGAGCGCCGGAGTTATCATCATCAATTTTTCGCTTAGGCGGTTCGAGATTCCATGAAATTCATTCACCAGCGCGAGCACTTGAACGAAGGTGACATCGTCATCATCGAGTGCTCGAACCCTTGCAACATCAGGCTGATGACCGACTCCAGTTTTCGCAGTTTCAAGAATGCTGGGCGTCACGTTTATCACGGCGGCGCCTTCGAGAAGTTTCCGGCCAGAATCGTCGTCCCCAGCAGCGGCTTCTGGAATATCACCCTCGATACGGTGACGCGCAGGGCGATCAGCGTAACGCGCAAACCCAATCTCAAGTACACGATCAAGATTGTAAGGCGCTCCGGCGGGGGAGTTGTTTAGGGCGCTAGCCAAGTCGCGCACGCGGTCCAGCATCACTGTTAATTATTAAATTTGCCTGAAAGTTACAATAGCTCTACTAAACGGACATTTAGTTTAGTTATAACCATATGGCATAAGAAAAGAAAAAAGGGCACCAGATTAAATAGTTGTAACTTACCCTTAAACGGCCTTCTCCAAAGAGGGCCGGTATCAGCTATGGCGCCAATGAATTGGGAATAACATCCATGGATCACTTCCCAGGCTGGATCCTTGAATGTGCTCATAGTTACCTGAAAGCGGCCGAGTTACTGGACGCTCAACACTTGCCCCAGGTTGCACAAGTCAATGCGGCAATTGGCCTGGGAATCCTGCTCAAAAGCTTCATCTCATTGCCTGATCAAAATCAAGGGACATCTGGCGAAACATACAAGCTGGAAATGGCGGCGCTTGCCAAGGCCAACCAGCAGCTGCTGAGCATCGGCAAATCCAAGCGAAATAGCCCCGACAAACATGATTTGCTAACACTGTTTTATTCCGTTCCTGATCAGATCCGCCGCAGCCTTGACTTGGACAGTCAAGCGGATTGCTTCGAGAGGTACCGCAATGTATTCACAAACAGCCGATATCCGTATGAGTCCGACAGCGCGAAATTTTTTGATCCGGTTCTGATAGGGATGCTGCGCTGGACGTTGGCCAACGCGGTTGGATATCACAAGGAGCGTGGATCACAGGACGCATCTGTTATGAGTTACATCGCCAAGCAGCGAGCTGGTCTGGGGGGATGAGTGAGAGGCATTGCATGCCATCAAATCTCGTCACCCAGTGCCCTGAGCACTGATAGTCAAGGTTCGCATAACGTATATTATGTTAAATTATGTTTCAGGCTACTGTTGCTCCATACAACGCCAAAGACCTTCCAGGCTTCGCCTAAAGGCCTCCTTTGCCAGGAACCTCTTCGATTACGCTTGGTGAATATCAGAAATGTCTTTCAGTGGTAGTACGAAAAAACCATGACGCGGATTGGCATCACACACAAATTTCGAGTCTGCTCGGCCGTCTGTAGTAAAAAATTACCCGGCCAGCTAGCAATGCGACCAGCCTCATCTCTCCCTGCGCTGGCGACTAAAGGCCTGCGCGGTTGACGTCGATTTGCAATCTTAGCGCTGCGCTTGCACTACTCACGGCTTGAGTTCGCAGCGCGGGAATCAGCGTCCAAAACGTGGTTACAGGTTGCGGCTCTTTTGCCGCAGCCTTGCCATCACGTTTTCAACGAGAGGTCGAGCCTTCTTTCAAACTCAAGCTGTTTTCGCTCGCACTTTTCCCAAAAGTAGTAGGAAGATCATAAGGTGAGAGCAAACGAGCAGCGGTACGTAAACGGTAGGAACGTAGAAGGTTGCACCTAAGAATCCTGCATCAAAGCCGGGCCCAAATGCCCCCTTGTAGAACGCATATATCAGATCACCAAAGCCCCATATGTTGAATACCCACAATGCGGCAGCCCCACCCTTCCGATTCAGGAGTGCCAACGCGACCCAGGCCAGCACAGTGGCGATCAGATCGCCGAAGGCGGCTGGTTTTGCGAAGTCGATCGATAGTGAAGTTCCGGCGACACCTGGTATTAGAAATGATGCGCCCACAAATCTAAACAGATGAAATGTCAGTAGTAGGCGTGCAGCATCGATCAGCTGAACACTCTTGATGCGTGGCCAGATATAATTGATTGAAACAAATATCCATGCGGCAGAGCTAAGAACAACACTCGATAAAAACAATAAACGACTGTCCATTTTAATCTCCAGTGAAATTTAAAGTGATGCCTCCAGATATGGAAAGCATAGTTGATCGAGCTAGCTAATTTGGCTGATGGCGAATAAACCCAGCAGTGCAATTACTTTAAGTAGTCCTAAGAACAGAGCGGAAAGGTTGCAACGAGTCTGCAAGCATATCCATGCTGACGCTTATCTCGATTGCCAACTGTCGGCTAACTATTTAAGTAAATAGGGCGCTATCATTGCTTAGGGGGTGTACTCAGCAGCAATGACAGTGGTGACAAAGGTCCCACCGGAATAAATTCAAACGAAATCAGCCCTGCTCTGTCCAGCGGCATTTTTGCAAAGATGGTCCGTGCCTCCTCAACGTCAGTCATGTTCAGAACGAAAACGACACCGAGTCGGTCATTACGGACATTCCACTGTTCAATTTTCCCATCAAGGTGGAGCTGAACAGTTTCGCGAACCTCTTGTGGCAGTACCTTGCTAATCGCCTCTTGAGTTGCCCCAGGAGTGACCGTTCCGATAGCAATAATCTTGGTGGTTGGTACCTTGGGAAGCGGCGCAGCATTAGCAAACAGAGAAAACGCCGGCACTACGGTTAACGCGATCGCAACTGCAAACATGCTGGCCAATGAAGCGAAAAATCGTTGTACATTTTTCATCATCTATCCTCACAAGTTGTTCCGCCACATAGGCGGGTTTAGTGGAAGCTTTTTTTAAAGAAAGAGCTACACAGTTAGGGTTCACCCTTTCACCCTTTCACCCTTTCACCCTTTCACCCTTTAAGAACGCAGAGCAGCATTCTCCTCAATCTTTCAGAACGATGGTCGCTCGGCGCTCACATGAGCTGGTAGGCATATGTTGCGTCTGCGCGCCTTTTGACGCCATGACGTAGTTCCCTCCTTTACTGCCACTCACTCAACAGTATCAGCACGCACACTCCGCATAAGAAGATGAGCGTGCTCCACATCCAGGGGGATATTCCAGTGGGGTAACTCGCGTCAACTAGAAGCGAGAACTGCTTGGCGCTGGGTAGCGCCACCGCCCGGCTATGCGTCCAAAGTAGATTCTTTTCTATCTGTCATAGCAGACAACCGTCACAGTCTCCTCGCTACTATTGACAGTTATAGACCTTGAATCGATACCACCAGCCAGGTACCGATATACGTGAATCTGGTCCCTGCGCAAGAAGCTGTACGGGACTGGGATTAAAAAGTTTTCAAGAGGAAGCGAAGCGGTTTTAGTGGACCTAGCGGTATCAGATCGAACGTCATTAGTCCTGCCTGGCCCAACGGAAGAGCTTCAAGCAGATTATGCGCTTCTTCCAAATCTACGACATTCAGCAGAAAAACAACTCCGCTTTCATCCTGCCTGGAAAACCATTGAACAATCTTGCCTTCGAGATAGAGTTGCGCTGTTTCAGACACCTCCCGTGGCATCAAAGACTTAATCGTTTCCAGCGTGGGTGGGGACGAAAACTTCCCGATCGCTAAAATATGGGTGGTCGGTACTGGAGGGAGCGCTTGGGGCGATGGAGTAGTCATTTCTGGACAGCCTCTGAAGTGATTACTGCTCCAGTCACCAAACCAAGATAGGCTGGAGGACACTTGCTTCCCACGACCTTAAACTGCGACAGGCTTAAGGTGTGCATGGAAAATCGGAGAGTTCGCTTAAGCATTAGGGCGTTGCGGCCGTGCGCATGCTCCCACCGATGCCTAGTGTAGGCTCGCTTCAAGCGTTGAAACAGCTATCTGAAGGTATAGTTTTACGCCGATAGAAGCGTTTAAAGATCGTGGGGTTGTTATCGTCCAAAGCGAAACCCTAAATCAAGACGCGCACGCCGTTCAGCGAATGGAGGCAAAGCTGTTGGTGCTACACCCGTGAGATGCCAGCGCTACACCCGCCTTTTCTGGTGCTGATCTAGAACGAGTGATGAGTGGATATGGTTAAAGCGAGTTCATGCTTTGGAAGGCTCAACAGCTGCAAGAAATTGGCTCACGGTGAGCGTTTCATGACCAAACGTAGGATACGAAACGTCAAGAGCAGCCCGGTGAGCTTGCTCAGAAAAATCGGCGACGGCATCCGTGAGGAAGGTTACGTGGTATCCGGCCTCAAGGGCATCGCGTCCGGTTCCTTCAACACAGGTCTGAGACGTGAGACCTGCAATCACCACTTTCTCGATGCCCTCTCGCTGCAGTTGGACTTGCAAGTCAGTCCCCTGAAATGAGCTGAATATCCTATGGTGACTCACGACAAATTCGTGCGGACGGGGACGAAGAGGCTCAAAGAACTGCGCACCCCGACTTCCCTTCCAGAACATCTGATTATCCATGGCCATCTGAAAGCGCGGATGCAGATGGCGTATGTCGTCGAAGCTATGTTCATCCAGGCCGTGCGGTGAGAAGAATATCTTTACCCCTGTGGCCCTAGCGCCATCCAACAGGCGTTGCAGGTTGGCGATTAATTCGGTTTTCTCCAGCATCGGCCGAATCGCGCCATGAAGTTTTCCATCTTCTGCCAGAAACTCATTCAGCACATCCACGAAGATCAATGCCGATTGATTTGCGGGGTAATTAGGGCTGCTCATAATGGGTTCTCTGGGTAGTTGGATTATTCCTGGCATTGCGGTGCGACCTCGCGTCCTTCAGTAACAGCCGCGCAACTCAACAGGGGCCTAAGGTTCAAAATCCTTTCGATTGTGGTCTACGTACTCCTCAACGGTGATAGGCGCCTGGCCTGTGAGTCGCTGCACAACATCGTTGGTGCCAGCAAAGATCCCATTCTGGTAATCAACATAAACGCCTAGAAAATGCTGAATTCTGTGCGGTTGGATCGAGCCGACATTTTTCAACCGAGTTTCAAAATGCTCCATCGTTTCGTTGACGTACTCGATCTTTCTTCCGAGTACTTCGCTAAGCACGCCAGCTACCTCAGCGTGATTCATTTCGACAGCGCCATAGAGGCGATACGTCTGGCCTGCATGCGGTTCTGGGTTTCGAAGAATGGCAGAAATCACCCGACCCTGATCAACGGCGGCAATCGGAGCATGGCGCCCTTCTCCTGCGGGGACGCTCAAAATATTTTTTTCGCGAATCAGTGGAAGCTGGAACGGGTACTTCAGCCATTCCATAAAGAACGTGGGGCGAAGGTGGGTGACCGGTACGCCACAACGATCAAATACTTTTTCAGCAAACCAATGCTGGCGTGCAGCATCACTGGCAGCGTCACGTCTGGCGGATATTTGGGACATGTTGACGATTGATCCCACACCGGCCTCGGCAGCCGTATAGGCGAAATAAGCGGTGGCCTCCATCAATTGTGCTCTGACCGGGTAGACAAAGTAGGCTCGATCCACGCCCGCAAGCGCCGGGCGCAAGGACTCTGGGTCGAGCAAATCGCCGATGACCACTTCGACGCCTCGCGCTCGTAATGCCGCCGCCCGATCGTCGTCACTATGAACCAGGGCTCGGACATTGGCGTCGTGTAGCAACAGGTCGTCAATTGTGAAACGGCCGGTAGAACCTGTGGCTCCGGTAACCAAAATCAAGGGCTTGCTCATACGAACCTCTCAAAGGATGCAACACGAGTAGCGATGTTTGATCCCGTGGAGCGGTAACCAGCCTGCAAGCTCAGTTACCGACGCAGGGATGGCCTAGGTGGGATCATTTTCATGTCCAGCAAACCCATCATGGATTCAAGCCCCACCCTCTGCAATGTCATTGATCCCTCCTTTTAAGTCATACCTTCACTGAACTCACCCGTTACTGCCGCGTATTCATAAGCGCGATTTTTAGTTGAAACCTAAACTTAGCATGATGATCGAAATATACCTCGTGTGCCCCTCGGCATACGTATCACTTTGGAGATGAAATCATGAGCAATCAAAAGCCTATTCTCGTGACTGGAGCCGCCGGCAGCATCGGCGCAGTGGGCAATACTGTGACCTCGCTGCTGCTCGAAAAAGGGCGAGCAGTACGTGCCATGGTTCATCGCGATGATGAGCGAGCCCAGGCTCTTAGGGATCAAGGTGCGGAGGTCGTGGTGGGCGATCTGTTGAATCTGGAAGATATGCATCGCATTATCAAAGGATGCGGTGCTATGTATTTCGGGATGTCCGTTTCACAGGACTACCTCCAAGCGACGGTTAATGCAGCGGCGGTCGCCAAGCACCTTGGCGTGGAAGCATTTGTGAACATGTCCCAGATGACCGTCTCTCAAATGAGCATTACCGAGACCACTGATAGCCCCCAGCAGAAGTTCCACTGGTTGGCTGAGCAGTTGCTCAACTGGTCGGGACTTCCGGTAATCACAGTGCGCCCAACGGTTTTCATGGACGGTTTCTTCCTTAAATTTTCCTCACCCTCTATCAAGAATCATGATCAGATTCGAGTACCGTTTGGCAAAGGTGAAACTTCCCCTATTGCTGCTGCCGATGTGGCCGCAGCAGTCGCAGTGCTTCTCGCTGATCCCTCACCCCACATCGGCTCGACGTATCACCTCACGGGGCCGGAATGCAAGGACATGGATTACTACGCGCAGATGTTCACGCAGTCCCTTGGACGACAGATCGACTATGTGGATGTGCCTGTCGATAAATGGCGAGAGGGAATTAAGGATGCGGGCCTTTCGGAGCATGTTCTCGATCATCTCGCGACTATGGGCAACCTCCACCGAGCCGGTCGTTACGCGCGTATGACAGATGACTTCTCGTCATTGACAGGCAGTCAGCCGATGACTGTAAAAGAATTCGTTACGAAACACGCGCGCAGCTTCGACAAATGACCCAGCCGGATCTGGCGAGCATCGACGCTATGAAACGGCATCGATAGCTGAGTCGTCTGAGTCGTGCTTATTGAGACAACGCATGATGAGCGAGCAACGCGGCAGCGAATATGCCGGTCACTGAAAAAGCCTGTTGCAAGCGCGGCCCAGCCAAGTGATCTGCAACGTGTCGACCGCCAATCAAGCCAAGGACGGCGCCCGCCGCAAACGGTATTCCGATCAGCCAATTCAACGTACCCGTCAGGGCCGCGCCCACTACACTGCCGCTCGAGACTAGGGCAATAACCGCTAGCGACGTTGCAGTGATGCTTTTGGTATCCAGGTTAGTGCAGCGTGTCAGCGCAGGAACGATGACAAAACCTCCCCCGACGCCTAACAGTCCAGACAACATGCCTGACAGAAGCCCGGTGAATGTGAGTGCTCGAACACAGGGTAGCGTCCAGCGCAAACGACCCCCGACCGGATTAAGAACACAAGCCATAGACTCGCGCCTTTGTGACTGTTGCGAATTGCCAGAACCTCGCATCGCTTTGTGCAACATGCGTAAACACGTCCCCATCAAAACGACGGCGAACGCCAACGCCAATGGCGCGTTTGGAACTCGTTGGGCGATGTAAATCCCCAGCGGCGCTACAGCGACTCCAGCCGCAGCAATAACGACCGCGGCGCGATAGCGGACTACCCTTTGTCGCAAACCTAATAACGCGCCAACTGAAGCCGAGAGTCCAACGGCTAGCAAGGCAATGGGAGCGGCTTGGTTCATCGATAAACCAAGTCCAAAAATCAGAACGGGTACTGCGAGAATTCCTCCGCCCGCACCCGTCAAGGCAAGAATGGCACCGATGAAAACACCCAGCAAAACGCTCAATGCATCGTGTCCAATCATTCCGATTCCCTACAGCGGACAAGCGCTTCAAGGCTTGCGAATCCGAAAAGCCAACCGTATTTGGTCAACGCCATAAACGTGCCTGTCGCAGCCATGGATTCAGAGTGTGTTCATCGGTATTTTCAGGTATCTAATGCCATTCGCTTCAGGCTCTGGAAAATGGCCACCTCTCATGTTGACCTGCACCGATGGCAAGATAAGAGTCGGCATAGCAAGCGTTGCGTCGCGGGCTTCCCGCATCGCCACGAAGTCGTCTTCGCTCCCACTCCCATGGATATGGATATTGGTGAGGTGCTGAGCTTCCACCGTCGTCATGCACTTAATGGGGCGACCATTTGGGCAGTAATCGTGGCACATGAAAATCCGCGTGGTGGCAGGCAGGGTCAGGATCTTTTCAACGGAGCGAAATAAGGTCCGAGCATCACCTCCGGGAAAATCACAACGGGCAGTCCCGTAGTCCGGCATGAATAGGGTGTCACCGACAAAAGCCAAGACCTCACCCTCAACATGAATCACATAGGTCATACAGGCTGGCGTATGCCCTGGGGTATGCATCGCGCTGGCACTAAGCGTTCCTACAGAGAATGCCTCCCCATCTTCAAACAGGACATCAAACTGGCTACCGTCTCGCTTGAAGTCATCCCCCTCGTTAAATAGCGTTCCAAACGTCTCTTGAACCTCTGTGATCCGACTCCCTATTGCAATATTTCCTCCGAGGCGGTCCTTCAAATAGGCCGCGGCGGAGAAGTGGTCGGCGTGCACATGGGTTTCGAGTATCCATTCCACCGACACGCCCAATTGCAGCACTCTCGAAATAATAGCGTCGGCCGATCGAGTATGCGTGTGACCCGACTTGGGGTCGAAATTCAGAACGCTATCTATAATTGCGCAACGACCTGCCATCTGATCCAGCAACAAATAGCTGAACGTGGACGTATCCTCGTCCAGGAATGGTTCGACCATGACGTTATTGCCTATAAGCATATGACTGCCCCCACTTCGCTGTGCCAGTTTCGAATGACGTAGTTGCCGTGACCGTTTCCCCCACACTTTCATGAGAGGCGCTTCCATGCATGACATGATCGAACTCTATGGCGCGCAGACCGGTAACTGTTTTCGTGCCGCCATCGCATTGATAGAAGCAGGTATCCCCTTCACTGTGCAGCACGTCGATCTTCGCGCCGGAGCGCACATGCAGCCGCCGTTCACAGCGCTTAATCCGGCAGGCAAGGTACCTACGCTGGTAGACCATAACTTCACACCCTCGCTAGTCATCAACCAGTCGAACGCCATCATCCAATATGCCGACGCCAAGGCGCCGGGGATGCTTTCCCCTATAGAGACCGGGCCAGATCGTTTCAGGGTGCTTGACCGCTATTTCTTCTTTGTCACAGATGTAATTGCTAACAGTCATGCTGCATTTTTTCTCAGACGTGTCGGACTTAGAGACGCTGCTGCACCACTCGACTATCGAGCGGTGCAGCACCTCCTACTGGCGGAAGATTTTCTGACCGAGGCCTATATGGCCGGTGGGTCGTTCTCAATGGCAGACATATCAGCCTTCACTCTCGCGGCAACCATTGAAGACCGTTTGCCATGGGACAAGCTGCCAAAACTCCAGCAATGGTTTGAACGTATGCGTGCAAGACCAAGCATTCTGGCGGGGATGAGTGCTTTCGAGATCTAATCTGTCAGCCACTCAACACGCTTACAGTTGGCTGGCTGCAAGAGACTGCACCCGCCTGTCCGAGATCAATAACTCTTGTACGGCAGGAATTTGCCTGACAGCACAACGTTGACGCGATCACCCTTAGGGTCCGATTCGCGCTGAATATCCATCGAAAAATCGATGGCACTCATGATGCCGTCGCCGAACTCCTCATGGATCAGTTCCTTGATCGTGGTGCCGTAGACGTTGACCATTTCGTACCAGCGATAGATCAGTGGGTCGGTCGGCACTGCGGTCGGCAGAGAGCCTTTGTAGGGAACGACCTGCAACCACGCCACTGCCTCATCCGATAGTTCGAACACCTTACCGAGCGTCTCGGCCTGCACCTTATCGAACTTCATCTGCCCCAGGCAGCCGGCAGTCGTCCATTCTTTGGACAGGCCGATGGTTGCCGCAACGTCACACCACTTCAGGTCCTTACGAACCTTGGCAGCGAGGATCAACTGGGTTACTTGGTCGCGATTGGAAATCATGGAAAACCTCTCTGATTGAGTTGTGCAGCTAAAAGATTAAACGGTGACTCAGGCGACAATTCGCAGCTTCGAATCAGACGGGTTATCAGGCCCTGGGGGCGGACTGTCGTCGGGTAAGCCGGGATAAACGATCAGTGGGTCAGTCAACGTGCCGGACTGCGCGGTTTGCTCCTGAATCGTCTTGGAACGACGGACCAGGAAATCCACCAGGTGGTTACGGATGCGATAGAACTGCGGGTCATGGTGGATGGTTTCGCGTGAGCGATCACGCGGTAAGGTGTTGACCACTATCTCGGCGATACGGGCGTGAGGGCCATTGCTCATGAGCATGATCTTGTCGGCCAGCAGAATGGCTTCATCGACATCATGGGTGATCATGTAAACGGTCTGCTGGGTGGCTGAACAAATGCTCAGCAGTTCATCCTGAATCACCCCGCGAGTCAGTGCATCGAGTGCGCCGAAGGGCTCATCGAGCAGCAGCATCTGGGGTTCGACCGAGAACGCACGTGCGATACCGACACGCTGCTTCATACCACCGGACAGTTCGCTGGGCTTCTTCTGCCCTGCCCCTTTAAGCCCGACCATCTCCAGGAAGCGTTTGCCATGTTCAGCCACTTGGGCCTTGGACCAATCGGGATAACGGGAGCGCACGGCGAACGCAATGTTCTGATCCACTGTCATCCAGGGCAGCAGCGCGTGATTTTGAAACACTACGCCACGGTCCAAACTGGGGCCGGAAATCTCGCGACCACCCATAACCACTGTGCCGCTGCTGGCCTCATCAAGACCGGCGAGGATGTTCAGGATGGTGCTCTTGCCGCAACCGGAGTGGCCGATCACACATACGAACTCGCCACGCTGGATTGAGAAACTAATGTCTTCGAACACCGGCGGGAGGTCCGGCCGATAACGCTTGGTAAGCCCTTCTACCTTGACGAACGCAGGTGTGCGGCTGGTGGTTTCATTCAGCATAAGTCACCTTTTTTTGCAGGGCGGCGAACAGCAAATCCAGGAGCATGCCCATCACACCAATCATGAGGACCGCGAAGATCACGTTGGACAACGACAGGTTGTTCCACTCGTTCCAGACAAAATATCCAATGCCCGTACCCCCGATGAGCATCTCGGCGGCGACGATGACCAGCCAGGCAATGCCCATGGAAATCCGCATGCCGGTGATGATCGTCGGCGCGGCCGCGGGCAACACCACCATGAATGCCTTCCTCAGCGGGCTGACTTCCAGAGTACGCGCCACGTTGAGCCAGTCCTTGCGCACCGCTGCCACGCCGAATGCGGTATTGATCAACATCGGCCATACCGAGCAAATGAAGATCACGAAGATGGCCGAGATCGATGAGTCCTTGATGGTGTAAAGCGCAATCGGCATCCAGGCCAAGGGCGAGATCGGTTTCAACACCTGGATGAACGGATCGAGGGCGCGGTACAGCAGCGGCGACATGCCGATGGCAAAGCCCAGCGGTATGGCGACAAGTAAGGCGATTAGGTAACCGACGGCCACCCTTGCGAGCGAGTACGCCAACTGAATACCAATGCCCTTCTCGTTCGGGCCTCGGTCATAAAACGGGTCGCTCAGTTGCTTGAACGCCAGTGTCGAAAACTGCGCAGGCGTCGGAAAACCGCTGACTTTGCGCTGCTCGCTGGTGAGACTCTTGCCCATCAGCATCGCGTATTCCTCGTCCATCGCCACCTTCGCCGATTTAGCCGCCGGTAACGTTGCCATCTGCCATACCAGCAGCAAGCCCGAGAGCATCGCCAGTGACAGCAGAGCCGCCCTGAATCTTAGTGATTTCATCGAAAGCTCCTTTTACGCGCGCTTGATCGCGAACCCATCGAGATAGGCCTTGGGTTGAGTCGGGTCGAACGGGCGGCCCATGACTGAAAACGCTTTGTAGCCCGATAGCGGTTCGGCGCTGGCCTCACGCATGTCCAGCTCATGCATCTGGCGACGCGCATCGGTCATCAGGAACACCTGCTCGGCAATGCCGTTAAAATCCATGTCGCCCTTGATGTAGCCCCAGCGTTTGAGCTGAGTGAGCATCCAGGTCGCCATCGAATACCAAGGCATAGGGTCGAAGTCCGAGCGCCGAGGATCGTCCTGAACCACGCCCAATCCGTCGGCGAAACGCCCGGTGAGCCCTTGGCGAATGACAATCTCCGGCTGGTTCAGGTAATTCGGGGTTGAGATGGTCTGCGCGATCATCGTCCGGTTGGCCGGGTCGCGGGCCATCGCGGCGGCGTTGAGAATGGCCCGGTACAAGGCGGCAAAGGTGTTCGGGTTTTCTTCGATGAATTTCTGTGACGTGCCGAACGAGCAGCATGGGTGACCGTCCCAGATTTCCTTCGAGAGGATGTGGATGAAGCCGATTTCGTCGTAAACAGCCCGCTGGTTGAAAGGATCGGGGCCAAGGAAGCCATCGATGTTGCCCGCGCGCAGGTTGGCGATCATTTCTGCGGGGGGCGTCACTCGAAGCTGCACGTCGCGGTCCGGATCAACGCCATGCTCGGCCAGGTAATAGCGCAACAGGAAGTTGTGCATCGAGAACTCGAACGGGATGGCGAATTTGAAGCCCTTCCAGTTGCGGGGATCGCGGTTGTCCTTGTGCTTGAGCGCCAGGGTGATGGCCTGACCGTTAGTGTTCTGAATGCTCGCAACACGCATCGGCTGAGCATTGGAGCCAAGACCCAGTGAGATGGTTAGCGGCATCGGCGCGAGAAAGTGCGAGGCATCCAGCTCGCCGTTAAGCATGTTGTCGCGAACCAGCGCCCAGCCTGCCGTTTTTTGCAGCGTGACATTCAGACCCTGCGCCTTATACAAGCCCAGCGGGTCAGCCATGATCAGCGGCGTGGCACAGTTGATCGGGATAAAACCGATCTTCAGGTTTTTCTTTTCCAGTGCGCCGGGCTTGTCTTCAGCCATGGCCTGCATCGCTTGAATCGGCAGAAGGCTATTGATGGCCGCAATGGCCGCGCCGATACCTACGGCCTTCAGAAAGCGGCGACGGGTGTTGTCGTTGGGAAACAACGCGCGGATCGCAGCAGCTTCGACGAAATCCCGGGACAGCACGTCTGCGTCTTGCCCGCGCGCTGTGCGAGAGCTTTCGGCACCAGCATCATGCGCCTGCTGGCTGGCGTGCTGTCCGCAGGTGCAGCCCGACAACGTCGAATCGGTGCTGTACGGGCGGTAAAAGTTTTCGTCGCTCATGCCCAGTGTCCTTTTGGAAAGTGAGGGTCAGGCCGCAGCCTGTCCAACCTGCAATGTAGAGGCCATGAGGCCATCGAGGTCCTGCTCCATCCGAAGATGCCCCTCCCCTTGTTCGACGACACGCCAAGTGCCGGCCGCTGATGGCAGCCCGCGCAACACAATAGGCAGCGACCTGGTTTTCAAACGAATGACCGGCTGCACATGGACGTAGCCTTCGTGTGCCTTACCGAGCAACGCATGAGCTATCACGTTAGCCTGCAACGAGATCGGCTCGACGAATCGGCACGGCATGCCCGCAAGGCTGATGCAATCGCCCAAGGCGTGAATGTCAGGGTCGCTGGTCATCAACGTGGCTGGATCGACCTGAATGCCTCGATCGAATGCCAGTCCGGCGTTGCGGGCCAATCGGCCATCGGTAATCAGGCCGGTAGCAGCGACTACTTGATCGAACTCCAATTGCCGGCCGCATTCGGTTGCCAGGGTCTTTACGCCGTTGGAAACGCCCTTAATTCCTGCGACCTGCACGCTACCAACGAATGCGATGCCGAGACGCTGCTGGCTGCTCAGCAAAAGCTCTGCGGCCAGGTCAGGCAACAGGCCGGTCAGTGGCAGAGGATTGCGATCAATCAAGGTGACACTGTGTCCGGCCCGGGCGAAATCCTCGGCCAGTTCACAGCCGACCATCCCTGCGCCGACGATGGCGATACGTTGCGGGCCCTGGCTCAAACGATCTTGCAATCCCGACCATTCGTTGAGGTTGTTGACGCGCCAGCACAAGCCTGGCGGCAACGCAGCGGGCAGAGCCGGGCGAGCGCCCTGAGCCAATACCAACCTGGTGTAATTGAGGGTGCCACGGGTGGTGCGCAGCTGATGCAACGCGGGGGTCAGCCCTACCACCGACGTCTCGGCGTACAACCGCACGCCTAGGCGTGCGGCAGCATCTTTCGCGGTTTCACGCACCAGTGAATGCGCGGTTTGTCCGCGACTGACCGCCAGCGACAATTCAGGTTTGTGGTAGCGGTTTCCGTTGCAGGCGCTGACCAGAGTAATAGGCACCAAGCCGTCCAGTTCACGAATGGCCTCGACCATCGCCCAGCCTGACAGACCGCCGCCGACCACGACAATCCCGGTGCCGCGATGGGCGCTCGGCACGTGGCTCACCGCCTCGACATCACGTTTGATGAACAACTCGAAATCGGTCTTGGTCACCCCGCAAAGCGGACATTCCCAATCATCCGGAATGTCTTCAAAACGGGTGCCCGGCGGCAGGCCGCTGTCTGGATCACCCAGCTCTTCGTCGTAGATCAAGCCGCACGCTCGGCAAATGAATTGCAGCCAGGGTTTGGTCAGCGCGCTCATGCTGGCATCTCCTCTTTCATCAATCGCGCCATTTCCCAACGCAGGTGTTTGATGGCGGGCGTCACGATGGCAACGAAGTGCGCCTCACGGATCCTGCGCTGTGGAGCGGCACTCATCCGATAGCCACGAGCGCCTTGGTGCAGTAACGCCGATTGCGATGCCTTGAGTGCCAGTTCGGCGCCCTGCACCCTTGCATCGAGGACGTCGAGCAAGTAGTCCTTACTGGTTTCGTACGGGGTTCGGCACAGCTTCAGAACCCGGCTATTCAGATCGTCGAGTTCAAACTGCAACTCGTCCGGGCCGTTGTGCAGGAACTGATTCACGTGGCCAAGCGTCGACTCGACTTCACGTATCGAGTCGATGCTGCCTTGTGTGACGCCGGTGGCCATCCCCGACTGAAGCAGGATGAAAGCGGCACGAATGCGTTGAATAAAAGGTCGCGCAGGGTCGGCAATCAAGTTGTCCTGCGCGACAAAAAAATCGACCAGGCGGATACCAAAAGTGCTGGTGCCTTCCATGCCGGAAAACTCAGGGCAGGTCTTGAGTTCGACACGCTCATCGATGTCGAGCATGAACATGATCTCGTGAGAGATCGAACCGTCATCTCGCTCCACACCCGCTATAGCGCCGCAGTATTGCCCACGGTTGATGTGACTGACCCAGGGCAACGCGCCATTGACCACATATCCCCCGGCAACTTTGCGGGCCCGAAGAATGAGTGTCTCAATACCTGCCAAGGCCTTCATCGGATTGGAGAGCGCTGTACCGCCGAACGTCAGGCCTTCGGTATGTGCCTCCAGGCGGCCAAGAAGCGCGGTGTTGTCCGACTGATCCATGTACAGGCCACACACGTCATGGCACCACATCAAAAAACCAGTCGAGCCGCAGCTGCGACTGGCCTCGTGCATGCTGCCAATGGCGACATCGAAGCGATTGCCTTGCTGCTTCAGATGCGCCGCAAACGCGCCTGCCTGTGCGAGGGTTGCCATGATATCCAGCGGGTAATGACCTTCATCGATCCGGTGTGCCGCCTGCGCCAGCGGGCCGGTCGCAATGCGACTTACTTCGCTAAGCACTTGGGCGTCGTCGCTCCAGTCTGCGGTGCGTCCCGCAGCGGCGAAAGCAACAGCAATGTTGTTCATGGCAACTCCTCCCTCAGTGGTGTACGTCAGCTGTGGTGCGCTTGATCCAATAGCCGTCGATCACTCAGCCAGGCTGATGCTGAACGGAATCGGATTGCGCAAGGTGTTGGCCATTGGCGAGGCGAAGTTCGCCAGGCGGACAATTTCATCGAGCGTTTCGCGGGAAGCATCGCCTTCCACCAGCACTTTCACGCGGATGTCCTGGAAGCCCATTTCCAGCGGCTGTTTTTCCGCACCACCGGCACCCCACGCGGAGGGGTTGCCGATGTCTCCTTCCAGAAACACTTCGAGTTTGCTGAGTTTGACGTTCATCCAGGTGGCGACAGCGGTGATGCCTACGGCGAGGCAACCGCCGAGGCCGGACAAGATGATTTCGCCAGGCGCCGGCGCCGTGTTTTCGCCGAACAGGTGCAGCGGCTCATCGACCACGACTGGAGTGTGATCGCCCACGTAGCTCAGGGTGCGGAACATGCCTTGGGTGACGGTGTGGACTTTGTTGGTGCCACGCATCTGAGGGTTGTTGCGGCCCTTCTCGGCGAATCCTTCCAGGCCTGCACGGTCGATTGGCTTCAGGTAGGTGGTGACAGTGTGGGCGATTGCAGTGGACATGTTTGATCTCCATTGGACTTGAGCAGTGAGCCTGCTTAAAACGCAGTGCTCTTTCGCCAATGGACTATCGCAACGGATGTGCCAATTTGAATCGATGAGATAGAGATAATTTATTAGTTAATAAAATCATATGGTTGCGCAAGCATATTTATTCGTAACCAGCCTGCGGTCATAGTATTCGTCGCGGTGTGGCGTCTGAAACAATGTCGACAATGTAAACAATGTCGACATTCTGAGAGCCACACTTAATCCCCTAAGGCGATCTTCTTCCATCGATAATTGAACTGGCGAGCGGTCATTCCCAGCATCTGAGCGGCGCGGGATTTATTCCCTCCACATCGCTGCACAGCTTGCCGAAGCTGTTCAAGTGAATGAGAGCTGGCCGCTACGTAGGGCCGTACAAGATCGTGGTTGAATGAAGAGTCCGATGGGGTAGAAACGACAGTAGGGATAGTTGCCTCGTGGACGATAGGCAGAAAACGCTCGATGTCTGAACTGTCCAGCACTGGCTGGTCAGCCAAGAGCACCATACGTTCGATAAGGTTCGACAACTCTCGTATGTTTCCGGGCCAGCTGTGTTGTTGCAGACGTTCCATCGCAGAGGCGTCGAAACTGACATTGCGCTGGTTCGCCTGATTGATTCGGTTCAGAAACTGTAATGCCAACGCTGGAATATCGCTGCGGCGGCTTGCCAGCGTCGGCAAATGAATCGGGATGACGTTCAAGCGGTAGTACAGATCCTGACGAAATAACCCTTGGCTCACTTCGATGGCAAGATCCCGGTTCGTGGCAGCCACCAGTCGAACGTCAACTTTCAATTCACGCTTGCCGCCTAACCGGGTGATCGTTCCCTCCTGCAAAGTACGCAGTAGCTTGGTCTGCATAGACAGCGGTAACTCGCCAATCTCATCGAGGAATATCCTCCCGCCGTCTGCTTGCTCGAACCACCCTGCTCTCGCACTGTTCGCACCCGTGAAAGCACCTCGCTCGTATCCAAATAGCTCAGACTCAAACAGCGTGTCCGGGATTGCAGCACAGTTGATCTTGATAAAAGGTTTGTCTTGTCTTGGACTCGCCAGATGCAGCGCCCGTGCGAACAGCTCTTTACCTGTGCCGGACTCTCCCAGGAGGAGAACACTCGCGGTGGAATTTGAAACTCGCTCAAGTTCCGATATGGCTTGGAGCAGCTGTGGCGAAGTGCCCACAATTCCGTAATTGTTGGTACGAGTTTCTAGCGCGCGCGCCAGCTGCTGATTACGTAACTCCAGCGCTTGGGTCTTCTCTCTGACGTAGGTCCTCAGGTGCAGGATCTGCCCCGCCATGGTTGCCAGGATTCGCAGAATACTGAGGTCGTCCGTCAGCGGTCGTGCACGCATGCGAATGCGGTGAGTTGCCAATACACCAATTACCTTCTGCCCGATCATGATCGGCAGCGCGATGAACGAAACCGGGCCCGCAGGGAGCTTGGACCGCTCGACAACTCGGCCTAGAAAGGATGGTTCCTTGTCGATGTCCTGCACGATGATCAATTGACCGCGCGCCAATACTCTTCCCGTGATCCCTTCTTCAGGTGCGTAAACGCCGCGCTTGATTTCTTCACGCGTCAGGCCATACGCATAACGAATGTTTGCGACTTTCGAACTTTCGTCGAACAAGACGATACGCCCCCGGTTCAACCCCAGCAGCTCGGACAGTAAATGCAGCATCTCATTGAGTACGTTATCGGATGTGAGATCTTTCCCCATGAGGCCGGTGACCTGCTGCAATAGCAGCATTTCCTGAGACCGCCAGAATGCCGGTGTCGCTTCGAAATCCTGGTCGGCATTCGCGCTGTCCAATCGTTGTCTCCTCTTCAGACACTATCCTGTAGATCATCCATGGCGTCGTTTCAACGCTGCTGCAAATAGAGTCAGCATTCATTGTAGTATTGCTCAGCGCGGATCAATCCCTACGTCACCAGCTCCAATCGGGCGCCAGTTGCACAACCTCTGTGTATGCTGGTGCCGGTATTGCAATTATCAGCCTTCCTCAAATTTCATAAACGAAAGCATCATTGGTGCCAGAAAGCGCGGCACGTTCTCATAAAGTGCAAAAAACCTCCGCTCTCGTCGAGCGGAGGAATCTGTCTAGTAGTCGTGTTTACTCTGGTATCAACAGACTCGTAGGAACTACAGTTTTGATAAGACCTGTCGCCATGTCGTAAACGAGACCTGTCACTGTAAACCCTGCGCAGACGTCCGGATTAGCGCGCAGCGCCATCACATCGATCGCTACGGCTTCATATGGATCATTGATCGCCAATGCATCCAGATCTTCGGTCGGCACTCCCAGGTATTTTGCCAACAACCCTGGATCATTGTGGAAGCAGCCTTTGATACCGCATTCAGTATGCTGCAATACGACCAGGTTCCAGCCTTGCCCTAACTCTGAACCACCCAAACGCGAAACCGTGCGAAGTACGGCCAGCGTCTCAAACAGGGCTGGATTCACGCGACCACCAACGTTGCGGATGATCGCGGCCTCACCAGGCTCCAACTTAAGCACATCCATCGGATCGACCCGAGGGTCGACACAAGCGATGATCATCGTCTTGCGCAAAGGAATGATTTTCAGATCAGCTGAATATCCGTCCTTTGCGAACTTTGCATTGCGCTGAGTCAGCGTCTCGATAAAGTTCATAATTACCTCGATCGTCAGTAGCTAGAGATCAAGCGCGTTTTGGCAGACGGGTCAGCATCATTGCTTGAATCTTCTGAGGATCAGCAGTGAAGGCCTGATGGATGCCGCGGGACTGGCCACCTGCGACGACTTCGTCGTTGGTCCCAGCTTCCAGCGCGTCCAACGTGTCGGTCACAACTTCAACCGGGCTGAGGCGTGGTTCTGGCAGCTTGGCGCCCATGGCGGTGTCAGTCTGAACAGCGAGAACACCGATGACCTGAGTACCCTGTGCACCCAGCTCGGCACGAATGCTGCGATTGAGCGAAAGGCCAGCTGCTTTCGATGCGGCGTAGGTGCCTGCCATCGGGAGACTGATCAAGGACAGCATCGACAGCATGTTGATAATGCCGCCACCGGTTTTAGCAAGGATTGGTGCGAAAGTACGAGTCAGGGCCAATGGACCGAAGTAGTTCACTTCCATCTCAGTGCGCGCGTCGTCCATGGTTGGTGCGCAGATCGCACCGTCGAACGCGGCGAAGCCAGCGTTGTTGATCAAAAGAGTCACGTCAGTGGCGACAGTAGCGGCAGCAGCTACCTGATACGGATCGGTGACATCCAAAGGCAGGGGAACCAGACGGCTATCACCACTTTTCAGCAAGTCAGCGAGAGCGGCGGTATCACGAGCAGCAACGTAGATTTTTGCAGCGCCACGCTTAAGCAGCTCTTCGACGAACGTACGGCCGATACCACGGTTGGCGCCGGTAACCAGTACTACAGAGTTTTCGATTTTCATGGGGTATTCCTCAAGGAGATTAGAAATTGATATCTGCTAGGAGAAGCGGCTGCCTCGCCTTCGATGGATCAAATATCTGCCCTTTCAAATACACCCGGTAGTCGTCGAAACCGTCTAAGATTTATAACAGATCTGCATAGGCGCTTGGCATAGCTTCCTTCTCTCCTGTCAAAAACTGGTTAGGCCTCCAAAAGGCGGCTTCTCGCGAACGGCCGGCAAGGTTTTCAGAAATCCAACACGCTTACTAAAGGCGCTACTGCGCTTGGTTACGTAGGTTGGTTCTCTTCCCATAACGAGGCTGGACGATGGCGCTTAAGGACTTTGTGGCGTTGAGGATGTATACCCGAGTAGCTCGGCTTGGGAGCTTCTCCGCCGCCGCTCGAGAAAGTGGAATAGCTCAGTCTCAGGTGTCGCGAATGGTTGCCGAGCTTGAAGCGAACCTTGGCACTCGCTTGCTTTCTCGAACGACAAGAGCCGTGGTTCCAACTGAAGCAGGGATGGAGTTCCTTGCTCGGATGGAGCCCATTCTTGCAGCGGTGGACGATGCTGAGAACAGCGTTCGGGAAAGTGGGGAGCTGCGTGGCCAGCTGCGGGTCGGGATGCCTGCGACCATGGGTATACGTGTAATCATCCCGAGGCTGTCAGCGTTTACGCAACGCCACCCTGAGCTTCGTCTAGAACTGCTGCTCGAAGATCAGTCGCAGGACATGGTGAAAGAGGCTGTGGACGTAGGAATTCGCGTCGGTCCGCTTCCTGATCTGGCGGGTACCGCGAGACAGATCGGAACAATGCGGCGTGTAATAGTCGCTGCACCTTCATATCTGGCAAGACACAACACGCCTACACAACCAGATGACCTTGTGCATCACCGTATCGTCGGCGGACCGGCCAGTGCCCAGATCTCTTCTTGGCAATTTGAGCGTGAGGGGAAGAAGACCTCCATTAATGTCTCGCCTCAGATATCTACCAATAACACTGCCGGGGCGCTCGCCGCCGCGGCCGGTGGCCTTGGGATCACCTCAACCACATCTTGGGCCTGCCATGCAGAGCTTGGGAATGGAGCGCTGGTGCAACTGCTGCCTGACTGGGAGATGGCACTACTGCCGGTTCATGCTTACTTCCCTATGGGACGTGCGACGCGAATGGCGGCACGTGTATTTGTAGACTTCATCGCATCAGTTCTGGAAAGCGGATCAGGGACTTGTTAGCCAGGCGGTCGGCCAGCATCAGTTCCGCCAAAACTGCATCCGTGAGCCACTAGAATTTCCTCCGGCAACCACCGTGCTCTAGTGGACCCGATTCGCCTACCCACAGAAGGGACCAACGTTTATGCAGCTGACTATTCTTGCCATTGAGGGCGTTTTCGACACAGGCCTGACGGTCTTCCTCGACGCCTTTTCCGCAGCTAACGATCTAGGGGCGGTTCTGTTGGAGACAGCTCCTCATTTTGACGTGAGCATCGTCGGAGTCAGGGATACGGTCCGAACAGCGTGTGGACTCGAAGTGCCAGTGGGCCCAATAGATCCGGCATCCAGACCTGAGTGGGTGCTGATTCCAGCGCTTAACACTCGGATGCCAGAGCCACTGGCTATCGCGCTCAGTCGTGACGACATGGTCGATGCAAAGGCCCAGCTACTAGCGTGGCACGCTTCAGGCGCGGGCATCGCCGCCTCGTGCATTGGTACGTTTCTGCTTGCAGAAACAGGACTTCTCGATAATCAGGAGGCAACCACGAGTTGGTGGCTCGGCCCTTTCTTCCGACAACGCTATCCAAGCATCCATCTGGACGAATCCCGAATGTTGGTTGCCAACGGTAGGGTCGCCACTGCAGGAGCGGCGATGGGACATCTGGATCTTGCGCTGTGGATTATCAGAAAATCCAGTCCCGAACTCGCGGCCCTCGTTGCCCGCTACATGCTGGCGGACTACCGGTCCCTACAGGCTCCTTACATCATCCCTGAACATATGGCTCACGCGGATCCGCTGATGGAGCAGTTCGAGCGCTGGGCGAGGGACCACCTTAAAGAAGGGTTTTCGCTGCAAGCAGTTGCCAGCGCGCTCGCAACGACACCGAGAACGCTTCAGCGCCGCACAGAGTCGGTACTGGGTAAGTCGCCACTTGCGTTCTTTCAGGACATGCGCATCGAGCGGGCGCAACACTTACTACGCACGACAAGCATGGATCTGGAAGCAATCGCGTCAGAAGTCGGCTACGTGGATGGCGCGACACTACGTACGCTGCTACGAAAACATCTAGGCCGAGGAATTCGAGAGCTGAGAGCCGATCTACGTTGATGCATACACCTATCTAGCAAATCCTCAGCCCTAAGAGACAGCATTGATGCCGTATCTCGTATAAGAAGGGCTGATCGGCATTCCATCACTCGCGTACGGCAGTTGCCATGACGAGTCGCACCTTCTGCTGTCTGAGATTTTGGGCAAAGTTCTCAGACATCAAGTCAAAGCGCTCGCCCATTACCAGCTTCAGGCTTGGGCCTTGATTACCGCGCTGCATTGCCGGCAACTGAACGTTGGTGAACCAATCGATTATTTCCTGCGTCACGTCCTTCCAGACCTCAAGCTTCAGGCCAGCGGCGCTCATCGCTGCACGCGTTTCATCCTCAGTGAGAAGCACGCTGTTCTGGACCTGCTCAGCCCAAGGCAGGGGGTACAACGGCATTGCCTTGTCGTCGGCGGCCAGCACATCGAAGAACCCAAATTTGCCATTTGGCTTAAGCACGCGGTAAAACTCGCTGTATACCTTTGCCCGATCATGGATATTCATCAAAACATGCTGTGTGTAGGCAACGTCAAAACGTTCGTCTTCGAATGGCAGGCTCAATAGATTCCCGACTTCGTATCGAACCGTCTCGGTCAAGCCTGTCCGCTCAGCAAGGAGCCTGGCGACCGCTACAAATGAAGCAGTCAGATCAACCCCCGTGACGACGCAGCCTTTTTGTTGCGCGACATAACGAGAGGGCCCACCTAATCCTGACCCAGCGTCCAGAACCTGCATGCCAGCTTTCAATTCGAACAGGTCGATAAAATCAGCCGTAGTTTTAAGCCCTCCGCTGTGAAACTGGTCAAACCCGGCAAGTTGCTCAGGGGTTATGGGCGCGTCGCCGAACGCCTGGAGTAAACCTCTAACCTGCCCGACGAGATCGAATTCGGTCGAGCTGCCCTCATAGTGCTCGCGAGCAACTTCGGATTTATCAGTCATAACGTTTCCTCCGTATAGCAACGAGTGAAGTGCGCCCGTGGCATTAGCCTGCTATCAGTGATTTGGTTGATCAAGCAACAGGGCCAATGGAGACAGTGGGCCGACCGGGATAAACTCAAAGGACATGAGGCCAGCCTTGTCCAGCGGCATTTTGGCAAACATATCGCGTGCCTCTGCGACGTCGGTTAAGTTGAGCACAAACACCACACCGCTCTGGTCGTTGCGCACGTTCCACTGCTCAATCTTGCCAGCCAGGCTCAGCTTGACCGTTTCGCGAACTTCTTCTGGCAGGACTGCCGCAACTGCCTCGGGGGTGGCCTTCGGCGTCAATGAGCCAATCGCAATGATCTTGGTGGTCGGTACTTTTGGAAGCTGCTGTGCTGCAAAAGCATGACTGCCAACAGCAAACGTTAGGGATGACACTACGGCCAGAACTGCGTTGCGCAAAGATGGCGTACGGAAATGGAAGAGCGTTTTGATGTTCATTTTCTTGGCCTTGGCGGGATGAATGAACTTGATCTTTCGCAGATCAAGCTCAGGACGGTTCAGGTAATTCAGCATCGATTCGTCGAGTGCGAAGCAAAGCGCCTCGTCTCAAGTGTTCGCTTCGGGGCGAAGCTGGGATGGGGGCACGACTGTCTTAACCAGCCCTGTAGCGACGTCATAAACCATCCCCGTCACAGTGAAAGTAGCAGGCAGTTGCTGGTTGGCCTTGAGCGCTGCGACGTCAATCGCGACGGCTGCATAGGGATCGGCAATTGCCAGATTGTCTAATTCGGCCAAAGTCACGCCGAGGTTTTTCGCTAGCAGCTCCGGGGAGTGATGGAGGCAAGGTGTGATGCCGCAATCCGTATGATGCAGCACGATGAGATTCCAGCCAGGGCCCACCTCTTTCCCCTGGGCATTGGCCACGGCACGCACGATCGCCATGTTTTGAAGCGCGGCTGGATTGACCCGACCGCCGACGTTCCGGATAACTGCCGCCTCACCATGTTTCAACCCCAATACATCAGCAGGATCGACCCTCGGGTCAACGCAACCGATTACGACAGTCTTCATTGAAGGCATCATTTTAAGCCCGGCATTAAAATCACCGTCTGCAAAGCTCTTGTTTCGTTGCACCAAGTCATCAATTACGTTCATAAAATTGTCTCTCAGTGGGCAGTGCAGTGACCGAAGGGGCTGCGCCTGCTTGCAAAAATGGAATTTGCTTACGGGATGGATTATGGATGGCATCTAATCCATCGCCTACCGTGGGAAACGACAGAATTGGAATGGATTACGTCAAACTGACTTGGAGTCAGGTGACTTAGGGAGAGGTAGGAGGCAGATGAGCCCTAGGAGGTGGGGCGGCGGCTGAGAGATCAAGCGCATTGCAATCACCGCGGCAGAGTTCCCTCTTCGGTCGAACTCTGCTCTGAGGGAGACTCTACTAACCTCGGCGTTGCAGTTCAGGATGTTTCGCCCGGTGATAGCCAGCGACGCTTTCACCCTGAGCCATGAAGCTATTGAGGCTGCCATGTCGAACTTCCCTTCTTTATTCGTCGTGCAGGCCACGTGAAGGTCTTGAAATACCCTATTCTGCTTTTGTTTGTGGAGAACCCACCGTTTACAAAATCTTCATGCGTGTTTTCAAACTGATACCCCGGGCCTCAGCTCCCTAGTCATGTCGCTTCAACCATTCCCCTGGCGGTAAGCCCATCTCGTGAACAAACGCCCGCGTTAGGGCGGCCTGCGAGCTGTAGCCTACGGACGCCGCGACGATCTTTAGCTTCACGCCCTGCTTCATCAAATCCCGCGCCAATTTTAGACGCCAGGCTGCGAGATAAGCGATTGGCGATACCCCCACCACTTTGAGAAATTTCGCAGAAAATTTAGAGCGCGACATGCAAGCCAGGTCCGCCAGTTGCTTAACGCTCCAGTCCTGCTCAGGCTTGAGATGAATTTCGCTAATGGCCTTTCCGAGGTGTGGATCAAGGATGGCGGACAGCCCACCTCTAGCAATCATCCCTTCGCCGATGGCCCGTCGCACTAGCACAATCAGGATGTACTCGAAGAGAACACTCAGCCCTTTGCGGTGCCCTGCCCCCCGCCCCCTATATTCTGCTAGCAGCGCCTCTATCACTGGCACCACCGGATCAATATCTTCGAATGGGAAAACCAGGGTGTCGGTCACCCCGAGAGGGAATGACCGTCCCATGCTCACGCCGAATTCGAAGGTGGCACAAATGATATCCGCCCCCATCTCCGTAGTGGGCTCCAGCTTGTAACGGCAGGTGCTTGGACAAAGCAGAACGGTGGGGCCATCAAGCACGATACGTGGATGACCGGGACGGATTAGGTCTAGCCCGCCTTTCTCGACAATGTGCACGAATGCAGTGCCATCGGGCTTATTGATGTCCAGAGTGTCGTAGACCTTGCCGGCGTAAAACAGCCGGCCAGTCATCTGGATGCGGTCAAAAAACTCGGATAAGGCGTCCATTGAGTCACTCAGGCAAAGAAGTAGGACGCCGGGGAAAAACCAGGACGGCGCAAAGGGGGAAGATAGCCCTACTTGCAGGCCACTCCGGCGCCGTGTCGACAGCGCCCGCAAGAGGTTATTCCAATCTGAGGAGCCTCACAATGAGCACTGAATCACGCAAAACCGGTAGCACAAACCCCAAGTATCAAGATCCTGAAAACGGCGCTCTGCCGAGCACAGGGTTCCAGCTGGACCTTTCACGCGCAGCGCTGGTCATCATCGATCCGCAAGTAGACTTTCTGAGTGAAAAAGGTGTGACTTGGCCGTTTGTAGGTAACAGCGTCACTGAGAACGGTGTGGTCGATCACCTTGGCCAACTGTTCGAGGCGGCGAAGAAAGCCGGGATTGAAGTCGCCGTTTCTCCGCACTACTACTATCCGTGTGATCACGAATGGGAGCATGGTGGTCCGCTTGAAAAAATGATGCATGACATTGGCATGTTTGACCGAAGCTCGCCGCTGGATCTGACTGGTTTCGATGGCTCTGGCGCCGACTTCATGCCGCAGTTCAAGCCTTACATTCTTGACGGTAAAACCATCATTTGTTCACCACACAAGGTGTATGGCCCCCAAACTAATGATCTGACATTACAGCTGCGCAAGAAAGGCGTTTCTCAGGTGATCCTCGCCGGTATGGCAGCGAACCTGTGCGTCGAGTCACACCTGCGCGACCTGGTCGAACAAGGTTTCGAAGTGGTTGTGGTTCGCGACGCCACCGCAGCGCCGCAAATCCCTGAGGGTGACGGTTACCATGCAGCGCTGATCAACTATCGCTTCATTGCCAACGCGTTGTGGACAACCGACCAAGTAGTGAAAAAACTGGGTCAGTAACAGCCATCAAAGCGTTATCTTTTTCGTTTGAAATGGGTGCGCCACGCGATTTGTTGGCGATACTCGACCGTTGAAAGCTCGCCCTGCACCAAAAGCGCAGGGCGTTTCGGCGTTCAGCTTCGCGAGGCTCTTCGAAATGCCTGAGGTGGCTGGCCGGTGATTCTGATGAAAGCACGCCGCATGCGCTCCTGATCTCCGAAACCAATTTCGTTGGAGACAACGTCGATCGTATGATTGCCTGTTTCCATCATTAAGCGTGCTGACTCCACGCGGAGCCGCTCGACAGCTTTCGCTGGACTCTCACCTGTCTCAGCCTGAAAAACGCGGCTGAACTGTCTTGGACTCATGTTCGCAACATTGGCCAGGTTGTCGACAGAGAGATCAGTCTTGAGGTGCTGGCGGGCGAAAGTCAGAGCCTCTTGGATCCGGTCCGTTTTGGCATCAAGGTCATTCATCACCGAGAACTGCGACTGTCCCCCTGCCCGTCTGTGGTAAACCACCAAATGCTTTGACACTTTTCGAGCCAACTCACGACCCAGATCGTTTTCCACCAATGCGAGGGAAAGGTCGACGCATGCACTCATCCCTGCCGCGGTCCAGATCGGACCGTCGTTGATAAAAATACGATCTGAATCCACTCGTAGACCGGGGTACGTTTCCTGCAAATTTTTCGCATGATCCCAATGCGTCGTCACTCTCCGACCATCGAGTAACCCTGCTTGCGCTAAAGCCGCAGAGCCAGTGCAGATAGAACACACACGCCTGGTGACCGGACTGGAGTGGATGAGATAATCGATTAAGCCAGTGGAGGCCGGTCTAACTACGTTATCGCCAAGAACAAGCAGCGTGTCAAAGCGACGATCATCGAATGCTTCGGTCTCCACACAGAATCCGGCGGAGGTCTGGATCATCCCACCTCGATCCGAAAGCAGCGTGATTCCATACACAGACTCATCTGCAAATAGATTCGCTACCTCGAATGTCGCGGACATGGAGAGGCCGAGTACCTGGAAACCAGGGTAAAGGATCATTCCTACATTCAGCATGACGGCAACACCTGGCTGCAAGGGAGGGGTTATATGACATACGGGTCTTTTATGTCGTTTGTACTCTAATCTTAAATCCAAAGCACATAAAGGCCGACCATCTTACATACCTCTACCTATACCCCACCTGGTGGTATGCAGCGGCTGCTGCTCCTGCTTTGAGTGTAAATTGCTTCAGTCATCATCAATCTTGATTCCCGCCTAGTGGTCCACTACGTGCCAGATCATGTCTTCGGGTGCCACCTGGTACCCTCTTTCAAGACTGTTTGAATATAAAAAATCCCTGGTCAATAGCCCCAGGGATTCGCATCAGACCATCTACATCAACCGTTAGGCTTTTTGGCACCCGCCTGACTGACCCACCCTCCTCCCAGCGCCTTGTAGATCGCCACGATCGAGCGGTACTGATCGGTCTCACCAGCGGCTTGAGAATCCTCGGCGCTCAGGCGTTCACGCTCGGCATCGAGGAGCACCAGGTAGTCAGCAGTCCCTTCCTTGTACTGCAAAGCTGCGAGGCCTGCGGCCGCCCGGCTCGACTCACTCTGCTTGATCAACGATACCAAGCGTTGCTGACGCTTGCTGTAATCGCTGAAGGCGTTTGAGGATTCTTCCAAGGCCAGCAGCACATGCTGCTCGTATCCATTCAGAGCGCCATCGGCGTCGGCCTTCGCGCCGCGTATCTGCGCACGCACGCTGCCTAGATCAAATGCTGCCCACGTAATACTTGGGCCAAGGCCCCAAGCTTGTGCTGCACCAGAGCCAATCTGCGAACCGCGAGCTGCTGTGAAGCCAAGAAAACCGCTCAAACTCACACGCGGGAACAGATCCGCCGTGGCAACACCAACACTGGCCGTTGCCGCTGCAAGACGTCGATCAGCTGCGATGATGTCTGGACGACGGCGCAACAGTTCACCCAAGTCGCCAATCGGCAATGCTTTGGAGATTGCCGGCAGCGACGCCGGGCTCAAATCCACGCTCATCTGATCAGGGCGCTCGCCCAGCAGGGTCGCAATACGATTGCGCTGGTGCACCTGATCAGCCTGAAGCTGCGGAATGGTCGCCTCGACTGCTGCAAAGCGGGCATCAGCGCGCATGACGTCCAGCTCGTTGCCAATGCCTTCATCGCGGCGACTGACCGTGACAGCCCTTGAGTCAGTCTGGTTCTTCAAGTTATCGCGGGCGATCTTCTCGCGCAGTTGCGCTCCACGCAGCTGACCGTAGGCATCAGCCAGCTCTGCGATCATGCTGACGCGCAACTGATAGAAATCAGCGGCGGCGGCATCTTGCTGAGCTTCGCTGGCTTCCAGCTCCCGAGAGATACGACCAAACAGGTCGATCTCCCATGCCATATCCAAGCCCAGATCGTAACGTTCGATATTGACTCGATGGTCCGAACTGCCAGGCACTTGGGCCCGACCAATCTCACTGCTCGCACGGCTGGTGACTACCGGCAGGGCATCATTGCTGATGTCATCACGAATGGCGCGAGCCGACTTCCAACGAGCGAAAGCAACTTTCAGATCGCGGTTACCTTCGAGCGACTTGCTGACTAGCTTGTTCAAGGTCGGATCATCGAATTGCTGCCACCACACGCTTTCAAAATGGCTGCGGTCGTAGCTACCGGCAGCTTCCAACGTGAGCTGTGCCGGCGGAGTATCAGGAGCCTTGTAGTCAGGCCCCACGGTGCACGCTGCCAATGCCATAAGCAGCAGACCTGGCGCAAAAAATTTAAAGGCTCTCATCAGTGCGTCTCCTGCGAAACGCCATGTTTGGCTGCGAACTTCGCTGCTTTACGAGCTTCACTGCGTTCCACATAACGACGGATCAGAACAAAGAATACCGGCGTCAGCAGCAATCCGAAGAACGTTACTCCCAACATCCCTGAGAACACGGTCACACCCATGGCGTGGCGCATTTCGGAACCAGCGCCGGTTGAAGTCACCAGTGGAACCACACCCATGATGAACGCGAACGACGTCATCAGGATCGGCCGCAGACGCATGCGGCAAGCTTCCAGCACAGCATCCAGCGGGCTCATGCCTTCATCCTGTTTGTCCTTCGCAAACTCAACGATCAGGATCGCGTTTTTACACGCAAGCCCTACCAGAACAATCAAGCCAATCTGGGTGAAAATGTTGTTGTCACTGCCCGCGATAATCACGCCGGCGATAGCCGACAGCAAAGTCATCGGCACGATCAGGATCACCGCCAGCGGCAAGCTCCAGCTTTCGTAAAGTGCTGCTAATACCAGGAATGCCAAAAGCACACACAGAGGGAACACAAGCAGAGCGGTATTGCCGGACAGAATCTGCTGGTAGGTCAGGTCAGTCCACTCGTAGGTCATACCGTGCGGCAGCTCTTCAGCAAGCAATTTCTCCATCGCTGCTTGCGCTTGACCAGAGCTGTAGCCCGGCGCTGGGCCACCGTTGATTTCTGCGGTGATGAAGCCGTTGTAGTGCATGACGCGATCCGGCCCCGAGACATCGGTGACCTTCACAAAAGTTGCCAGCGGAATCATCTCACCCTGGTTATTACGCACCTTCAGTTGACCGATTTGATCACCTGTCTGGCGGAACTTCTGCTCTGCCTGAACGTTGACCTGATAGGTGCGACCAAAGCGGTTGAAGTCGTTGGCATACAGCGACCCCAAGTAGATCTGCAAGGTGTCGAAAATATCGCTGACGGCCACGCCATGGGTCTTGGCTTTTTCACGGTCGATGGCTGCATCCACTTGCGGCACGTTAACGGTGTAGCTGGTGAACAAGCCTGCCAGCGCGGGGATGGATTGGCTCTTGGTGATGATGTTCTGCGTTTCTTTGTAAAGCTCTTCGTAACCCAGGTTGCCACGGTCTTCAACTTGCAGACGAAAGCCGCCGATTGTCCCTAAACCCAGTACCGGCGGCGGTGGGAAAATGGCCATCCTTGCATCCTGAATTGCACCAAACTTGGCATTCACCGCGGCAGCAATCGCGCCGGCAGACTGGCCAGGATCTGTACGTTCCTCGAACGGCTTGAGTTTGATGAACAACACACCGCTGTTTGGACTGTTAGTAAACCCATTGATCGAAAGGCCAGGGAACGCCACAGCGTTTTCAGCACCTGGCTGAGTAAGGGCAATCTCTCCCATGCGCTTGATGACGCTTTCAGTACGATCGAGGCTAGCTGCGTCCGGCAACTGCGCAAAAGCCACCAGATACTGCTTGTCTTGTACGGGAACGAAGCCAGTTGGTGTGGTGGAGAAACCTGCCCAAGTCAATACGATCAAACCTGCGTACACAAACAGCGCAATACCGCTGCCGCGAATGACACGAGCGATGGTGCCGACATAGCCCTGGCTGGCTCGTTCGAATAGACGGTTGAATGGACGGAAAAGCCAGCCTCCAAACAGTTTGTCCAGCACCTTGGAGAAGCGATCCTTCGGTGCGTCATGGCCCCTCAGCAGCAGCGCTGCAAGCGCTGGAGAAAGTGTCAACGAGTTGAAAGCGGAGATGATGGTCGAGATCGCAATGGTCAGTGCAAACTGCTTGTAAAACTGCCCCGTCAGACCCGAAATGAATGCGGCAGGAACGAACACCGCACAGAGCACCAAGGCTGTTGCGATGATGGGTCCTGTCACCTCTCCCATGGCCTTTTTGGTGGCATCGACCGGGTTCAGCCCCAATTCGATATTTCGCTCAACGTTCTCCACCACCACGATCGCATCATCGACCACAATCCCGATGGCGAGCACCAATCCGAAAAGCGACAACGCGTTGAGTGAGAAGCCAAACAGGTGCATGACGGCAAAGGTACCGATAAGCGATACCGGCACAGCTACGAGCGGAATGATCGACGCGCGCCAGGTCTGGAGGAACAGGATCACCACCAGCACAACCAGGATCAGCGCTTCAAAAAGTGTATGTACAACAGCCTCGATAGAGCTACGTACGAAAACAGTTGGGTCGTAGACGATGCTGTAATCCATTCCCTCGGGGAAACTCTTTTTCAGCTCCTCCATTTTTGCACGGACAAGATTGGATACTTCAATCGCGTTGGAGCCCGGCCGCTGGAAGATTGGCAGTGCAACTGCCTCCTCGTTATGCAGGCGTGCTCTCAATGCATATTGAGTGGAGCCCAGTTCTATCCTTGCGATGTCCCGCAGACGAGTTATCTCACCGTTCGCACTGGAACGAATAACGATGTTCTGGAACTCTTCCTCGCTCACCAGACGCCCTTGAGCGTTGATGGACATCTGGAAACTGTTGTCGCTTGGCGATGGGGGCGAACCTAATTGGCCAGCTGCAACCTGACGGTTCTGGTCACGAATTGCATTGATCACATCGGTAGCAGTCAGGTTACGAGAAGCGGTTTTATTCGGGTCGAGCCAAACGCGTAGCGAGTACTCGCCCAAACCCCAGATTTGCGCATCACCGACACCTTTCAGACGAGACAATTCGTCCTTCACGTTGAGGGTCGCGTAGTTAGACAGATACAGCATGTCGTAGCGATGGTCGGGTGAAATCAGGTGAATGAACAGCGTCAGCTCTGGAGAGGCTTTGTCGACGGTAATACCAATACGCGTTACCTCCTCCGGCAACTTCGGCTCAGTACGTGTCACCCGGTTTTGCACCTGCACCTGGGCGTTATCCAGGTCGGTACCCAATGCAAAGGTGATGGTCAGAGTCAGCTTGCCATCGGCGGTCGACTGCGATGACATGTAAAGCATGTTCTCCACGCCAGTGATTGCCTGCTCCAGCGGAGCAGCTACCGTTTCTCCGATGACTTTAGGGTTGGCACCCGGGAAGCTGGCTCGTACCACAACGGTTGGGGGAACGACGTCCGGGTATTCGCTGATCGGCAACTGGAACAGCGAGATGGCACCGGCAATCAGAATCAGTAGCGAGAGAACGGCGGCGAAGATTGGCCGCTTGATAAAGAACTGAGAAAATTTCATCACCACTCTCCATTAGCCGCGGGCGGATGAACCGCTGGCCGTTTTCGCGACTGTTGCGGTGATCTGTTTAGGTGGGTTGCTCGCCTCAAGGGCTTTCAACTGTTCCGCCAGTGCAGCCAAGGTTTCCTGGCTAGCCATCGGTGAGTCTTGTGCGTCGACCAGTGCGCCTGGGCGAACGCGCTGCAATCCGTTCACGACGATTCGGTCGTCCTTGGCCAGGCCACTGCGCACGATGCGCAGGCCTTCAATTTTTGGCCCCAGCTCGACGCTGCGATAAACCGCTTTGCTGTCCTGATCCAGGACGAGCACGAACTTCTTGCCCAGGTCCGTGCCTACGGCCTCATCCTTGATCAGGACTGCCGAATAAGTACCGCTACCTACCAACTTCAATCGGGCGTAAAGGCCAGGGGTGTATTCACCCTTGCTGTTATCGAATACAGCGCGACCACGGATTGTGCCGGTGCGAGGGTTGACCTGGTTGTCCACGAAGTTCATCTGGCCCAGATGCTGGTTTCCGTCTTCGTCAGAGAGGCCCATGTACACCGGCGTGGTCTGGCTGCGTTTGCCGTCGCGAGACAACTGACCGTACTTGAGGAACACACGCTCATCCGCATCGAAGTATGCGTAAACCTTGTCGGTAGAAACGACGCTGGTGAGGTAGGTGTCATTGGCTGTCACGATGTTGCCGGCGGTGATTTCCGCGCGGCTGACGCGACCAGTGATCGGTGCGGTAACGTGGGTAAAGCTCAGGTTAAGGCGAGCAAGATCCAGCTGTGCTTGAACAGCTGCCACCGCAGCGCGGCTCTCTTGGGCCGTGGTATTGCGGGACTCTGCAATCTCAGCGGAAATAGCGTTATTGGTACGCAGGCGTTCGCCACGCTGTGCTTCAGCATCAGTGCGCACCACGGTGGCCTTCACCTGTTGAAGCTGTGCTTCCAGGCGATGCACCTCCGCATCGAACGGACGTGGGTCGATCTGGAACAGCAGATCGCCCTTCTTCACCAGTTGTCCATCGACAAAGGCAACCGAGTCGATCTGCCCGGTGACGCGCGGCCGGATCTGAACGGTCTCTGGCGCTTCAAGGCGCGCGGTGACTTCGTCCCACTCGTTCACCGGTTGCTCCAGCACTGCGGCAACGGTGACTTTCGGAGCGGCGGCGGCGGGAGCGGCAGCATTAGGGGATTAACCACAAGCAGCCAAGACCGCTAGTGATAGCGCAGCTAGTGGATAACGTAACTTGCTCAAGGAATGCTTCATGGTCATATTCGCCAGATAATAAAATGCTTCACTGCCAGAAACTGACAGCACGTTTGATTTCAAATAAGTAAAAGCGAAAACTTATTACGAGCGCATAACGCTAAGTACCGCACCCATCTAATAGCTTCATAGGAATCCATTTGATCAGTGCGGCTTTAACAACTCAAAAACTAACTAACCTACTTTGAACTGGTCACGACACCCGGCTTGCACGGCGGATGGTAAGCGGCGGATGCCCGAATGCTCTTATGAACGCGCGACGCATTCTCTCGCTGTCTCCAAACCCGGCATCTATCGCCACGTTGTCTACCGATATACGCCCCTCTTCCATCATGATTCGCGCAGCTTCAACCCTGAGGTTTTCAATAGCCTTTGCGGGTGACTGTCCAGTCTCAGTTTGAAAAACCCGACTGAACTGGCGAGGACTCAGATTCGCAATATCTGCAAGACTATTGACGGATAAATCAGTCTTTAAATTTTCTTTGGCATAAACCAGCGCTGCATGGATGCGATCAGACTGCGGCTCTAGATCCTGCATGACTGAGAACTGCGACTGTCCACCTGCGCGTCGATGGTAGATAACCAATTGCTTCGCGACTAAGCGTGCAACCTCAATACCCAAGTCTTTTTCGACCAGCGCTAGCGCCAGGTCTACACAAGCACTCATACCCGCGGACGTCCAGACCTTCCCGTCGTTGATGAAAATCCGATCTTCCTCGACCTTGATGTTTGGATAAGCCCGTTGAAAATCGCGTGCACGGTACCAATGGGTGGTTGCACGTCGCCCGTCAAGAAGGCCCGCCTCCGCTAGAACGTATGCACCGGTGCAGATAGAGCCGATACGGCGCGTCGTAGCATCAGCCTGCTTCACAAACTCCACCAGTGCAGGCGTGGTTCGAGTAACGGTGTTGTCTCCCATGACGATCAAAGTATCGAATTGATGAGTGTTCAAAGGCTCAGTTTGCACACCAAATCCCGCTGAGGCTGTTACAACGCCACCCGTCTCTGAGAGTAAACTGATCTGATAAACGCCTCGTCCAACAACCGCGTTAGCCAGCTCAAAGGCCGTGCTCATCGACAATCCTAGAACCTGAAAATCTGGGTATAAAATCAAACCGATATGTTGCATTTCGAAATACCGTCAGTAAGGCACTCCCAACGACGGGCGAGCCAAAAATAAATGAGTTAGCAGAAGTCCAACAATCACAACACTTTCCAATCAATTACATCCTGAATGGTGCTCATTGCTGGTAACAACAACTCCGCAATCCTTCGAGCTTTTGGTGTAGGCCGAACACCTTTAGGCCCGGCACTTACAAAGAGTTGGTCCTCGAAGTGGCTCCTTAGCCGCACCAGCGAACCGCTGATGGCGGGTTGCTGAACGTAAAGACATGCTGCGGCTTTCGAGAAGCTACGCTCTCTGTAGACAACCATAAACACCAGAAACAGATTGAGATTTGTTCCGATAAACTTACGCTCGTCAATATTCATTATAAAAAACCGCCAACTAAAAGCTGCTGACACGAGCGACATCTATCACAGCGATCCAGATCGTCGTATCACTAATATTTGGTTTCAAGCCAACCACTGGGCATGGATCTCACTCTCGGCAATTAACAGAAGTGAGACCCGGCAGCCCGCACGGCTTACTTAGAGCTTGTGTTTTCAGTTGACTCGCGGGATTCAACAACTGGACGGTCGTTGCGCTCGTGAACGTGACGGTGAGCAGTGCGATCGATGTTCAGACTCAACAGTTCCGGACGGCTGTAGTGACCGCGCGAATCCATCTGGCGCTTCCGAATTTCGATCTGGAACAGGTCGATATCGACGATGACTTCGCCTTCGCCTTCAGTGAGCTCGCCCAAGACTTCGCCCTGTGGGTCGATGATCGCGGTGTAGCAGCCACCCGAAATCGGGCCAATGTCACAGCCGGTGTCAGCGATGATCTGTGCTTGCTGCTCTGGGTACAGCCAGGCGGTGGAGTTGACCACGAAGCAAGCCGATTCCAGGGCGTGCATGCGGATGCTCACTTCCATCTGACGGGTGAACAGGTCACCCGCGAACGAACCTGGGTACATAGACGCGTGAATCTGCTCGCCGTCTTCGATCAGCGCATAGCGGATCAGCGGGTTGTAGTGCTCCCAGCAAGCCAATTGGCCAATGCGACCGACCTTACTATCAACGGCTCGCAGGCCAGATGCGTCGCCCATGCCCCAGATCATGCGTTCGTGGTAGGTAGGGTTGAGCTTGCGGCGCGCCTGGATCAGAGTGCCGTCGGCATCAAACAGCAGCTGTGTGTTGTACAAGGTGCTGCCATCGCGCTCATTGACGCCAATGGAAACGACCATGTTAGCGGCCTTGGCAGCCTTGCCGATTTCATCGGTGGTCGCCGATGGCACAACGACCGCGTTCTCTAGCAATTTGTAGTGCTCGCGGCCCATTTCGAACGGGGTCTGCACGAACGAAAAGTAGGGATAGTACGGAACGATGGTTTCCGGAAAAACTGCGAACTCAACGCCCTTTTCACCGAGTTCTTTGATCTTGTCGACGATCTTGGCCACGGTACCTTCACGGCTGTAAAGCACCGGGGCGATCTGAACGGCTGCTGCTTTGACAATGGTCATATCTAGTTCCTCACTGATGGGGGGTTGGTGATTCAGTGAGGTTGAGATTACAGACGAAATTCTATGACGGTATGTCGAAGCTCCCTCCTTTTCGGTCATCTTGGTCCTAAGGGGACGCCGATCCGGGCTAAATTTTTTGCTGAAACTCCCTCGCCCCCTATTGTCCGGTAATCAGCTCCAACCATATGATTAATATCGAAATATCATCAAATCAATTCAAGAGACTGCGGTGCTTGATCACATACTCTTCCATAGTCATGAGCGGTCGACCGATGATCGAGGAGCCAGTGCTGTCCAATCCACGCAGGAGACCTTCTCGCTGGTCAATCATTACTGACTTGAGATGATCTCGTCGTTCCACATGGCCTGGAATTCCTAGCAATGCGAGGAAGTCATCCACGCTGACGTTTTCAAATTTCAGCTCTTTACCCAATGTCTTGCCAATTAATGCGGCAAGCTCGGTATGGCTGTACTCGACAGGCCCGTGGATGGGGTAAGTCATGCCGCCGTGCAGCCGAGGGTTTAAAAGAATTCCTGCGATAATAGCTCCAATGTCACTGCTAGCGATCGGCGCAAAGCGGCTGTCCCCGTCAAACGGAGTAACGTAGCGACCTTCACGGATTAAATGGGAAATGTAGAGAATCCACTCGGCAAAAAACGTCACCCTCAAATGAATCGAAGTGATTCCGGATTGATTGAACATCTGCTCGGTGAGCCAACGTTTCAGCGTCGCCAAACTCCGCGCATGTGGGCGCGACTGTTTATGCGACATATTTACAATCAGTTCGAGCACGTTTTCTCTCGCCGAGGGCTTATGCCGTAAGTCGTCCGTTGGCACCACGATGTGGATTACGCTAAGTTTCGACGTCGTAGACGATTTGGGGTGGCAGACCTGGTGCTTTCAAAACTCGTGCTTGATCATTATCAACTATGGAAAATCTACGTCGCGCAGGACGATAAGCGCGCGCAACGGATGACTTTGGCAAGCTAACGGGTACCCAACGAATAAGTTCTGAGGCGTTCATCAAAAAGCACGTGGCAGCATTTCAACCTAGCGCCTTCATTTATGTGAGTTAGGGGATTCAGCTTCGCGGTTGAGTGCCCTTTAAACCAGTCACCCGTCCTCAGTTGTCAAAGACGCCGAGATAATCCATCTTGCCCAACGGCACGCCCTTATGGCGCAAAATATCGTATGCCGTGGTGAGGTGGAAGTAGAAATTGGGCAAAGCAAATTGAGTTAAAAATTCAAGTGTCGAGAATTTCAGTACCCCCTGCTTCAGGACGATCGTGATCTCGGCGTTGGCGTTTGCTTCGAACTGCTCGGCCGTTAGCGAATTCAAGAAGTCTATGGTTTTTGTGATCCGAAGCCTCAGGTCCGATAACGTTTCTTCGTTATCCTCAAAGCGGGGTGCACCTGCTCCGCTAAGGCGTGCAGCACAGGATTTGGCCATGTCGCTGGCGACCTGGATTTGCCCAGCAAGGGTAAACATATCAGGAGCTAAACGTGCCGAAATCAAACCAGAAATATCGGCGTCGGACGCGGCGAATACTTCGGCTTTATCCAGCCACTTAAGCATGTTGTTGAAGCCCTTCAGGAAAAGAGGTACAGACAAGTCGTAAATGTTCATGGGGTCACTTCCGGGCATGTGGGCAGATAACACCAGCGTCTGTAGACCCATCGCCTGCGAATTCATAGGCATGGGCGCAAGAAAGGCATAGTTGAAAGCCCGTGATCGAGACGGTCGTGGCGCCTCAATCACAGTTTTTGTGCCGTTGTCGCCTACATTTTTACTGGCGGAAAATCCAGAGTGGTCTGCGCCACATTGTTCAACAGGTTGGTAAAGGTCAACAGAGTGACTTGAGTAATGACGTCCACAATCGCCGCATCGGACAGACCATCTGCACGGGCCGTAGCAAGTACTCCATCGCTCACCTGGCCGCGGGTTGCAGTAACTTCCCGAGCAAGCTTCGCATATGCATTAAGGCTGCCATCGCGAGCGGCATGGACTTGCTCAGGCGTCAGGCCTACTTTGCCACCCATCATGGAGTGGACGGCGGTACAGTACTCACAGGCGTTGAACTGCGAGGTGGCCAATGCCACAACCTCACGTTGCTGAGCGGTCAGCGAACTGGCTTCGTTGGCTTGATTGAATTGCAAATAGGTATTCAACGACGCAGGCGAGTGAGCCAGTACTTTGAATACGTTCGGCACCATGCCAAATGCCTTTTTCACACCATCAAGCATCGGGCGAGAGGCCTCTGGGGTTTTTTCATCGGTAAGCACTTCAATACGTGACATACATGTAACTCCTATGGGGTTGGCAATGGCATCGAAACAGCTCCTCGATAAAAACTTCCCGAAGGGCCGTCGCGACAAAGGTGTAATAAGGGTTAGGCCTCAGAGGCTGATTTGTTGTCAGCCAATTTCGCGGCTTCCGCTACTTTTGGATGCGAATTACGCTCGTGAACGTGACGGTGAGCAGTGCGGTCGATGTTCAGGCTCAACAGTTCCGGACGGCTGTAGTGACCGCGCGAATCCATCTGGCGCTTCCGAATTTCGATCTGGAACAGGTCGATATCGACGATGACTTCGCCTTCGCCTTCAGTGAGCTCGCCCAAGACTTCGCCCTGTGGGTCGATGATCGCGGTGTAGCAGCCACCCGAAATCGGGCCAATGTCACAGCCGGTGTCAGCGATGATCTGTGCTTGCTGCTCTGGGTACAGCCAGGCGGTGGAGTTGACCACGAAGCAAGCCGATTCCAGGGCGTGCATGCGGATGCTCACTTCCATCTGACGGGTGAACAGGTCACCCGCGAACGAACCTGGGTACATAGACGCGTGAATCTGCTCGCCGTCTTCGATCAGCGCATAGCGGATCAGCGGGTTGTAGTGCTCCCAGCAAGCCAATTGGCCAATGCGACCGACCTTACTATCAACGGCTCGCAGGCCAGATGCGTCGCCCATGCCCCAGATCATGCGTTCGTGGTAGGTAGGGTTGAGCTTGCGGCGCGCCTGGATCAGAGTGCCGTCGGCATCAAACAGCAGCTGTGTGTTGTACAAGGTGCTGCCATCGCGCTCATTGACGCCAATGGAAACGACCATGTTAGCGGCCTTGGCAGCCTTGCCGATTTCATCGGTGGTCGCCGATGGCACAACGACCGCGTTCTCTAGCAATTTGTAGTGCTCGCGGCCCATTTCGAACGGGGTCTGCACGAACGAAAAGTAGGGATAGTACGGAACGATGGTTTCCGGAAAAACTGCGAACTCAACGCCCTTTTCACCGAGTTCTTTGATCTTGTCGACGATCTTGGCCACGGTACCTTCACGGCTGTAAAGCACCGGGGCGATCTGAACGGCTGCTGCTTTGACAATGGTCATATCTAGTTCCTCACTGATGGGGGGTTGGTGATTCAGTGAGGTTGAGATTACAGACGAAATTCTATGACGGTATGTCGAAGCTCCCTCCTTTTCGGTCATCTTGAGTTTCTACGACATTTCTGAATCCGAAAATTGACACCGACCACTCCCCCGCCTACGGGAAGTGATTTGTCCAACGGGTAGTCGGTCGTCAACGGTTGTTATCCGGTAACACCTCAAAGCGTGCGGCCGATAATTTCCTTCATGATTTCCGACGTGCCGCCATAAATCCGCGCTACACGGGCATCGACCCAGGCTCGGCTGATCTTGTACTCGCTCATGAAACCGTAGCCGCCGTGCAGCTGCAGAAACTCGTCCAGCAGCTTGCCTTGCATCTCGGAGCCCAGCAGTTTGGCCATTGCAGCGATTTCCGGGGTCAGCTCGCCGCGCATGACTTTGTCCAGGCAATCATCGACAAATACTCGCAGCATGGTCGCCTGGGCTTTGGCTTCAGCCAGCTTGAAACGGGTGTTCTGAAAATCCAGGACCGGCTTGCCGAACACTTTGCGCTCGCGTGTGTAGGCGATGGTTTCTTCGAGCAGCGTGTCGATGGACTGCGCTGCACGGATCGCGATAATCAGGCGCTCCCAGGCCAGTTGGTGGGTGAGGTATTTGAAACCCATGCCCTCCTCGCCCAACCGGTTGTCCACCGGGACGCGGACCTGATCGAAGAACAGCTCAGAGGTGTCCTGGCCCTTGAGGCCGATCTTTTCCAGCAACCGGCCCTTGGAGAATCCGGGGGTCTGTTCTTCAACGCAGATTAGTGTCAGCTCTTTGGCGCAGCGGCATCACCATAGGCATTGCCAATACTCGCGGGCCGCAGACGGTAGCGCCCCTTGTGCAGGAATTCGGCAAGACGGTCATACCCGTCACCCTTCAGGAGGCTTCGAAAGCCGACATATCTTGCTGGCGCTTCCATTCTGGTCGCACCTTGATGTCGCCAAAGCATCGCTTATCAGGTTAGCGATCATGTTCAGCCGCTTTTCTCCCTGCTGGAAAGTCTGGATCATCGGAAGTACCGCCTGCGCGTCAGGTGAGTTTCCAGCAGCTTCAAGGCGGTCGGCGATTCGAGCGAGCTCAACCGCTGACCACTTCAAGTCAGAGCTGATGCCCTGCAAGTCGCGCCGCGTTTGAGCGCTAGTGTCTGTTGCCATCATTTGTTCATGCCTCCTGCGACAAAAACGATCTTTCGCCATTCTGATGATGGTTTTTCTATTTGCAGTACACAGTCCATAGCTCATCCATCCGTGTGGTAAAGCTGGGGCTTTTCATTTCCCGCCGCATTCCCCAATCAGGATTCGTCGGCACGCTCGCCACCCTCAGCGTTCCCCTGCCCCACTTGGCGTTGATTTCGTCCAGAACGTCCATGACCTTCTCGGCCGCATCGGGCTGCGAAACGGTGAATAGATCCTCGGTGTACTCATTGCGCTGACAGAGATTGAGCAGAAGGACCTCCGCTTTGCTGTAGTTAAAGGCGGGTCGAAAAACTTGATCGACAGCTTCCACAGCGACTTTTGTCATCAAACGCACGTCGTCAGTTGGATATGGCAGATCCACCAGGACGCCATTCGCATATTTGCTTCTTCAGGGTTAAACATCCCCATGGGCAGGTCGTCGATCTGGATCGATTGAGTGGGCATGTTCGTCTCCAATTGTTGTTATTGACGGAGAAATGAAATCGTTGCGTTTGCCATCTTCTGCAGGAGATTTCTCGTCGTGCAGACGCCGCGCCGTTGCGCATCGAACGGGGTCCGTGGGAGGGAGCTTGCTCGCGAAGAACTTAAGACGCCGGCTGAGTCAGGTTACCGGCGTAATCGTTGACGTCCATCGCGCGCCAGATAGCTCTTGCAGAGGGCGCTGTTACAAACCGCCCATCAACAGGTATTTGATTTCCAGGTAGTCATCCAGCCCGTACTTCGAGCCTTCTCGACCCAAGCCCGATTCCTGTTGCGGAATTTGGAGTCGCTTTGCAGATTCGGTAGCCGAAAAGCTGCGCAAACTCTTACGACAGGATCTGACGCCGGGAAACGGCAGCTAGCGGCCAATAACTGCCTGTTGTGGACAGCTGCCTTGGACTGTGGATCCGACCGGCTAGACGATCAGCTCGACGTAGCTCGATTCCCCACCTCCAGATGAGCCGGACAACCAACCCCATACGAAGCTCAAAGTAGTACGTCCGTCGGGGTCAATACCTACCGGACCGCGAGACCAGCCCGCAAGAATCTGACCGTCCATGGTCAAGCAGTGATAAAGAAGCTCGATGGTATCGGGCCCTGTTACACGTCCGACTTGATGACCCATGCGGATGCGGCCGCCTTGGTAAGTGCCCCAAACGGCATCATCCTCGACCTGGTAATGGAAGACGGTACCGGCGCTGGATAGACCGTGGGTGTTGTCCGCTACGGTGAATCGGCGATTGTTCAAACGCTCGTTGATTGGCGAACAAGGAATTTCCATGAATGTTGTGTCCTTCGCTCTATATTCGGTAACTGCGGATCGCTACATCGAGACCATTCCTTTAGCTCCGCTCTCGGCTTTCTGCAAGACTCGTTCGGGCATCCAACACGTCGTACGAGCGCAGTAGAAAGAAGGACAGCAATAATCCGGCAGACCTACTGCCCCGAAAGATAACCATGTCTCAACAGGACTTCGATTTAACACCAGCCAGCTTCCGACGTAGTACCCCGCACTGCCTCCCAGTTCTCCCGCCGCGTTCAATACGCCCAAGCAAGCGCCTTGACTCCCTTCTGGTGCAAGCGATGCAGTCATCGTTTCAAACACAGGAAGCAGGATACGGCTATCTGAACCGAAGATGCCTGAATGGAAATGTTGTCGCGATGCGTGGCGCGCTCCGGACAAGCCGTCATGAAAACGGCCTGCCGACAATGGCGCCGTTGAAAGCGCCATTACCGACAGGCCGTTTTGTCACGCGTCCTGGGACGGGATCAAACGCTAATACCGATTACGGCTTCCAGGCGCCACCCTCAACAATCACTGCCGCAGGATCGGTGCCTTCAGCCAGTTGGCTACGCACGTACTGGTCGTAGAGCTTGAGCAGGTATTTCTCCTGACCTAGGGTCTCCAGCTCGGTGTTCACCCAGTCACGCAGTTCGGTATTGCCCTTTTTGACTGCCGGAGCAATCGGCGCTTCGTCGCCCAGTTTCTGCGCCAGCACGCGGTAGCCCGGGTTCTGTTTCGCCCAGCTGAACAGCACTAGGTTGTCTTGGGCGTAGGCATCGCCACGACCGTTGGCCAGCGCTTGGAGCGACTCGGAGTTCTTCTCGAACTTGAGCAGCTTCCAGTCCGGGTGATTCTTGGTCAGCCAGATATCAGCGGTAGTGCCGGTGGTGACGATGGTGGTTTTTTTCGCCAGGTCGTCGAGGCTTTTCACGTCGCTCTTTTCAGGCACCAGCGCCTGCACGGCGACGCGCAGGTTCGGGTGAGTGAAGTCGACTACCTGAGCACGCTCCGGGGTCACGGTCATGTTGGCCAGGATCAGGTCGACCTTGTCGCTTTGCAGGAACGGGATGCGGCTTGCCGGTTCGACAACGACGAACTCGATTTTCTTCTCGTCGCCCAGCAGGTCCTTGGCGAAACGACGACCCAGGTCAGTGTCGAAGCCGACGTAGTCACCTTTTTCATTGACGAAACCAAATGGAGGCTTATCGCTGAAGACCCCGACGATCAGCTTGTCACGGGCCTTGATTTTGTCCAGGTAGCCTTCGGCATGGGCGGCGGCAGTGCCGGCCAGCAATCCGAGGGCAAGCAGAGGTAGAACGAGGGCAGATTTAAACGTCACGATGCTTTCCTTTTTGGCATGTTTTCTACGTAGGAGAACTTCTCCAGGAACTGCTGCGCGCGTGCGGTCTGCGGGGAGCTGAAGAATGTTTCAGGGTCGCTCTGTTCGGCGATTCGGCCGCCGTCCATGAACAGGATTCGATCCGCCACCGCACGGGCAAAGGCCATTTCGTGGGTAACGATCAAGAGGGTCATGCCAGTGCGCGCCAGATCCAGAATGACTTCCAGCACCTCCTTGACCATTTCCGGGTCAAGGGCGGCAGTGACTTCGTCGAACAGCATGACTTTGGGGTTCATGCATAACGAACGAACAATGGCGATGCGTTGCTGCTGGCCGCCGGAGAGTTCGCGGGGATACGCGTCGCGTTTGTCCAGTAGGCCGACCCGCGTCAGCAGCGCTTCGGCCTGCAACAGCGCATCGGCGCGGGAGCGCTTCTGCACGCTCACTGGCCCTAGCAGAATGTTGTCCAGCACGGTCATGTGCGGGAACAGGTGATAGCTCTGAAAGACCATTCCGATTTGCTGGCGAATCAGGCGCCAGTCGGCATTGGCCGGTAGCTCGCGACCGGCAAAACGGTAATGCCCGGCCTGCCCCAGCTCTAGCCCGTTGAGGCAGCGCAGCAAGGTACTTTTGCCGCAGCCGCTGGGGCCAAGAATAACCACCACTTCGCCCTCGCGGACACTCAGGTCGACGTCCAGCAAGACCGGCACCGAGCCGAAGCTCTTGCTGAAACCGGACAGTTCTATCAATGCGCTCATGAATGATTCCAACGCCGCTCAAGCACCCGCGACGCCGCCGATAGCGGGTAGCAGGCAAGAAAGAAAAACACAAACAGGAAGCCGTAGATCAATACCGACTCGTAGGTCCGTTCGATGATTTGCTGGCCGATCTTGATCACGTCGACCACGCCGATCAGCACCGCCAGCGAGCTGGTTTTGATCAGCCGGGTGAAGACGTTGATCATGGGCGGCGTCATCCGCCGCAACGCCTGGGGCAGCAACACGCGACTGTAGAGCTGCACCAGCCCCAGACCGATTGAAAGACCCGCCTCGCGCTGGCCACGGGGTATCGAACGCAAAGCGCCACGCACGACTTCGCCGGTTTCGCTGGCGCCCCACAGCGACAGCACCAGCACCGCGCACCAGAAACCCGGAATGCTCCAGCCGAAGAAAATCGGCAGACCGAAAAAGAACAGGTACAGCCAGACCAGCACCGGGATCGCCCTGAACAACTCCAGGTACACCAGCAGCACCCAGTCGATCCAGCGGATCCCCAGATTGCGCAACACGCCGTAGATCAGACCGCCGACGCTGCTGAACGCAATCGCCAGCAAGGAGATGCCTAACGTGCGACCGATGCCCTGCGCCAGTTGCGGCGCCGACACCCATAACAACTCAAGACCCGAACTGGCCATGCTGGAGCCTCCTTTCCACTACCCGCAGCAGCAACGACAGAGGCACGAACAGCAGGACGCACAGCGCCGTCATGACCGTGAGCATCTCGTAGGTCTTGTAATAGAGAGCGATGTAACTCTTGGTGGTGTAGAGAATTTCCGGCACCGCCACAGCCGATACAATCGTGGTTTCCTTGAGCAGGAACACGAAGTTGGCGAACAGCGCCGGCAGGCTGAGAATCCCGGCCTGAGGCAGGATCACGTGACGCAGCAGCTGCCAGCGCGACAAGCCAATCGACAGCCCCGACTCGATCTGCGATTTGGGCACGGCCTCGATCCCGGCACGCAGGATCTCGGTCAGGTACGCGCCGCCTAGAAAGGTCATGGCGATAATCGCCGATGCGAACCCGGAGATCCTGATGCCTAGCACAGGCAGCGCGAAGTAGATGAAAAACAGCTGAATCAACAGCGGCGTGTTGCGTGCCAGCTCAACGTAGACACGCACCAGCGGTTGCAGGAACGGAACGCGAAACGTCGCAATCGCTGCGTTGATCAGCGCCACGCACAGCGAGGCGGCGATCGCGATCAGACCAACCTGCAGCGTGACGCCGACTGCAACGAGGAACGCTGGTAGCGTGGACAAGGCGAAATCAACATCGAAATTCATGTCATCCGTTGCCTTGCGACAGCGTGGCGTTGGCGGCTGGTAGAAGGTCGCGGTGTAGCCGGGCGATGTGCTCGGGACCGATGCCGCAGCAGCCGCCGACGATGCTCGCGCCCTGCTCTACCGCCTGAGGGACGTTTCGGGGTTGAGGTGAAATGGCTGTGGACACGATGACTCCTGACAAATTGCTGTAACGCCCGACAAAAGATCGCAACGTCAGCATTGGTTCATCAGCAGTGATTGCAGGCTTTATGCCACTCGGCAAAAGCCGCTGAAACGCGCCTGGCGGCAGCACAAACTTCTCGTAACTGTTTGTTTTTAATGAAAGCTGCTAACCCGGTGTTGCTCCAGCAACAGTGAAGTCCGTGAGCTGGCCGATCGGTGATCGGCCAGGCCGTCACCGAGTTTCATGCTGTCCACCAGAACTCATTGGTTCTGCCATCGTTTTTTCGATGAGAACCTGTCACTCAACAAAGTTGTCGCCGTCGTGCTTATTGTGTTGGGACTGGCTGTTGATCTGTACGGGCAACGTATTCCGCGACGGCTTTCAGGGCGCACTTTGCAGTCACAGTGAATCGGGCACCACAGCGTTCGGGCGCCCACACACAGGACCATTGGCCCAGTTTACTTGGCGGTCACTACCGACAATTTGGTAATCCCCGCCCGCTCGATCGAGGCCATGGCCCTGGCGACTTCGCCGTAGTTCACGCCGTTGTCGGCCTGCAATTGCACGCGTACGTCGGCGTTTTTGTCTTTGGCAGCCTTGAGGTTGGTTTCCAGCAGATCAGGCTGTACTTCGTCCTTGTTGATGAACAACTTGCCCTTGTCGTCGATGCTCACCACCAGCGGGTCTTTTTGCTCCAGCGGCGCGACCGCTTCGGTCTTGGGCAGGTTGATCGGGATTGAGTTGGTCAGCAGCGGCGCGGTGACGATAAACACCACGAGCAGCACCAGCATCACGTCCACCAGCGGCGTGACGTTGATTTCACTCATGACTTCGTCGCTGTCCTGGGTCGAGAAAGCCATATCAGGATGCCTCCTTCACTTTCTGGCCGGTCGCGGCGGTTTTGTTCAGCACCGGGTGCAGCAGCACGCGGAACGAACTCTTCTGCGCCAGGCTGTAGAAGTCGTGGGCGAAGTCATCCAGATCAGCGGCGGTGAGTTTCAGGCGACGCAAAAAGTAGTTGTAAACCAGCACCGCCGGGACCGCGACGGCGATACCGACACCGGTCGCGACCAGTGCTGCACCGATCGGCCCAGCCACGGTTTCAAGGCTTGCGGAACCTGCCGCGCTGATGCCCTTGAGCGCCGACATGATCCCCCACACCGTGCCGAACAAACCAATGAACGGCGAGGTGCTGCCGATACTGGCGAGGATCGCCAGGCCGGTTTCCAGCGAGCGGCGTTCGCGCACGATCTGCTGACGCAGAGAACGCTCAAGGCGATCCTGATGATTGATCGACTGGCTCAAATCGTTGGCATGCGTACCGTCCGGCACTTGAATCGCGGCATATCCGGCCAGCGCCACACGAGCTGCCGCACCCGGTTTGCTTTGGGCGAGCTCGGCGGCGGAATCAAGGCTCGAAGCGGCCCAGAACTGCTTATGAAAACGCCGATCCTGCGTCTTCAGGCGGGTGAACTGCACGCCCTTGAGCAGGGCCAGGCCCCAGGTCGCGACGGAGAAAACAATCAGCAGCCAGATGACCGCGTGTTCGATGGAATCAAAGGGGGAAGCGATGAGGTTCATGTGAGCTCTCCAACAGGGCGTCAAAATGTTTTGGAGCGATGCGCCTTTTGTCAGGTGGCCCGCGGTGTATCGATAGGTTGAGCATTACTGGATCTTGAAATCGATCGGCACGCTGACCCAGCCATCAATCGGGTTATTACCCTGTTTGGCCGGGGCGAAACTCCAGCGCTTGACCGCCGCCAATGCAGCGTCATCGAGCTGTTCATGGCCGCTGCTCTTCTGGACCTGCACCTCGCCGGGTTTGCCACTGGCCAGCACATGCACCCGCAGCAATACCGTCCCTTCCCAATTGCGGCGCATCGCCAGCGCCGGGTATTCCGGGGCCGGGTTGTGCAGGTAACCGGCGTTGGCCGAAGCGGGTGTCACGGGCGACGGTGCAGGAGGTGCGGGCGCTGCCGGAGCGGCCACCGGTTGCGGCGCAACGGGCGGCGCCGGCGGTTGTTCGACCGGTTTGGCGACAGGCTTGGGCACCGGTTTCACGACGGGTTTGGGTTTGGGCTTGGGAATCGGCTTGGGCGGTGGCGGTTTGGTCGCCAGTTCGTCCTCCACGGGCGGCGGGGGCTCGACCACTGGCTCGGGGGTCGGCTCAGGCGGTGGCGGTGGCGGTTCCACCACCGGCACTACGGGCGGCGCGGGCTGCGAAAACTCGATGGTCATCGGAGGAATTTCCGGCGGCACGATGGGCAATGCCGGGGTCGGCGAGCTGTTGACCCAGTAGATCACCGCGCCATGCAGCACCAGCGCGAAGACGCCCAACAACACGGCTTCACGACGGCTCAGTACGCCTTTGGGGGTAGTGTGCAAGCGCAAAACCCCAAGCGGCGCATGAAACACCTGGCCGAGATCGAGCAACTCGCCCGGCGTTGGCTGCCAGCGCACCTTAGGTGCGGCCTTGGCGTTATTCATCGAATGCTCCTGCGCAACGTCATATTCAGTATTCAAGTCCCGGCATCGCAACGGGGCTGATCGCCGACACGCCTTTGTGCCAGCGAGCCCCCGCTGCCAGATAACGTCAACGCAACTCGATTTCGTCCTTGATCGCCCACGCCTGTTGCAGTGGGAGCGGATCGATCCAGCTGTCGATGTCGAAGTCCTTGTCGATGAATCCTTCGGCCAGCAGAAAATCCTTTTGCCGACGCAGGCCTTCGACATACACCTCGGACAGCTTGGGTTCGAATGACAAATGCAGCTGACTACCGAACGCCAGCAGAACGCTTTCTTCATCCGTTGCGGTTTCAGCGGCGATGGTGGTCACGACTTCTTGTGGATGCTCGCTGGCCCACTCGTACGTCTTCAATAGCACGGCGAGGTATCGCGCCACGATTTCTGGCGAGTCGATCAGGGTCTGGCGATCCACTGTGATCGGCCGTGGAGAACCGGCGCTCAGGCGCAGCAGCGGATCTTCCTGCTCGTTGATATTGATGATCGGCCGCAAGCCTTGAGCCAGCGCCCGGGCGCTGCCCGCACCTTTGATGAAAATTGCGTCCACAGTCCCTTTGAGCAACGCCAGGGTCGGAATGGCGTGGTGGTCTTCACGGGGTTTCGTGACTTCTTTGAGGTCCCACTCCGGTGCCGCAATATCGACGAACTCGACGTCATCCCGGGACACGCCGCCCAGGTGCAACGCGGTCAACAGCCCGCGCAGACCTTCCGCGCGCCCGACGTCCACCAGATCGCTGGCGGCCTTGCGCACCACGCCGAGCTTGCGACCGCGCAGGTCAGCGACAGTCTTGATATCGCTGTCGCCGCGCACGAACACGAGTTGCTCCTCATCGACCCACGTGATGCCGACCACTACGGTGTCCTGGCCTTGCGCCCGCGCCCAGATCGGCGGCACGTTACCGCCCTCACGGAAGCTGCCCGCCAGACTGTGGCGAAAATGGGATTCACGCACGGCGCGATCCTGTGAGGCACGGATCGAATCCAGGGTAATGCCGTGACGTGCAAACTCGTTTTGCAGCCAGTGTTTGTGCTGAGCGATGCCGGACGTGGTCGGCACTGGGCAGCGGGTGTACCAGATGGTGGTAGGTGCGGTTTCGTTTGAGGTCTGTGATATTTCTTTAAGCAGTGCTTCGGACATGGGGTCACACTCCTGAATGGGTTCGCTTGGCGATAAAAAAAAGGCAAAGCCCGACACGCAGTCAGGTGGTTGTTGGGATAAAGGCAATCGTCGGCGTGCCGGTGTCGCTGGCCGACCGGAAAACAGGGGCCGCAGGCTTTTCCCGGGGCGGCTTGACGCGGACCAGACTCAGCTCGACCACCGTGTCATGTAGCGCAAGCTTGGGCTTGGCCGGTTCGATGCGGATGCCGTCGTGCAGCGGCACGGTGCAGGCGAGTTTGACTTCGCCGTCGATGCGCATCGCACACAGCTTGCACAGCCCGCGCCGGCAGGACAGCGAGTAACCCAGATTCGGTTCGAACACCCGCTGCGCGTATTGCAGCGCGGTGCTGACCGACGCGCCTTCCCAACTATCGATGCCCAGGCCCAAACCTGCCGGGGGCGGCAGTTGCACATCCAGTTGCCGGAATTGGCCTTCGCGGAACAGCGTCAGGTGCATCAGCATTTAAAACTCCTGAAAGAAAAATCGCTCATGGCCGCGCCAGAAAAGGAAAAGCGACTGGCACCGTATGACGTGCCAGCGCACCTGCATTCAGGCTCACCAATGAATGGCTCAATACCCCGCTATGTACGCCTTTGTGGTCGTGGCGTTGGTGCGCGCCGATAGAATGATCGCGCCCGGAAGCGCCGAGCAGCGCCGATTCGATAACGGTAAAAGCAGCCTGACACTCAAGCGCATCGCTCCAGTCACGGTTCCACATGCGGTTCCGGGTGCGACACGCCAATTTCGGCAGCACATCGTTTTTCAGCGTGGCCAGCGTTGTTAGCCCCTCGTCCAGAGCTTGGGCAGTGCGTATCGGACCGAGGGATTTTTCGGCGAGCTGAGACAGCGTTTCCTTGAGCTCGAACGGCGCGATCCCGTGCGTGCGTTCGAAGGGCGAAACGGTGACGGCGAACGCCGCGTCAGCGTTGTCGGCCAGACGATCCTGAGACCTGCGCTGCAATGCATCCAGCGCTGCCGCCTGACCGGCAATCCGCCCTTGCACCAACACCTGCGCCCCGGCGTTGCCGGATAGCCGGTTCGCGCCGTGTAGCCCCCCAGTCACTTCACCGCAGGCGAACAATCCCGGCACACCGGTCCAGGCGCCCGGATCAACGCGCACGCCGCCCAGGGAAAAATGCGCGGCAGGCGCGACTTCGATGGCATAGCCCTGCTTGATGCGCTCCACCAATGGCGTCATATCAAAACCTTCCCACTGCCAACCGGCGCTGATGGAACGCGACGAGGCCGGGAAGTTGTCGATGATGTCGTTGGGCAGGTGTTTCCAGGACAGGTACACGCCGCCATTGGGACTGCCCCGTCCTTCGTAGACTTCAGTGGCGCAGGCCGCCGACACCATGTCGCGGGTTGCCAACTCCATGCGCGCCGGGTCCCAGCGCGCCATGAAGCGTTCGCCGAAGCGATTCATCAGCCAGGCATGTACGCCACTCTGCGGGCCGAGAATCCAGGGGAATTGCAGGCCGCGCCAAATCGCCGGGGCGGCCAGGCAGCACGGCAAAAACTGCATCATCTCCATGTCGATCAGCGTAGCGCCCGCCTCCACCGCCATGCGCTGTCCCTCCCCCGACAATTCCTCGGGCGCGGTGCGCAGGCTCCAGTTGGACGTCGCGCCGCCGGTGGCGAGCACCGTGCTGTGGCCAAACAGGCTTTCAACCACCCCGCTACGCCTATCCAGCCCGAGGACGCCAATCACCGCACCGTCGCGACGCAGCAATTGGGTGGACTGAAAGTCCTCACGAAAGCTGACGCCTGCCTGCACCGCAATCCGCGTCAACGCGCGCTGCATGTCGACACCGCTAATGTGCACGCCTCGCCCACTGCTGTGACCGGGCGCGCGGCGATTGACGGTAAATTTGATACCCCAGTCCACCAGGCGATTCAGCTCCGGACCAATGCCGGTGACCATACTTTCGACCAGGCGCTGATCGTTGAGCCATGAACCAGCGGTGATGGTGTCCTGCAAAAACCGTTCTTCGGTATCGCTGGCGTCGGCCTCAAGCCCCATCGCCCGCAGGCTTTCACCGGCAATCGATACCCCGCCACCGGAGGTAATCGTCGCGCCGCTGCGACCGACCAACCCTTTGTTGACAACCAGCACCGAGGCCCCGGCCTGCCGAGCATGAAACGCCGCCACTAGACCCGCCGCGCCACCGCCCAGCACTATCACGTCCCACGGGGTGGACAACTCAGACATGCAGCCAGCCCTCGACCGAAAAGTCATGATCGATGAAACCTTCTCGCAGCAGGAAGTGCTTGAACGTGTCGATGGCTTCGACACCGGGTGCTTCCAGGGAGGTGCCGAATTTCAGGTGCAGCTCAGGTCCGAAGGCGGCCTCGACGGACTCTTCAGAGACGCCGATTTCCTGTGCGACGAAGCGTCGGGTCTGATCAGGGTTTTGCGCTGCCCATTGCCCGGCTTCACGCACCGACGCCAGCAGTGCCTGCACCAGGTCCGGCCGTTCGCGGGACAGCGTACCGTCCACCGTCAACAAGCGCGGGGTGCCATTGTTGATGCGGATGGCGGCGTCACTGTGATTACCGGTTTCGCTGAGGATGATCGCGCCAAACTGGTGAGCGACGCTCAGGCCTTCCGCGCCCTTGACGAAGAACGCATCGATCTCGCCTTTGATCAGCTGAGTGATCTCTGCGGCATAGGGCAACCGGCGCTTGAGTTCGGCGGGATACCCCGGGGTTAAGGCGGCTAACTGCGGGGCCTGGATAACGATATCGACGAAGGTCACACGCTCACGAGGGATACCCGCCGCCTCGAGCGTCGACAGCAAACCCTTGAGTGACGTCGCACGCTGGAAGTCGATGATGCCGGGCGGTTGTCGAGGCAGACCCAGACGCTTGCCAGCCAGATCCGATGCATCACGCAGCCCTGATGACGGCAAGGTGATCACGGCCTGGAATTCGTCGATCCAGTTGATCCCGACCAGGCGCGTGTCGCGTCCACTGGCGCGGGCATGAATCGGCGGAATGTTGCCGCCCTGGCGAAATGACCAGGGTTGCGAATGATCGAAATGACTGGCCCGGACCTTTTCGTCGGTCGAGCTTTGCAGTGACTGCAGCCCGACCGAATGCCGGGAGAGTGCCGTTTCCAGAAATCCCAACTTCACCGCCAGACCAAGAGGTGTCGGCGTCGGACAGCGGGTGTACCAGAGACTAAGGTCCGTCATGGGTAGGCGCCATTCAATAAAATGAGTGCGTAAACAGTCACGGCAGGTCCCGCTAAAGCGGCCTGAACTGCAACTATCAAACTATTATTAATGGCGGACGTGGTCGCACGACATTGATGAGAGACTTAATAACGTTTCAACTAATAATCCAACGCCCCGCGCGAGGTGCAGCGAGTGTAATGGAAACTAATTTCGTCCACATAGATCGTTACGTTCTGAGTTTATGACGGGGCGCTGATTGACAGTACACAGTTGATTGAGCAGCCTGTGCGCCGAAATCAAACACCGCGGACAACGAAACCCGAAAGTGTTGCTGGCTCAACAGCAGTTCAACAATAGTGGTTAATACCGCAACTCTTATTGTCTCGTATCGCCTGCCGGATATATTGATTAAATGTCTGCCCTCACGCTGTGGTTGGATAACTTCGCCCCCTTGCGATCTGCACCGACCCGCATTTATCTGTCGGGACAGGCGATTTCCATGATCGGCATCTGGTTGCAGCAGACCGCCATGGCGCTACTGGTCTATCAACTGTCCGGCGGGCAGGCTTTTGCGCTTGGGATCAGCGCGCTCTGTTCGAGCGTACCAATCCTGTTGTTCAGCATGTTCACCGGCGGCCTGGCGGATCGCTACGACCGCCGCAAACTGTTGATTGGCTGTCATCTGCTGGAGATCGTGCTGACCTTCATCATTGCCGCGATGATTCACACCGAGCAGGTACAACTGAGCCATCTGTTCGTGTTCGCCTTTCTGATGGGGTGCGTCAACTCGGTGTACTTCCCGACGCAGCAAGCCTTTCTGTTCGATCTGGCGGGCCTGAACAATATCCGCAAGCTGATCAGCCTCAACTCGATGATCCTCAATGTCTGCCGCACGCTGGGGCCGACCCTGGCCGGTTATCTGGTGGCCCAGGTGGGAATGTCTGCAGCGTTCTGGGCCAACGGCTTTTCATACTGGGTGGTGATTATTTCTCTGCTGTCGCTGCATGCCATCCAGCAGACCCGCCCCAATGCCAGCGAGCAGGCGACTTTGGGCGAAGCCATCAGGCACATTCGCGACACCCTGACCTTGCGCAATATCTACATCTGCTGCGCGGCGCTGACCATGTTTGGCCTAGGGAGCCTGGCACTGCTGCCCGCCGTGGCGCATGGAGATCCGCAACGCACCGGCCTGTTGCTGGGGGCGGCTGCGTCCGGTTCATTGGTGTACGCGTTTTTTCTGTCGCCGGTGATCAGCCACATCAAGCGCATGGGCCTGACGCTGTCGTTGACGCTGATCTGGATGGGCGCGTGGCTGGTGGTGTCAGCGCTGACGCAGTGGCTGTTTTTGCAGTTGATCGCGCTGTTCATGTTCGGGCTTGCAACGTCGCAGGCCATGGTGACCTGTACCAGCATGGTGCAAATTCTCTCGCCGCCGGCCATGCGCGGACGATTAATGGGGTTGTTCAGCATCATTGGCTTTGGTTTGCAGCCGTTGGCAACGCTGATCGGTGGCTACATGGCCGATCGCCTGGGAGTGGCCACCACCATTTCCTTGTGGGGTCTGGTGGCAGTCACAATTGCCAGCTTGCTTCTGGCACAACCGCAGTGGCGCAGCTGGAACTTGGCAAAAACCTGAGTGCGGGTTGCGTCGCCGCCTGCCCGGTCCTCATGTTCGCTGCAAGCGCAAACCCCAGTAGGAGCGAACTTGTTCGCGAAGCGTCATGCCTGACACACCGCATCAAGCGCTCGCCAACAAGTTGGCTCCTACAGAGGGACCGTTCCCAAACGCGCGGGAACGATTGTGATCGGCGCATTAAACCCGCGATTTACGGCCGGCAAACGGGTGGCTTGGGTCGTTGTAACCCGGTGTCGATGAATGCCCGGTGATGACCAGATCGTCGATGAACGCTTCATCTTCTGCGGTGAACGCGTAATTCAGCGCCGGTACGTAGTCATTCCATTGCTCTTCGGTACGCGGCCCGGCGATGGCTGAGGTGATCAGCTGATTGTTGAGCACCCAAGCCAGCGCAAACTGACCCGGCGTAATGCCACGGGCCTCGGCGTGATCCTTGACGCGCTGCGCCAGGTTCAACGACTCCGGACGCCATTCGGTCTGCTGCAGACGCTTGTCGTTGCGACCGGCACGTGTGCCCTCGGACGGCGGCTGGTTCGGGTCGTATTTGGCGGTCAGTACGCCACGGGCCAGCGGGCTGTAGGACACCACTCCAATGCCGTAGTACTCGGCGGCCGGCAAATGCTCGTTTTCAATCTGACGGTTGGCCAGGTTATACAACGGCTGGCTCGCCGCCGGACGCTCGATCCCCAGCAAATCCGCAGTGCGGCTGAACTCGGCCAGCTTCCAGCCACGGTGGTTAGACAGGCCATAGGAGCGGATCTTGCCCGCGCGGATCAGGTCCGACAACGCGCGCAAGGTTTCTTCAACCGGCGTGCTGTGGTCTTCGCGGTGCAGATAAAACAGGTCGATGTAATCGGTGTTCAGCCGTTTGAGGCTGGCATCCACCGACTGGATCACGTTGTTGCGCGAGGCGCCGCGATCATTCGGGCCCAAAGCGCCAGGGTTGGGGTTGACGAACTTGGTCGACAACACCCACTGCGAACGGCGGTCGGCAATCAGGCGGCCGACTGTTTCCTCGGAGGCCCCGCCGTTGTAACCGTTGGCAGTGTCGATGAAGTTGATGCCCTGCTCATACGCCTTGTCGACAATGCGTTTGGCAACGCTGTCGTCGGTCTGCCCGCCGAACATCATGGTGCCCAGGGTAATGGGCGAGACCTTGATGCCGTTGCGGCCCAGATTTCGGTACTCGATAGCGCTCATATTCACTCCCTTAATGGTTTTTCATCGTTTATTGAAAGCAACACAACTAAATCGCAAAACGCGACAGCAACATGGCCACCGGCAGTTCCTGCCAGGCCGAATCGGCATAGGGCACGGTTTCTTCGTCAGCCACCGAGTAACGGGGCACGGGCACCGAGCCAATCAGTTTTTGAGTGTAAGCATGGCGGGCGTTTTTCCAGATCGCGTCATGGGCGCCCTCCTCGACAATCTTGCCGTCGTGCATCACCAGCACGCGATCGGCCATGTACTTGACCACCGACAGATCGTGGGAAATGAACAGGTACGACAGTCCGAATTCCTGCTTGAGGTCGGCGAGAAGATTGAGAATCTGCGCGCGCACCGACACATCCAGCGAAGACACCGCTTCGTCGAGAATCACCAGCGATGGCCGCAGGATCAATGCCCGCGCCACGCCGATGCGCTGCCGTTGGCCGCCGGAAAATTCGTGGGGGTATTTCCACACCGCTGAGGCTGGCAGCCCCACTCGATGAATGATGTCGAAGATGCGCTGACTGCGAGTCTGCGCCTCTTTTTCGCCGTGGTTTCTCAGCACGCCGTCGAGGATGCGGTACACGCTGTGCTTGGGGTTGAGCGATCCATAGGGGTCCTGAAACACCATTTGCACAAATGGCCTGTGTGTACGCAGCTGTTTCTCGGATAAATGAGCGATATCGGTGCCATTGAGCAGGATCTGCCCGGCACTTGAGCGGATCAGGCCCAAAATGGTTTTGCTCAGCGTCGACTTGCCGCAGCCTGACTCACCCACCAGGCCAAGCGTCTCGCCGGGCCGTATCTGGAACGACACATCATCGACCGCCGTCACGACGCCCTGACTGCTCTTGTATTCGGTGCGCAAGTTGCGCACCTCCAGAATTGGCCGGTCGAGCGCCCCGGTGTGGGCGTCACGGGTAGTGAAATAGCGCGGATGGCTGTGCAGATCGAACTCGATGATGCCGCTGTTACCCTTGCGCACGTTGATTTCCGGCAGCGAGGCATTGGCGTAGTGCGAGTCGGTGTCGAGCCGCAGGGACGCACCCAGCAATCCTTTGGTGTACGGGTGCTGCGGCGCGGTGAAGATCGCTTCCGTGGTGCCGGACTCGACGATCAGGCCGTCGTACATCACCGCCACCCGATCCGCCCACTGGCCGACGACGCCCAGGTCATGGGTAATCAGCAGCAGGCCCATGGCGTACTCTTCGCTCAGGTCCTTGAGTAATTGCAGAATGTGCGCCTGCACCGTGACGTCCAGCGCGGTGGTCGGTTCGTCGGCGATCAGCAGGCGCGGGTTACACGCCACGGCAATGGCGATCATCACCCGCTGGCGCTGCCCGCCCGACAGATTGTGCGGGAAGTCATCCAGACGCGCCGCCGCGTTGGGAATGCGCACTTTCCTTAACAGGCTCAGGGCTTCGATGCGTGCGTCTTTACGCGAAAGACCACGATGGCGACGCAACACTTCGCCGATCTGCTCGCCCACGCTGAGCACCGGATTGAGCGAGGTCATCGGGTCCTGAAAGACCATGGAAATGTCGTTGCCGCGCAGCCCGCGCATCACCGGATCGCTGATCACCGACAAGTCCAGCCCGTCGAAATCGACCTTGCCCGAGATCCCGGCGCGCCCGCCCAGCAGGCGCATGATGGCCATGGCCGTTGTGGATTTACCGCAACCGGACTCGCCCACCAGCGCCAGAGTTTCACCGCGCGCCACCGTAAAACTCACGCCTTTGACGGCCTGATAGTCGCCGTAACTGACGCGCAGATTGGAAACGCTCAGCAACGGCTGACTGTGGTCATCGATATTGGCTACAGCGTTCATGCTGTTCTCCCGCGCAGTCTTGGGTTCAGGGCGCTGATCAGGGCGTCACCCACCAGATTCAAACTAAAAACAGTGATTACCAGCGTCAGGCCGGGGATCGCGGTGAGGTACAGCGCGCTGCGCAGCATGTCCCGACCGCTGCCGATCATGCTGCCCCAGCTGATTTTGTTCGGATCGCCCACGCCCAGGAACGACAGCGAGGATTCCGTGAGAATCGCAGACGCCACGATCACCGAAGCGGTGATGATGATCGGCGGCAATGCGTTGGGCAGGACTTCACGAAAGATGATCCAGCGGGTGCTGTAACCCACCGTGCGCGCCGCCAGGACGAAATCGGCACTGAGCAGCGCACGAAACTCTGCCCTGACCAGTCGGGCGACGGTGTCCCAGGACGTCAGACCAATCACCACCGCGATGATGCTGACGGTCGACTGGGTAATCGAAACCACCACCACGACCAGCAAAAACGAGGGGGTGGTCTGGAACAGCTCGATCAGCCAGGTCAGCGCGCGGTCGACCCGTCCGCCGAAATAACCGGCGAGCGCGCCGATCAGGGTGCCTATCAACACGCTGACCAGCGCCGCCGTCACGCCAACCAGCAGCGAAACACGCGCACCGTGGGCCAGGCCTGCCGCCAGATCTCGTCCCAATGCGTCGGTGCCCAGTGGAAACTGCCAGTCTTCGCCGGGTGCCAACAGCGGTTGCGCGGCCATGTCCAGCGGATCGCCGGGGTAGAGATAGCCTGCCGCCAGCGCCACCAGCACGATCAGGGTCAGGACGCTGATGCCCGCCACCGCGCCAGGGGAATGCAACAATGCATAGGTGATGGGCCAGCGGCTCTGGGGCGAACGCTGTTCCTGGGCCAGGGAATCATCTTCGGCCGACGAACCTTTGCCAGCCGGCGCGAAACGTCCGAGCAACGCCACACTCAGCTGTTGGCGCCATGAGCTGTCCGGCAGGCTGACCGGTGCAGAAGGCGCGCGGTCGAGAATCGGGTTGGGGGTGTGGGCGCTCATCGATCAGGCCCCCTTTGTGCGGGCGGCGATGCGCGGATCGAGCCGGGCGTGGAGCAGGTCCACCAGAATATTGGCGACGATCACAATGAACGACGACATCAGCAGAATACCCAGCAGCACCTTGTATTCGCGTGCCTGCACGGCTTCGAGCGTCAGCCGCCCGATACCCGGCCAGCCAAATACCGTTTCCGCCACCGCCGCCCCGCCCAACAGCCCGCCAAGGTGCGCGCCGGCGATGGTGGTCAAGGGCAACAGGGCATTGCGCAACACGTGCCGCCAAGTGATACGCCACGGCGACAACCCCTTGGCCCGCGCGGTACGCACGTAATCCTGCGTCAGTACTTCAAGCACCGAGGCGCGGGTCAGACGGGCGTAAATGGCGACGAAGAAACTGGCAAGGGTCAAAGCCGGGAGAATCGCGTACTGCAACTTGTCCACGAACTTGTCCACGCCGGTCAGGCCCGCGCCGATAGTGCCGTCGCCGCCGCTTGGCAGCCACTCAAGCTTGACCGCGAACAACACGATCGCCATCAGGCCGATCCAGAAGCCCGGGGTCGAATACAGTACAAATGCGATCGACGACAGCACCCGATCCGGCCATTTGCCCTTCCACAGGGCCATGACCACTCCCAGGCTGACACCGACCACCAACGAGATCACCAGCGCCAGCCCCATCAACAACAGGGTGTTGGGCAGTCGCTGGGTAATCACGTCCATCACCGGGATGCCATAGCGCGGCGAATCACCGAGGCTCAAATGGCCGAGTTGGTTGAGGTAATCGCCAAATTGCGCCAGCGAAGACTTGTCCAGCCCGTATTGCTGGCGCAGCAAGGCGGTGGTTTCCGCCGTCGCCGACCCAGCTTCCGCGACCAGTGCATCTACCGCATCGCCCGGCACCATCTGGAGCAGGATGAAGTTCAGAACAATCACCCCGACCGCGGTTGGAACAGCCCGAAACAATGGTCCGCGAAATCCTGAATGAAGGATGTGATTAATACGCTGATAGAAAATACTGGCCGGCATCGGGTTCTCTACAAACAATCGCATTGAGCGGGTACTGTTTTAACGGCGAACACTAATACAGGAATTTGATAAACCGAACACCAGCAAAAAAGTTCTAAACTTATTATCTCCTCAGGTATTGAAACTGCACTTAACGTTATAAGACCGCACTTGAATAACGCCGAAACTATCCGCTAGGCTCGCGATTCTGTTCTGACGCCCAACAGAACATCGCCCTACCCTCCTTTTTATAAAACGCCGGTTCGGTTCTAAACATAGAACTCAATAGCCGTGCGCTTCTTACTGACTCGTTTTACCAAAGGTGCAGCATGTCGTTAACCAGAAGGACGTTTATCAAGGACTCGATGATCCTCGCGGCCGGTATCGGAATGTCGGGGCATGTGTCAGGGGTGTTCGCCGCCGTCGATGGCAAACAGACGCTGGTGGTATCGCAATACCCCGAACCCACTGTCCTGACCAACGCGCTGACCACCGACGGAACCATTTACACCGTGACCAGTAAGCTGTTTGACGGCCTGCTGTCCTACGACGCACAACGCCAGCCCGTACCGCGACTGGCCACCGACTGGCAGGTCAGTGCCGACGGCCTGGTCTACACCTTCAATCTGCGTCAGGGCGTCAAATGGCACGACGGCCAGCCCTTCGGTGCCGAGGACGTCGCGTTCTCCCTGCAAAATATCTGGCGCAAATTCAACTCCCGAGGCATCACCACGTTTGCCCCGGTGAGCAAGGTGGAAACGCCGACGCCATTGCAGGTGGTCCTGACGCTGTCGACACCTGCGCCCTATCTGCTGAGCGCGCTGTCATCCACCGATGCACAAGTCTTGCCCAAACACCTCTACGACAGCGGCAACCCGCTGGCGAACCCCAACAACATCAAACCCGTGGGCACCGGCCCGTTCAAGTTCGAGCGCTGGGACCGTGGCGTGTCGATCAATCTGGTGAAAAACGAGAACTATTGGGACACCGGCAAACCGCATCTGGACGCGCTTATTTTTCGCATCATTCCCGACCTGACGGCGGCGTCGGCGGCACTGGAAACCCAAGCCGTACAACTGGCGTCGGTGGCGCTGAGCAACGTCAAGCGCCTGCGCGGCGTGCCGCAATTGCAGGTCAGCGAAATCAGCGCGCCCTACTCACCCGGCCTGGTGGGCTTCGAATTCAATCTGGAAAAGCCGGTATTCCAGGACGTGCGGGTGCGTCAGGCGTTCGCCCACGCCGTGGACCGCGATTTCATCGTCAAAAACATCTACTTCGGTTTTGCCCAGCCAGCGGTCAGCGCGATCCCCGCCAGCATGAGCGACTTCTACGACGACAGTGTGCCGCGTTACCCCTTCGACCTGGCCAAAGCCGAAGCCCTGCTTGAAGAAGCAGGCCTGAAGAAAGGCGCCGACGGCATACGCCTGACCGTGTTCAACGACCCCAACCCAGCCAATGAAACCCAGCAGATCGCCCATTACCTGCGCAGCAATCTGGCGAAGATTGGAGTCAAGCTGGTGATTCGCTCCCAGGACTTCCCCGAGTACGTCAATCGCGTCTACACCCGCCGCGACTTCGACACCACGCTGATCAGCGCCACCGCCGGGCCCGATCCGGTGATGGGCACGCAACGGTTTTATCACTCCTCGAACTTCAAACCCGGTATCGCGTTCTCCAACGGCGCGCGTTATGCCAACCCCAGGGTCGATCAATTACTCGATCTGGGCCAGGGAGAGCTGGACCCGGTCAAGCGCAAAGCCTGGTACGGCGAATTTCAGCAGATCGTGCTCACCGACCTGCCGAAGATCCCGCTCGTATCCCCCACCGTAGTGGTGGTTACGCAGAAGCAGTTGAAGGATTTTTTCAACTCATCGGAAGCGCTGTACGGAAATTTCGCCGACGCAAGCTATCAGGCCTGAATGACCTGCGGCTGAACCGTTGATGCTCCCAAGGAACAGGACTCACCCATGACCGATACCGGATTTGCCGCACCACGCTTTATATCCTCCGAACCGCAGCACCGACCGGTGGTTGCACCGACAACGGCGGCGCACGTGATTGCCAGTGAGAATGAGGCGGTGGAAATCGCCCAGCGACTGGCGGCGCGATTCAAAAACACTGCGCAGCTGCGTGACATCGAGCGCCAATTGCCGTGGCAGGAATTGGAAGACTGCGCGCGCAGCGGTTTGCTGGCGATCCGCGTGCCGCGTGCCTATGGCGGCGTTGAAGTGTCGTACCTGACGTTGACCAAAGTGGTGGCGATCATCGGCGAGGCCGACGCCTCCATTGGCCAGTTGTTGCTGAGCATTATTCTGGCGTGCAGCGTAATCGAAGCGGTGGGCCGCGAAGAACAGAAGCAGCTGTTCTTTGGCAAGATTCTCCAGGGCTATCGCTGGGGCAACGGCCATGCGGAGGGCGGCAGTCTGCCGGCGGGCACCACGCGCACTCAGATCACTCGCGAAGGCGATCACTACCGGGTCAACGGCTCGAAGGCGTATTCCACAGGGGCGCTGTTTTCGCAGCTGATTTCCATCGGTTGTGTGGACGAGGACGGTCTGTCGAAAACTGCCGTGCTGGACCGTTATGCCCCTGGCCTGACCATCATCGATGACTGGGATGGTTTCGGTCAGCGCACCACTGCCAGCGGCACACTGCTGCTGGACAACGTACGCGTCGAGCACAGCCATGTACTGAACACCGAACTGGGTAAAACCCAAGCCAATACCTACGGCATTCCTGACTTGTTTCACAGCGCGCTGGACCTGGGTATCGCCCGCGCTGCGTTTGCCGACACCCTGAGTTACGTCCGCGAGCATGCCAGGCCTTATGCGCGCACTGGCGTGACCGATGTGGCTCAAGATCCGTATGTGCTGGAAATCATCGGTGACCTGCACACCCGGATTCATGCCGGAGAAGCCGTGCTGGAACGGGCGGCGGCGTTGTTCGATCAGGTCACGGCCGAGCAAGGACCGGGGCCGTCGGCGAAGGTGTCCTCGGCATTGGCGGCGGCAAAAATCCTCACCACCGAAGCCGCGTTGCTGGCCAGCAACAAACTGTTCCAGCTCGGCGGCGCCAGCTCTACGCGCCTTGAATACGGCTTCGATCGCCACTGGCGCAACGCCCGTACTCACACCGTTCACGACCCAGTGGCGTGGAAATTCAATTTGATCGGCAAATACCATTTGCTTGGGCAGGGTTGACGGCCTGTATTCATGTTGGAGGCTTGTCCGCGAAGCTGACTCCTCGGTATGCCTGACACACCGGACGCTCAGCTTCGCGGGCAAGCCTCGCTCCAACGGAGTTTGCGCGCGTCGCGATGCCGCTTCTGCCCGGAGGGCGTAGGAGTCTGGCTTGCCGACGATGGGCTGCGCAGCGGCCCCAAATCCTGGCACCTCGGTACTTCAGACATACCGTGTTCTCAGGTGTTGCTGCCGGTACCCAGCAGATCGTCTACAGCTGGACTCCTACGCCTTCCGGGCAGAAACGTCATGACTAACGATCAATAAGGAATCAACCCACATGGTGACGCGACGTACATTTCTCGGCTATTCGCTGGCTTCCACCGCTGCGGTCGGTTTGCTCGGACAGCGCCTGGCTTTCGCAGACAGCGCAGGCGGCACACTGATTATTGCGCAAAACCCTGAACCCACGGTGTTGACGACCGGCCTGACCACGGCGCCGGCAACTCAGCTGATTTCGCCGAAGATTTTCGACGGCCTGCTCTACCTCAGTCCCACCAACGGCCCGCAGCCCCAGCTCGCCGAAAGCTGGAGTTTCAGCCCCGATGGCTTGCAGGTGACCTTCAAGCTGCGCCCCGGCGTGCTGTGGCACGACGGCAAGCCGTTCACCTCGGCGGACGTCGCGTTTTCGGTCATGGAGGTGTGGAAGAAATACAGCTCCCGGGGCCGCTCGGCGTTCCCCAACGTGCAAAGCGTCGACACCCCGGACCCGCTCACCGCCGTCTGGAACCTGTCCAAACCCACGCCATATTTGCTCAGTGCTCTCAACGCCCGCGACTCGCAAGTGCTGCCCAAACATCTCTACGCTGACACCGACATCCTCAACAATCCGGCCAACACCGCACCCATCGGCACCGGACCGTTTCGGGTCAAAGAGTGGGTGCGCGGCAACTACCTGACCCTGGAGCGTAACCCCCATTACTGGCAGTCAGGCAAACCGCTGCTGGATCAGGTGATCTATCGCTTCATCGCCGACCCGTCTTCGGTATCGGCGGCGCTGGAAACCGGCGCCGTGCAGGTGGCCTACGCCGACACCCTGTCCAATAGCGAAATAAAACGCCTGAAAACCAACCCGGTACTGACTGTTTACGACCGTTTGAACACCTACGGCGGCACCGGCATCATGGCGCTGGAATTCAACCTGCAACGGCCGGAATTCCAGGACATTCGCGTCCGTCAGGCCTTCGCCCACGCCATCGACAAGGAGTTTATTCTGAAAAATATCCTGCTGGGGCAAGGCACCACCGCTGACTCGCCGATCCCGAAGAACTTTCCGCAGTTCTACAGCGCCGATGTGCCGCAATACCCCTTCGATCTGAAACGTGCCGAAGCGCTGCTGGAAGCCGCCGGCCTGACAAAGGACAAGGACGGCATTCGCTTGCGCATCAAGAATGACCCCAGTCCTTCAGCGGTGTATCAACAGACCGCGAACTTCCTGCGCAGCACCTTCGCCAAGATCGGCATCAAGCTGGAGATCCGCAATCAGGATTACGCCCAGTTCATCGACCGCGTGTACGGCCGGTACGATTTCGACACCAACCTGTCCCCCGCCTCCACCGCGCCGGACCCAGCCATCGGCCTGCAGCGTTTTTACTGGTCCAAAAACATCCAGTCAGGCGTTGCATATTCCAACGCCACCCACTATTCCAGCGCCGAAGTCGATGGCTTGCTGGAGCAGGCGCAAGTCGACAATGATCCGAAACGCCGCTGGGATCTCTATCACCAGGTGCAGACCAAAGTACTGGAGGACCTGCCGCGCATTCCGATCATCTCAAGCGAAGACGCATTGCTGGCGCGCAGCACCGTGCTCAACCTGACGGACTCCACAGGCGGCGGCTTCATTGGCAATCTGTCTGAAGTGCGTCTGGCCTAACGCGGCACCAATGGCCTCAGCGCGTGGGCCTTGACCAGCAGGTCCAGCAACTGACGCAGATCGCGACCGGCAATCTGCGGCAACGCGTCACTGAGGCAGTGCAGATTGAACACGGTTTGTCGTTGCTGCAGCCAAACGATGGCAGGCCGCAGCACATCAGGCATTTCACTGTCCAGCGTGACGCGCGGGCGCCAGTCCTGATCAAGGGCATTGACCTGCAATCGCGGTCGCAACAACCCATTTGACGCCTGCGGGCTGTCGGTCCACGTGAGATGCGAGCCAGGCACTCGCAGTAATTCCGACTCCTCGGCCGAAGGCTCTGCGTTCCAGCGCAAAACAGGGGTGACGGCGTTCTCGCTCAATCGCCCTGCCAGCTCCGAGAACAGCGCTTGCACGTCAGCTTTGTCGACGTCGCCATACAGCGGCAGACGCCAGCGCGGATCTCCAATCAGCCACGGCTTTAACCAGCCCAGCAGTACCTCAGCCACCACGGGCGGGCGGATCACGATACTCAGCGACAGTGATGGCGCCTGAGCCTCGGTTTTATGCCAGGTCCCGCGCGGCAGATACAGCACCGAGCCTGGCTGCATCTCTTGGGTTTCAAAGGTCGCATGCGCTGGATCGGGAAAGCCGTCACGCGCCTGTTCGTAGAGGTTTTCCACGGCCACCATGTCCGGCCCGAACTGGGCGCCATAGGGCAGCGGGATCTCGGTCATGGGCGCGAAGTGAAAGGTCTTGCGGCCCAGCAGCTGGATGGAAATCACTTCTTCGGCGTCGTAGTGACAAGACACGCCGTCGTCACCGGCAGAGGCGAACGCGCTGAGCCTGGCGCTGCCGGTCGCGACCCCGAGTTCACGCTCCAGTTGACGCAGAAAAGCCGGCGCGCCATTGAGGGTGCCAGCCACGTCCTGCAGGTACACGGTGAGCCCCAAGTGCACCAGGCTGGCGGCGTTGGCATGACTGTCAAAGGTCTGCGGCGAGCGTAAGCCACGACCAAACGACAGCGGGCCTCGATAGCGGTCGGCCAACGACTCAAGGCTGTTCAACAGCGGCTGTTGAAACAGCGCAGGCAATCGGCTCAACGGCCCGTGCTCGACCCGAATCGCCGATGGCCACGCCGCGCCTTCCGGTATCAAGGTGTTAACGCCGAACATCTGCCCAATGAGGCTTGATTCAGGCATGTCTGGCCACAGCGGAGCGCACCAGAGGAATCACGTCAAGGCCGAAAATCAGCGTGTCCGGCACCGGATCGAAACCGCGAATCAGGAATTTATCGACGCCGATCTTGTGGTATTCGAGCAACGCATCGGCCACCTGTTGCGGGGTGCCGACCAGTGCGGTCGAGTTGCCGTGAGCGCCGGTGGCAGCGGCAAATTCGGTCCACAGGCGTTGATCCAGTACCGCGCCTTGGGCTGCGGCGTCGCGCAATCGCTGGGAGCCGACGTTTTCATTCAGCGTCGGCGCCGGTGGATATTTGGCCTTCGCCGCAGCTAACAGCTCGCGGCTGCGGGCCCAAGCGGCCTCTTCGGTGTCGGCCACCAGCGGCCGAAACGCCAGCAGGAATTTGATCTGATCCTCGCGTCCGTATTTGGCGGCCGCCCTACGCACGTTGGCGATGGTTTCCGCCGTTTGCGCCAGAGACTCGCCCCACAACGCATACACCTCGGCATGCTGGCCTGCGACCTCGAACGCGGCTGCCGATGAACCGCCGAAGAAGATTGGCACGCCCTCTGGACGCACCGGTTTGACGGTCGACAGCGCGCCTTTCACGCGGTAGTAATCGCCCTGATGATCAAAGGGCTGATCGCTGTGCCAGACCTTTTTCACCACCGTCAGGTACTCAGCGGTGCGCGCATAACGTTCGTCGTGGGCGAGGAAATCACCGTCGCGCTGTTGATCGGCATCGGTGCCGCCGCTGATGACATGCACCGCCAGCCGACCGTCGCTGAACTGATCCAGCGTTGCCAATTGCCGCGCGGCCACGGTCGGGGCGACGAAGCCCGGCCGATGGGCAAGCATCACCCCCAGCCGTTCGGTGTTGTGCAGCACGTAGGCGGCGATCTGGTTGTTGTCCGGCCAGGTCGCGAAACTGCCGATCAGCAAGCGATCAAAACCGTTGGCTTCGGCAATCTGCGCCAGGTTCTTGATATACGCCTTGTCGATGATCGGGCCGCTGGCCTCGATCACCTCGGCACCGCTGCGGCTGCTGGTATGGCCGATGAACTCCAGACTCATGATGTGCTCCTGATGAATAGATGATTGACCATTTTTCAGTGGATCACCGCCGCCGCATCTTCTGTAGAGCCAACTCGTTGGCGAGGCGACTGGAAATGGTCATTCAGCCAAAACCGCCTCGCGAACAAGTTCGCTCCTACAGTTCAGCTGCGCCGCTGTGACCCGTACGATCACACCCTCAAACCCGCTTCCTTGAGCAGCGGCAAGATGCGTTCGCCGAAGTGCTTCAGGTCCACCGCGAAGTCGTGGAAATTCAACTGCACGCCGTCGATCCCTGCCGCTTTGAGCGCCACCAGTTGCTCGACCACCTGCTCCGGGGTGCCGACGATTTCGATGTTGCCGCCCAGCCCCAACCCGGTATTGCGCGAGCCTTCCGCGCGGCCGCGCCAGGCGTGGGCGTCGCTGGCGTACGCCTTGTGGTTGCCGAACGCGCCGGGTACTTTGTTGCCGACGATGCCTTCCAGGTACTCCCGGGTCTCCTGTTCGGTGTCGCGGCTGACGATGATCGGATTGATGATCGTGCGCACTTCACGTCCAAAATGACGGGCGCGGGCCTTGATCTTCTGCACGTGGGCCGGGATGTCTTCCAAGGTTTCGCGAATGCCCGAACCCGATGAATTGGTGATGAAGATCAGGTCGGACTGGCTGGTAGCGAAATCAATGCCCGCCTCGGAACCGGTGGCGGTGACTAGTATCGGTCGGCCATACAACGGCTTGGGCGTGATGAACCCGTCCTTGATTTTCCAGCCGTGCTGCCCCTCGTAGGTGAAATTCTCGTTGCTGCTCCACAACGTGTTCAACACGTCGAACAGCTCACCCGCCAGCTGATAGCGCTGGTCGTGCTCGATTTGCGGACGACCGAACATCTCATGCTCCACAGGCCGGTGCCCGGTAACAATGTTGATGCCCCAGCGGCCCTTGGCGATGTGGTCCAGCGTCGCGCCGTATTTGGCGATGTGCAGCGGATGCAGCGGTCCGTACAGCACATGAATGGTCGAGACCAGCATGATGCTTTTGGTGATCGCCGCCATGGCCCCGAGAGCAATGAACGAGTCCAGCGACGCTTCGCCGTCATAACCGCCCTTGGGCAGCCACTGCGTGCGACTGAACGCCAGCTCGAACCCGAGCGCTTCCGCCTGCTGAACGATTTTGGCGTTGTAGTCGAACGTCCAGGTGTTGGACGTCGGGTGATTGGTCAGGCGGATGTCCTGCATGTTGAGAAACACCCCCAGCAACAACGGTTGCTTGAGGGCTTTGCTCAACGGGCTGTCGGCATGGTCCAGCGGTGCAGGAAAGGCCGACCGTTCAAACGATGGGTTGAGTTGTGGCTGAGCCATTTCGGTGTCCTGTTCTGGATCGGTTGAAAGAGCGCGAATGAAAGGCTGAGGCGGCCAGGTCTGGATAGACCCGACCGCCGCCGCGATTACCAGAAATAGTCGAGTCGCGCGTAGTAGTAGCCGCCGTCCACGCCGTAGGGCGAGTACCAGCTGTAGGCCGGGTTATCGACTGGAAAAAGGTAGTAAAGCTTGGCCTGTTCGGAGAGCTGCTCGGGCCGTTTGTTGAAAATGTTCAGGCCGCCAATCGATACCTTCATCTGGTCGCTGACATTGAAACCAACGTCCAGATCGGTGATGAACGCGGGCCGAATCTTCTCGTCGCGGTTTTCGTTGTAGTAGTTCTTGCCAGTCACCGCCGAATAGCGGGTTTCCTTGAGGGTGACCTCGAAGTCATCGATGAACCAGGTGTGCTGCAATGCCGTCTTGTTCTTCGGGAACGCGCTGGTCAGGTTGCCCTGCTTGTCGCGACCGAGCACGCTCACGCCGGTACCCGCCAATGAGTCGGGCTCATTGATGCCACGTATTTCCTGAAGACTCTGGGTGCTGGTCAGGGTCCACTTGCCGCGACCGTATGGCCCGTAATCAATACGGTAATCCCCCACCAGATCGATACCGCGGGTGCGGGTGTCGGCCAGGTTGCCGTAGTAGGAGACTGCCTGGCTGGTGCTCAAACCGGCGGCGGCGAGAAGACTGGCGACGTTGGGGTCGTTCAGGCCGCTCAGGGAACTGGTCTGGAGGATGCGGTCCTTGATGTCGATCTGGTAAAAGTCCACCGACAGGTCCAGGTTCTTGGTTGGGGTCGCGACGAAGCCGACGCTGTAGTTACGTGACTTCTCCGGCTTGAGTTCCTTGGAACCCAGCGCCGAGGCGGCCACTGAACCCGGCACGGCGTAGTTGGTGACCTGCTGCTGCAACTGGCCGGTAATCGGGCTGACGCCCCAAGCCGAGGTGCTGGACGAAAAGTGCTGCTGCTGCAGGGACGGTGCGCGGAAGCCGTTGTTGACCGCACCGCGCAAGGCGAACTCAGGTGTGAGCTGATAGCGCGTGGACAGCTTGCCGCTGGTGGTGTCGCCCACATCGCTGTAATGCTCGAAGCGCCCGGCCAGACTCGCCTCCCATTTGTCGGTGAGCTTCTGCGTAAAGTCGACGTAACCTGCGGTGTTGCTGCGATCCCAGCTGCCTTCGGCGGCGGGACTGAAGCCGCCCCATCCTGCGGAGCCCGAGTTGGGACGCTTACCTGCATTTGGCGATCCAACCGGGTAGACGTAACCGCCATCGGCATAGGACTGGAATTCCCCTTTGCGGATCTGATAACTGTCGACCCGGTACTCGACGCCTGCCGCAACGCGCAACGGATCTTTGAACAGGCCCGTATCGAAGCCACGATTGATGTCGAGGTTATTGGTCCATTGGCTGAAGATGGCATCGCCGTTATCGAAATCTGTTTTGCTGGCGGGGCCGAAAGAGGCGTTGAGCGAATCGTCGTTGCGCAGGTTGACGTCGTTGCGGCCCCAGTTGGTCGAAGCGTCCCAGTCCCACCCCAGAACGTCCTTGCCCTTGAGGCCGAACGCGCCCTGGAAGTCGTCTTCTACCGAACGAAATTTGGGCTGGAAACCATCGGGATAAATTTCTGGAACGTTCTGGGCCGAGACCGCAGTACGGAATGTGCCAAAGCCTGTTGAATCACGGTGGCTGAAGGTCGAGAACGAGTAGAAGTCCAGCTCGTCGTTGAGCGGCAGTTCCATGTTGTAAGCGGCGTTATAGGTCTGAACCCTCGGCTGACCCATGGTCTGCCGGTAGCGACTTTCACCGTATTCGCGCGGGTCGTTGCCAGCGTAGATCTTGGTGCGATCGGGTACTGAGCCCGCGGCGTTGCTGGTCTCCTGGATTTTGACGTCGCCGCTCAAGCTGAAGAAACCATCGTTGGGCAGCTCGAAACCCTGATTGAGCGAGGTCTGACCGGTGGCGCCGTAAAAGCCCTTGTGCCCTTCCCGCTCGCCGTACTGGCCGTAGAGCGCGGTGGCCTGCCCGCCACTTTTGTTGCGCTTGAGGATGATGTTGATCACCCCTGCGATCGCATCGGAACCGTACTGGGCGGCGGCACCGTCGCGCAGCACTTCAATGTGATCGACTGCGCTGATCGGAATCAGGTCCAGATCCACCGGCGACTGGCCGTTGGAGGTCGCCGAAGACTGGTGAAAAATCTGCGCGGTGTTGTGCCGGCGTTTGCCGTTGACCAGCACCAACACCGCGTTACCACCCAGCCCACGCAGGGTCGCTGACTTCACTGCGATGCCGCTGGCACCGGTAAAACCTGCGTCGTTGGTGTACGACGGCACTTGCGCAGCCAAGGCATCGCGCAAGTTCTGTTTGCCAGAGCGCGCCAGGTCGTCGGCACTGATCACATCGATCGGCGCCAGACTTTGCGCCACAGTGCGCTTCTCGGCGCGGGACCCGGTGACCACGACAGTTTCCAGGGCATCGTCGCCTTTACCGGACTGGGCGGAGTTGCGGGGGGCACTGGCGTCATCGGCAAACACGGCGGCGCTGCCGCACAGCGTCATGACGCCGATGGACACCATCAGTCCAAGGGGCGAGCGTGGGGTATTCAAACGAGCATTCATGCGACTACCTGCAAAAAATCAATTTATTGCTGGCGTGGTGGACGTTCCTGGCCATCGAACAAGGATTATTAAAAGAGCGGTACCTGGCGGGGTCTTGCGCGTTTATAGGTGTTAGCTGACACGGTGTTGAAACGGTGAACCGGGTTGAAACATTGAACTGTGTTGCACACTTGGACTACCGATCACGACTAAAAGACCAGTCCTTCACGCAAGTGTGTGGTGTTGTCATTCAAATAGTAATCACCCACGACACGGGCTTTGTGCAATAACGGGTTGTGATTGAGCACTGTCCTGATGTTTCGCCAGTGCCGGTCAAAATTGTATTTACGTGACGTGGCGGACCCGCCGCCCACTTCAAACAACACTTCAGCCGAACGCAGGGCAAGTTTGGCGACGACCACTTGCATTTGAGCATTGCTGATCGATGCATTTATCAACTGTTGATCAAGTGTTGCTGGAGCAACAAACAACGCAACCGAACTTTGATCAAGAATGCGCGCGGTATTGGCAATCAATGCATCCACAGCATAGGTATTAGCGGCTATTTCGCCGACCACTTGTTGCACGAACTGATCGTCACGGGCGATATCCGCCGGGCTGTGCATCGCGGCCCGCGCCTGTTTGCGCACATAACTGACCGCGTCCGCGCGAATGTTGCGCACCACCCCCGCAGCGCAGGCCGCCAGGTGCAGCTGGCGCAGGCTTGAGCAATGGCGTCCGACGTCGGCGTTGTGGCTGCGGGTCTTGATCTCGCTGGCGAACACCTCGACGTTGTCGAGCAGCACACCGCCACTGGCCGTCAGGCGCTGGCCCATGCCGTCCCAGTCGTCCAACACATGAATGCCAGCCCGGTCAGCGGGGAGCAGGACTGAGATCAATTTGCCGCTGTCGTCGGTGGCGGAAAAAGACAGAAAGTCCGCGTACGCAGAGCCCGTGGCGTACCACTTCTTGCCGTTCAGACGGTAACTGGCGCCGTCCTGAGTCAGCCTCGTCAGAATTGTCCCCAGCGGCGCCCCCACTTCAGTGTGTGCGCCGGCGAAAAGCTTGCCGTCAAGAATCTTGCTGATGTAATCGCGTTTTTCCGGGCTGTCAGCGCTATGGATCACAGCTTCGCTGAAATTGAAGTGTGAGCGCAGCGCGTGTGCAACATTAGGGTCGGCGCTTGCCAGAGTGGCGATCAGCTCAATGTACTGACTGACACTGCCGCCTGGGCCACCCAAATCTTTAGGCACCCGTAACGCGCCAAGCCCGGCAGCGCTGATAAGTTTGAAAGCTGCAAACGGCAGTTCCCGCTCCAGATCACGCCGGGAAGCGTCTTTGGCTATTTCTTCGACCAATGCGGGTACTTTTGCCAGCAAGCGCTGCAAACGGTCGGCGGGCGAAGTGTCGAAACGGGTCGAGTCAACATCAATAGAATGATTAAGCGCCACACTAGCCTCATTTAATTAAGCAGGGACAAGCGTTCCACCCACTTTGGTGGCCCCTATAACTTTTCGGAATATGCAAAAAATGTACAGCGCATGTAACAGGTTGGAGGCTGACAGTAATGATCCAACTGCGGCCCGTCAATCTCCGGGCATTGACCAAGGTATATCCTTTTTATCTATGCTTAGATAAGTGCAAAAGCATAACGTTATTACTTTTTCCTTCATTGACAAAGGTTATAAGCAAATAGTTAATAGCGCCGCACCTCCCGGGATCATTCGATGAAGATATTGCTGACATTAAGCAACGCCGTCTGGCGCACTTTGCTGCACACCCTGCCGACCATGCTCGGTATTCTGTTGATCAACTTTCTTCTGTTGCAACTGGCCCCCGGCGATGCAGCCGACGTCATGGCTGGCGAATCCGGATCAGCGACCAAAGAAAGTCTCGCCGCACTGCGCTCCCAGTTTGGTCTGGACCAGTCGATCCCCGTGCAACTCTGGCATTACCTGAACAATCTGGCGCACTTGAACCTGGGTTATTCGCCACGCTACGGCTCAACCGTCGAAGCCCTGATCTCCCAGCGTCTGGGTACCACCCTGACCTTGATGCTGCTGGCGCTGTTTTTCTCGCTGGTGCTGGGCATCGCGCTGGGCATGCTCATGGCCCACTGGCACGGGCGCTGGCCCGATCGCGTGCTGTCGGTGTGTTCGCAGTTCTTTTATTCAGTGCCCGGTTTCTGGATCGGCCTGATGCTGATCGTGGTGTTCTCGGTCAAATTGGGCTGGTTGCCCACAGGTGGAGCCGGCACGATCGGCGCAGACCTGCACGGCTGGGCGGGCATCCTCGACACCTTGCGCTACATGGCGCTCCCGGCCAGCTCCCTGGCGCTGATTTACATCGCGATCTACGCGCGGCTAACACGCGCTTCAATGCTCGAAGCAGGCGCTCAAGACTACGTGCGCACTGCTGCCGCCAAGGGCCTGTCGCCCTGGGTCATCACGTTCAAGCATGTACTGCGCAACGCGCTGTTGCCGATCACCACCATGGCCGGGCTGCATTTTGGCGGCATGCTGGGGGGCGCGGTAGTGATCGAAACCGTGTTCAGCCTCCCCGGTCTCGGACGCCTGGCCTACGATGCGGTGATGGCGCGTGACTACAACGTGCTGCTGGGCATTCTGTTGATCTCCTCACTGCTGGTGATCATCACCAACGTGCTGGTGGATCTGCTGCAAACCTGGCTCGACCCGCGCATCCGGAGCCGTCGATGAGTACGCGCCGCAGCCCTGCCTTAAAGCGCTTTATGCGTAACCCCACCGCGCTGGCCGGACTGATTTTCTTGATCGCCATCACCGCCCTCGCCGTGTTTGCGCCCCTGCTCTATCCCGGTGATCCGCTGGGTATGGAAGCCGACGCCTTGCTCTGGCCGGGACAGGATTGGCATTACCCGCTGGGGACCGACGCTCTGGGCCGCGACGTGATGGCCGGCGTGGTTCACGGCGGGCGCGTGTCGCTGCAAGTGGGGATTCTGGCGAGCCTGTTCGGCGTTTCGCTGGGGCTGAGCATTGGCGCCCTCGCCGGCTATTTTGGTGGCCGGATCGACTACAGCCTGCAACGCCTGATCGAGATCTTCCAGACCATGCCCAGCTTCGTATTGCTGGTGGCGCTGGTCGCCATTGCGCAGCCTTCGGTGCCGACCCTGATCTTCGCCATCGGCATCATTTCCTGGCCGACGGTCGCTCGTCTCGTGCGCGCCGAAGTGCGCTCGATCCGCGAACGCGAGTACATCCTCGCCGCTCGCAGCGTTGGTTACACGCATCTGCGAATCATCGTGCTGGAGGTCCTGCCGAACATCTTGCCGACGCTGATCGTCACCGCTTCGATCATGGTCGCCTCGGCAGTACTCATGGAATCGGCACTGTCGTTCATGGGCCTGGGCGATCCGAATCAGGTGAGCTGGGGCAGCATGATCGGCAGCGGTCGCGAACAGATTCGTACCGCCTGGTACCTCACGGCGATCCCCGGCCTTGCGATCTTTCTCACGGTGCTGGCTTTCAATCTGATCGGCGACGGCCTCACCGACGCGTTCAATCCCACTCACGCTCAAGGCCGTAAATGACTTCGGCCCAGCCCTGACGGAAACCCATGATGACCCTGACTCGACGCCAACTGCTGGTCTACGCCTGCGCCAGCGGCACCCTCCTGCAACTGACGCCGCGCTTCTCGTTCGCCGACGGCACCCCCGTGCGCGGCGGCACCCTGAAAATGCACATCGCCATCGAACCGCCGATTCTGGTGAACCTGACTCACACGGCGGGTGCTGCGGTGTACATCACCGGTAAGGTCACCGAAGGCTTGTTGACCTACGATCTGGACCTCAAGCCGCTGCCGCAACTCGCCACCGCCTGGACCGTGAGCGATGACGGCCTGGAATACAGCTTCAAATTGCGCGAAGGGGTGAAGTGGCACGACGGTCAGGATTTTACCGCTGACGACGTGGTGTATTCGCTGCAAACCCTCAAGGCCTCCAACCCGCGAGGCCGCGCGACCTTCGCCAACGTCGCGAGCGTCACGGCAATCAACCCGCATCTGGTGCAGCTCAAGCTGAGCAAGCCCGCGCCGTATCTGCTCACGGCACTCGCTGCATGCGAATCACCGATCGTGGCCAAACATGTGTACGGCGACGCGCGCCCGGAAACCCACGCCAACGCCACCGCACCTATCGGCACCGGGCCTTTCGTGTTCAAGGAATGGGTGCGCGGCAGCCACGTGATTCTGGAGCGCAACCCCAACTATTGGGACGCGCCCAAACCGTATCTGGATCGCATTATTGTGCGTTTCATTGCCGACTCGGCGGCCACCGTCGCTGCGCTGGAGGCCGGTGAAATCGATATCTCAACCGGCGGCGTGCCGCTCAGTGATATCGACCGGATCAAAAGCAATACGCGCCTGAGCATCGAGGACCGCGGCGAGCCGTACATCAACGGCATCACCCGCGTGGAATTCAACTTCGACAATCAGTACCTGCAAAAACATGAGGTGCGCACCGCCATTGCCCACGCGATCAACCTTGAGTTCATCCGCAAGACCATTTTCCTCGGCTACGGACAGCCGCTTTACGGGCCGATCAGTCCGGACATGAAAGCGTTCTATGCACCGGACTTGCCGCGTTACGCGTTCGACGTGGCCAAGGCTAATCAGCTGCTCGACGACGCAGGATTTGCCCGCGATGGCAGCGGCGTACGCTTCAAGCTTACGCTGGACCCATTGCCTGGCCCTGAAACCTATCGACGCACCGCCGACTACATCAAGCAGGCGCTGGCGAAGATCGGCATTCAGGTGACCCTGCGCTCACAGGATTTTGCGACCTACGTGAAACGCGTCTACACCGACCGCGATTTCGATTTCACCCTCAACGGCATGAGCAACCTGTTTGACCCGACCGTGGGCGTGCAGCGGCTGTATTGGTCGAAGAACTTCCAGCCCGGCGTGCCGTTCTCCAACGGCGCTCACTACAGCAATCCAAAGGTCGACCAGCTGCTGGAAGCGGCTGCGGTGGAGACCGATGTGCCCAAACGTTTTGCGCTGTTTGCCGAGTTCCAGAAAACCATCGTCGAGGACTTGCCCGATCTGGGCATTTCGACCGTGGTCAACCCCATCGTCTACGACAAACGCGTGAGCGACTTCTTTGTCGGGGCCGAGGGGCTGGGTGGTAATGCCGCGCAGATATACTTCAAGGCGTGACAGCTGCGGTCTAATGGGTCGTTTAAATTGGCGAACGTTGGCTTTGCACTGCGTCGATGGGGTTGAAATCAAACGTATAAGCTCATTCCAACTCGGTATTTAGCACTTGGCCATGCTCTACCTAAAATCGCCTCCCCTATTGTTCGCGGATTGACGTCACGATGTCTCGCCTTACCGTCCTGGATCGCCAGAACCTTGAACCCACCACTGCCAACACCCTTGATCGCCTGCTGCAAGACTATGGCCCATATGCCAGTCTGCTCGGCGCATTCGCCCATCGCCCTCCGGCGCTGGAGCATCTGTTCGGCTATTTGGTTCAGTCCAAGCACGATGGGCTGATTTCACCCCGGCACCTGGAAATCGCCCTGCTCACCGCGTCCAAGGCCCACGCCTGCCATTACTGCATCACTCTGCATGAACCCAAGCTTGCGGCGCAGGGCATCAGCCTTGAGGCGATCGAGCACTTGCTCGATGAGCATGTACCCGGCCTGGACGCACAGGACCTGCTGGTGCGCGACTACTCGCGGCTTGTCACGCTGACGCCTGACCGTATCAGCGATGATGTGCATCGCCGACTGCGCGAGTACTACAGCGAAGAACAGGTTGTGGAATTGACCATCCGCATCGCGCTGTGCAGTTTTTTCAAGCGCTTCAACGAAGCCCTGGAAGTGCCGAACGAGGACATCGTCGCCGCCGAACTGCATGAGGATCACTCGGCATGACCGCCAAACTGGCGATCAGTCAGTTATGCAAAACCTTCAACACTAACGCTCAGGCCGTACCGGTGCTCGACGACATCAACCTGCAGGTCCAGGCCGGCGAGTTCGTGAGCATCATCGGCCCTTCCGGCTGCGGGAAGTCAACCTTGTTCAACATCCTCGCTGGCCTGCTTGAACACGACAGCGGACGTATCGCACTGGACGGTCAAGAGGTGCCGCATCTACGCGGACGCGTCGGCTATATGCTGCAGCGCGACCTGTTGATGCCGTGGCGCACGGTGCTGGAAAACGTAATCGTAGGTCTGGAAGTCAAAGGCACGCCACGAGCGGAGTCCGTCGAGCGGGCCCGTCAGTATCTGCAGAGTTTCGGTCTGCTGCCCTTTCAGAACAGCTACCCCAAAGAGCTGTCCGGCGGCATGCGTCAGCGGGTGGCGCTGGCGAGAACCTTGTTGCCCGATCCCGACATCCTGCTGCTGGACGAACCGTTCTCGGCGCTGGATTACCAGACCCGTCTCTATCTGGAAGCCATGTTGGTGGAGACCGCCAGCCAGCAAGGTAAAACGGTGGTGCTGGTCACTCACGACATCGATGAGGCCATCGCCCTTTCCCAGCGCATCTACGTGCTCAGCGCGCGCCCCGGCCGGGTCAAAAGCGAGCAACGTATCGATCTGCAAACCCGTTCCCCGCTGGAAGCGCGCCACGATCCCCGCTTTGCCGGTTACTTCGACCTGCTGTGTCGAGAGCTGGACATCCAGACCGCTGCCAGGACCCACGCCTCATGAGCCAGTCATCTTCGACCGCGACCCTGCCGATCAAGGCCCCACCATCGCCGCCTCGACGTATCCCCGTGGGACTGGTGCAACTGGCGATTCTGCTGATCGTCGTGGGTACATGGGAGTACGGCGTACGGGCGGGATTCATTTCTGCATTCCTGTTCGGCTCCCCCAGCGGCACCGTGTTGGCGGGCTGGAAGCTGATTCAATCGGGCGAACTGTGGGAACACGCCTACTACACGCTGTGGGCTTCGATTGTCGGCTTCGTCGCGGGCACTGTGCTGGGCACCGCGCCAGGTTTGCTGCTGTGGTATTCCCCGTACGTAGCCAGGGTAATCGAGCCCTTCCTGGTGGCCATCAACAGTGTGCCAAAAATAGCCTTCGCGCCGTTGGTGATTCTCTGGTTCGGCACCGGCCTGATCTCCAAGATCGCGCTGTCGATTTCATTGACCTCGATCGTGGCTTTGCTGGCGGCGTTTCAGGCGGCCAAAGACACAGACCCGGACCTGCAGAAAATGCTGATCTCGCTGGGGGCGAGCAAGTGGCAGATATTCACCAAAGTGGTCGTGCCTTCGTCGCTGCCCTACGTGATCAGTACCTTCCGCATCAACATTGGTTTCGCGCTGGTCGGCACCGTGGTCGGCGAGTTCATTTCGTCCAGCTACGGCATCGGCCATGTGATTTTCGTCGCGTCTTCGCTGTACGACCTGAACACCGTCTGGGTCGGGATTTTCAGCCTGATGGCGCTGGGGTTTGTGCTCTACGCCGGTGTTGAACTCGCCGAGCGCAAGTTGCTGCGCTGGAAAGACCAGACCTACGCCACTCATTTCAAACTCTAGGAATCAGCATGAAATTGTCCCTGCCTGCTCAACTGGCAACTCTGGCCCTGGCCTCTTCACTGTCCTTGAGCGCCCTCGCCGAAGACCAGACCGTGGTCTCCGCAGCATTCAAATCCGTGTTTTACCTGCCGGTGTATTTCGCCGAGGAGCACGGTTACTTCAAGGACGAAGGTCTGAATGTGCGCATCGATGTCGCATCGTCTTCGACCAATGCACTGGCCTCCGTGATCTCGCGCAGCGCCGACTTTTCCCTGCACGGCCCTGAGTGGACAGCCATTTCCTTTAGCCGGGGCGCTCCAGTGAAAATCGTTGGCGGCACCCTCAATCGTCTGGGCGTTTGGCTGACCTGTAAGGCCGACGTGCCGTTCAACGGCTTTGCCAGCCTGGCGGGCAAGACCATCTCCACCGGCACCATGCCCACCACCAGCACCTCGGCATTCCTGCGGCTGGTGCAGCAGGCCGGGTTGAACCCGAAGAAAGACATCAAACTGCTGGAAGTCCCGATGGGTAACGAGATCGGCCCGCTCAGTTCCGGTCAGGCCGACTGCGCCGTGCTCTATGAACCTGGCGCGTCCCAGGCCGAGGCCCAGGGTTACAAGGTCGTGGCCGCCTTTTCCAAACAGATGGGTCCCTACACCTTCTCGGCGATTTCCACCCGCAAGGACATCGATCCGGCCGTATCGCACAAATTGGTCAGCGGCATCGATCGCGCGCTCAAAGCCATTCATAACGATCCTGAGGCGGCAGTCGCCAGCGGCCTGAAACTGTTCCCCAATCTGGACGCTGCCGTGGTGCGCGCCTCGGTGCTGCGCCTGATCAGCGACGACGTGTTCGCAGAATCGGTTGCGGTCGACCCCAAGGCGTTGCAAGACGCGCTGCAAACCCAGGTCGACCTGGGCAATCTGCCTGAGGTGCCGAAAGACCAAAGCTGGATCGATCTGCAGTGGGCGGACCAGCAGGCCGCCAAGCACTACTGAGTGAACGCGCCTGCCACGATTGCCGGTGTCAGGCGCCAGGGAAAATCCATGAGCAAAGAGATCCGCTTCAATGCGTTCATGATGAACTGCGTCGGACACCTGGCTCCCGGTCAATGGACCGCCGACGGCGACGACTCGGTTCGTTATCTGGACCCCGATTACTGGGCTGAGCTGGCTCGTTTGCTGGAGCGCGGTCTGTTTGACGCGCTGTTCCTGGGGGATGTGCTGGGGGTTTACGACGTAGATTCGCAATCGGCCGATCCTGCGCTGCGCAATGCCGCGCAGGTGCCGATGAATGATCCGTTTCCTTTGATCCCGCTGATGTCGCAGGTCACCACTCATCTAGGGTTTGGCATCACCGCGTCAGCGACCTATGAGCCGCCCTACTTGCTCGCGCGGCGATTGACCACCCTCGATCACCTGACACGTGGCCGCGTGGCGTGGAACATCGTGACGTCTTATCTGGAGAGTGGCGCACGCAGCCTGGGGCTTGATGCGCAGGTCGGCCACGACGATCGTTACGAGCGCGCCGAGGACTACCTGACGCTGTGCTACAAACTGTGGGAAGGCAGCTGGGAAGACAGCGCCGTGCAGATCGACCGCGACGCGGGACAGTATGCAGACCCTGGAAAAGTCCATCGCATCCAGCACAACGGCCCTTACTACCGAAGCGAAGGCATCTACCAGTGCGAACCGTCGCCGCAGCGCACACCGCTGTTGTTTCAGGCGGGAGGGTCACGCAGAGGGCAAGCCTTCGCGGCGACGCACGCCGAATGCATCTTCGTCGGCGCGCCAACGCGCAATGGCCTCAAGCGCAGTGTCGACCAATTGCGTCTGGCGCTTGCAGCGCAGGGCCGACCTGCCGACAGCGTTCGCTTCTTCGCCATGTTTACGGTCATCGTTGAACCCACCAGCCTTCTTGCGGCGCAACGTCTGGCCCAGCTGCAAGGCCGGATCAGTTACGAAGGTGCCCGGGCGTTGCTGTCCGGCTGGACAGGCATCGATCTGTCTCGCTATGCGCCGGGGGACACGCTGACCTATGTCGACACCGAAGCCGGACAATCAGCCCTCGCCTCCTTCAGCAAGCTCGACCCTACACACGTCTGGACCGTCAAAGATGCTGTGGAGTTTGTCGCGCTAGGCGGGCGAGGCCCTGTCGTCGCGGGCAATCCGCAGGAAGTCGCCGATGCGTTGCAGAGCTGGATGGACGACACCGGCATCGATGGCTTCAATCTGGCCTATGTCGAGTCCACCCGGACTTTCAAAAACATCGTTGAACTGCTCGTACCCGAACTGCAGAAACGTGGCGCTTACAAGGCTGCCTATACGCCGGGCACCCTGCGTGAAAAGCTATTGGGAAAAGGGCCAAGATTGGCAACAACCCATTCGGGCTACCAGTACCGCGCCGGCAGGCCGTGAGCGGTAGTCGCAACGGGCTTTGCGGATCGGTTTAACCCTCGCGGCGAAAATAACCGTTGGGCATAGCCTGATGCTTTCATTCTGGTAGCAACGGACATGAGTCATCGTCGATGCTTTGAGGCCCTATCATCGCTTCCTGCAAGGAAATGCCATGCCGCGCCAACATGCTAGCCATTCGTATCGTTGTTCGATTCCACGATCATTTGATACAAGCGTTGCGCAGCCGGCGAAAGCACCCTGCCCCGGCGTTTGATCAATCCAATCGTGCGGTTAACCACTGGCCTTGTCAGCGGCACGACACACAAATGTTTCTGAGCACCGTGACTGGGCACGGCCAGTTGGGGAACTGCTGCTATTCCAAGCCCGGCGGCTACCATGTCCACTACGGTTCGGACGTGCCGCGCTTCGAAAACAGGCTCGGGCAGACCTGCTACATCAGCTAAGGCAAGGTCAAGTAACAGGCGATTACCACTGGCTTTGGCCACCGCGATGTAGTCGTACTTGTTCAACTCCGACCAAGCGACAGACTGGCGCGAAGCCAAGGCATGGTCGGGACGACAAACCACGACAAAATGCTCTTTGAAGATCGGTATGAATTCTAGATTGGCTTCCTGCACACCAATGTAATTGATACCAAAGTCGGCCTCATTGCGTACCACAGTCGACAGGACGTCACTTGCGCCGTCGTCGAGAACCCGTACCAAAATGCGCGGGTACAGACGTTGATATTCTTTCAATATATCCAGCAGACAATGATTAACCGCCGTCGGTACGCAAGCTACGGTCACCTCGCCCCTGATTTTTCCAGCGCCTTCGCTGATCCCGAACAAAGACTCTTCAAAGGTGTTCACCACCTGCCGCGCCTTGCGCGAGAAGTCTCGCCCCGTTGCCGTGAGCTCAACGCGGCGAGTCGTACGTTCCACCAACCGAACACCCAGGCTGGCTTCCAGTTTCGATATCCGTCTGGATAACGCTGGCTGTGAAAGGTGCAGCTCTTTGGCTGCTGCACTGAAGCTGCCCAGTTCTGCAACTGCCACCAACGCGCGCAGATCGCCCATCTCGACATTCATGTTAGCCATGCATAAGTACCAAATATTATTGCAATTAACTTAGCAGACATTGTGCTTCATGATCACTCGGTGCGTACCAGCACGTGCATCCATACAACTAAAAACACAGGGGCACCCATGTCTTCATTCAACCGCCGCACATTGCTCAAAGCCGGCGCTGTTACTACCGTTGCTGCTGCCGCACCCGGCCTGGTGTTTTCGGCTGAGCCTGGCACACAGGCCACAACTTCCAATCTTGCCACTGCTTCAACTGAAGCCGACGGCAAAGGCGTAACACGCACGCTTGCTGCCTATCTGGTGAAAGCCCGATACGAGGATCTGCCAGCCAACGTTCGCAAGGAAGGTTGCCGCACTCTGCTGAACTGGGTGGGCGTCGCGGTAGGCGGCTCCCATCATGAAACGGTTGAGAGAGCTATCGTCGCACTCAAGCCTTTTTCCGGGCCGGGCCAGGCGAGTCTGCTTGGGCGAACCGACCGCTTCGACATCATGAATGCCGCTTTTTTGAATGGTGTTTCAAGCCATATCTTTGATTTCGACGACACTCACTTAAAGACCATCATCCATCCCGCCGGCCCAGTGGTTTCGGCGATTCTGGCACTGTCGGAGTACCGTCCGGTCTCCGGCAAAGACTTTCTCAACGCGTTGATCCTTGGAGTTGAAACCGAGTGCCGGATCGGCAACTCCGTTTATCCCAATCATTACGATGTCGGCTGGCACATCACGGGGACCGCCGGTGTATTTGGCGCGGCTGCGGCAGCCGGCAAATTGCTCGGATTGACCGAACAGCAGATGGTTTGGGCACTGGGCTTGGCGGCCTCGCAACCGGTAGGCCTGCGAGAGTCATTCGGATCGATGAACAAAAGCTTCAACCCAGGCCGCGCGGCCAGCAATGGCTTGTTTGCCGCCTTGCTCGCGGCTCAGGATTACACTAGCTCAGACGCAATGATCGAAGCCAAGCGAGGCTGGGCCCATACCATCAGTACCAAGCAGGACTTCAGCCAAATCACCGATGGCTTGGGCAGCCACTACGAGTCCGCGCTCAACACCTACAAGCCTTTCGCCTGCGGCATCGTGATTCACCCGGCAATCGATGCGGCCATTCAGTTACGCAATGAATACAAGCTGACCCCTGACCAGATCGCCAAGGTGGAGTTGAAGGTGCATCCGCTGGTGATCGAGCTGACCGGCAAGAAAACCCCGAAAATAGGTCTGGAGGGCAAGTTCAGCATTTACCACTCTGTCGCAGTGGCGATCATTCAAGGGGCTGCGGGCGAACGGCAATACAGCGATCAGGCGGTGCTCGATCCTACAGTCGTGAAACTGCGTGATCATGTAGTAGCAACGATCGACCCTGCCATCAAGCCTGAACAAGTCGATATGACCATTACGCTCAATGACGGCCGCACGCTTCACAAGTTTATCGAGCACGCCATCGGCAGCGTCGAAGTGCCCATGACCGATGCGCAGCTGGAGGCAAAATTTCTCGATCTGGCCAAGGGAATTTTGCCAGACAGTAAGGCTAAACAACTGATTCAGCTTTGCCGGGACGTGGAGACGTTGGCGTCGGCAGGCGATATTGCGAAGGCGGCCACTTCAGGCGCCTGACCTCGCCAATGTGAGCTGTTCATTGCGATAGTCGACACAGCTCGGATCAACCAGACCAGAGGATTTGGCGGCGACTGACTTCAGCCAGCGCCGCCAAATGGCAAACTTCAGGCCAAGACGGCGCCTGGGTCACGCTTGCTCGTCGTGCTCCTCATCGTCGTGCTTGAGTGCAGGCTTCAGGCCTGGCTGAGGAGCGTGCTCGGCATTGGGTGCGATTTCCTCGCCGTGATTCTTTTTCTCTTGCTGAACTTTTTTGTCGTGGGCGACGTTACGTGGATCGGTCATGGGATTTCCTTGAATTGGCAGATGATTCGAATACTCCCCGACGCTCGATAGGTTGAATGTGAGCGTCGGGGCAAGATTTGGAGTCGCCCTGGGCTTAGGCGTTCAGTGATTCTTGACCTGCGGTTTTCGCCCGGCGCTAAGTACGGACATCCATCAACAGCTCGAAGAGAAGCTGCGCCACCGGTGACAACGCCCTGCCCCTGCGTGATATCAGCCCCAATGTTCTGCTGATCGAAGGATCAGTCAGCGGCCGGGTTACCAACGTGGCATGCCCATTTGCAGGCATCGCCAATTTAGGTACGACGCCGATTCCCAGCCCTGCTTCAACCAGACTGACCAATGCCGGCACGTGTTTCACTTCACAGAACGATCGGGGCCGGACATCGCGATGGGCAAGCGCCTGATCAATCAGGAACCGGTTGCCGCTACCCTGCGCCAGGCTGATGTAATCCGTATTCGACAGGTCGTCCCACGTCAGCGATGCGCGCTCGGCGAGGGGATGACCGACTTTGAGCGCCACGACGAACGCTTCTTCCAATAACGGCTGGAACACCACCTCCGAGTCTTGGGTGCCAATGTAGGTCAGCCCGAAGTCAGCTTCCCCTCTGGCCACGACGGTAAGGATGGCGGACGACGACTCATCGATAACCCGGAGGCGGATGCCGGGATATTTAGCGTGGTATTGCCGGATGACGTCGGGCAGAAAGTATGCCACCGCCGAAGGCACACAGGCGATCGTCACTTCTCCGGACAGCCGATGTGACAAGTCATGGAAACCGATCAACGCGTTTTCAAGCTCATTCAGTACGTTTCTGGCCCTGGGAACGAACCCCCGCCCGATCGTTGAAAGCTCCACCCGGCGCGTGGTGCGCTCGAACAGCTGCACGCCCAGCGCTTGCTCAAGTTTATCGACCCGTCGAGATAACGCCGACTGGGAAAGATGCAACGCCTTTGCCGCTGCGCTGAAACTGCCAAGGTCAGCCACGGCAAGAAAACCACGCAAATCAGCCAAATCAAAATTCATGCGCTTTACTCATAGATCCAACTTTTATTTGCAATTTACTTTTTAATCGACGCTCTCCACTCTGTCAACTCGCAGGCACCTCGCAGCTACTTCTCCGAAAGTGCCATGCCCCACGGTCACAATTTTCAATCATCGAGGCAGGTCATTGCGCAGGTACCTGCCTGTCCGGATGAACACGAGCGTATTAAATGAACAATAAAAAAGAACTACACACCGTCGCAGTTGATGACCTTCGTCAACTCGGACGCCGGGCTTTTCAGGGCCTTGGGCTGACCCTTGGCGCTGCCGAAAAGGTTGCCAGCGTGCTAGTGCTGGCGGATCTATTTGGCTTGACCACCCATGGTTTGAGCCGTATCGAATCCTATGGCGAGCGGCTTGAATCCGGCGGCATCAGCGCCTCGGCCGAGCCATCGCTGGAAACAGTCGCACCTGCCATCGCTTGCATCGATGGGCGCAATGCGGTCGGCCCGCTGGTAGGCATGGCTGCGCTGCAAGCCGGTATGGAGCTTGCCAGGCAGTTCGGCATCAGTCTGGTACTGGCTCGGGGTAGCAACCATTTCGGGCCGATTTCACCGTATTCCTATATCGCCGCTGAACAGGGTTTTGCCAGCATCATCGGCAGCAACGCAACCACGACGATTGCGCCCTCCGGTGGCAGTGACGCCCGTTTGGGAAACAGCCCGTTGGGCTTCGGTGTACCCAACCCTGACGGCAGCCACTTCATGCTGGACATGGCGATGAGCGTGGTAGCCCGAGCCAAAATTCGTAATGCGCTCAAGGGTGGAGAAAGCATCCCGGACAGCTGGGCGACCGATGCGAGTGGCAAACCCACCACGGACCCCCGCGCTGCATTGGACGGCTTCCTCCTGCCCATCGGCGGCCACAAGGGTTACGGCCTCGCACTGGTCGTGGATCTGTTGGCAGGACTTCTGTCCAATGCGGCCTATCTCACCCATGTAAAGTCGTGGGTCGATGCACCGGATGAGCCGCAGAATCTCGGCCACTTCTTTATCCTGATCGACACCTCACGCCTCGGCTCAGGTGAGTGGTTAAAAGAGCGGATGAGCGACTTCGCGGCCATTCTGCATCAGAGTCCGCCCGTGGTCAGTGCATCGCCCGTGATTGTGCCGGGCGAAATAGAACTCAAGAAGATGCAGCGTTATTTGCAGGAAGGCGTGCCTGTTGACTCTGCCACAAAACTGCTGCTGGATCACTACGCAAGCCGGACGGCGTGAGGGGAATAAAAACATGACTGTACTGAATAACTTCGCGCCCACAGGCGCACTGCGGGCCTCCATCAACGTCGGCAATCCGATCCTCGCCCGACTGGACGAGACCGGCACTGCGGTGGGTGTCTCTGTGGATCTGGCGTATGCGTTTGCGGCCGAGCTCGGATTGCCGCTGCAGTTGCGCGTCTTCAAAAGCGCGGGGGAGTCGGTTGCGGCGGTATCGGAAGGCCAGGCCGATTTCGGGTTCTTCGCCATTGATCCGGTTCGAGGGGAGCACCTGGCCTTCACCGAGCCCTACGTGTTGATCGAAGGCTGCTACCTGGTGCGCGACGAGTCGCCTCTGCACCACAACGCCGAGGTTGATCAGGCAGGAAACCGAGTCGTGGTCGGCAAAGGCAGCGCCTATGACTTGTACCTGACACGCGAATTGACGGCTGCCACGATCATTCGCTCCCCGACTTCGCCCACCGTCGTCGACACATTCCTGGCCGAGTCCGCCGACGTCGCGGCGGGTGTGAAGCAGCAGCTTGAGTTCGACGCGGCCCGGTTTGGCGGTCTGCGGTTATTGCCAGGCCGCTTCATGGAGATCCGCCAGGCGATGGGCGTGCCTCATAGCTACGGTAACGACGCCGCCGAACAATTACGGCAATTCGTCGAGCGGTCAAAGGCCAGCGGCTTTGTCGCAAACGCCCTCGAACGTCACGGCATTGTCGGCGCCACTGTCGCCAGCTAAACGCCCTGCCCGTCAACTGATCTTCAATCCCCTGCGGCAACGCTGCCTCTAGCGCGGCGGCTGCAGGCCAGCGACAAACCCAATAAAAACAAGAGTAACTGACATGTTGGCATTTCTCGGCTTATCAATGGTCGTGGTATTTACGTACCTGATCATGGCGAAACGGCTTTCGCCCATCGTTGCGTTGATCGTGGTGCCGGTGGCGTTTTCGGTCATCGCAGGCTTCGCCCTGACCACCGACAAGATGATGCTCGACGGCATCAAAATGGTTGCGCCATCGGCCGCCCTGCTGCTGTTCGCGATCCTGTTCTTCGGCGTGCTGTTCGATGCCGGCCTGTTCGATCCGATGATCAAAATGATCCTGAAAAAGGTCAACGGCGATCCCGTCAAGATCGCCATCGGTTCGGCGCTTCTTTCACTGACCACCGCTCTGGATGGCGACGGCACCACCACCTACATGATCACCTGCGCGGCCATGCTCCCACTCTACAAACGCATCGGTATGAACCCGATGATCCTGGCGAGCATTTGTGTGCTGTCGCTGAGCGTCATGGGCGGAATGACACCCTGGGGCGGCCCGGCGACGCGCGTGATCGCAGTGCTGGGACTGGATGCAGCGGAGTATTTCATTCCATTGCTGCCGACCATGGCTTTCGGCGCGCTGGGCGTGTTGTATACCGCGTACCTGTTGGGCCGGCGTGAGCGCAGACGCATTGGTGTGGTGAACCTGTCCAGCGGTGGCGACAACTGCTATATCGAATCCATCGTCGGCCACGGTGAAAACAAGAAACCGAAAATGGTGATCCCCAACCTGATCCTGGTGCTGACGGTGATGGTGTGCCTGGTGACCGGCGCGCTGCATTCGGTGATCAGCTTCCTGCTGGGGTTCGTCATCGCGCTGGTGATGAATTATCCGCGCCTGAACCTGCAGAAAGAGCGAATGCTCGCCCACGCAGGCAACGCCATGGTCGTAGTGCTTTTGGTGTTTGCGGCGGGGGTGTTTGCGGGCATTTTTTCCGGCACCAAGATGGTCGATGCGATTGCCCAGTTATTGGTGAATACCATTCCTCCATCCTGGGGCCACTTGTTCCCGCTCGTGGTCGCGATCACCAGCATGCCGCTGACGTTCTTACTCTCGAACGACGCCTACTATTTCGGCGTAGTACCCATCCTGGCGAACGCAGCAGCGGCTTATGGCATAAGCCCAATAGAAATAGCCCGGGCCTCGGTCCTCGGCCAGCCGGTTCACCAGATCAGTCCGCTGGTGGCTTCCACGTTGTTGCTGGTCGGTATGATCGACCGCGACCTTGGTGACTTTCAGAAGACCACCATCAAATGGGCGGTTTTGCTTTCGCTGCTGATGACCTGCATCTCGTTGCTGACGGGGGCCATAACGCTTATCACCTGATCGATGAACGGGGCCTATACCACCTTGCCGGTCATTACTGTATTTATATACAGTATTGGAGCCCGAGCTTTCATCACGCGGGGTATTTCAGTCAATTCGGTGGGTGATCTGTATGTGCGGCGGTGTTGAAGCCAAAGACAAAGAGCGGGCGTATGAAGCGTTCAAAATCTACTTTCCCAATCCCAAAGCAGCCTTTCCGGTGATGCTTGAAGACGGCACGGACCTGGGTTGGGTGCCTTGGGGCCGCAGAAAGGAACAACCTGGCAACAGTCCGCAGGGTGGCTGGGCCAAACGCGAAACGGTGGAGCGTGGCGGCTGGGCGCAGTACCACCCGCAACGGGCGTTGGCATTAGTCAGCCGGTACATGGAAAAGGACGCTGAACGTGTTTCCCACTGGTTCGACGTCAATGACAGCTACGGTCTGGAATGCCTGGTGATCGGCGAAGGCGATGAACGTCGGGCCTATGTCGTGACAGCGGCCCCGCCTGCTGAATATGCCGGGATACACGACCGATGGCCGGTGATCAGAAAACTGCCGGACTGAGATCGCATCTGTCAGCCAGGCGAACTAACCAGCAATCACTTGCGAGCGTCGCTTGCCATACACCAGCAACCCACTCAGCACGATCAGCGCCATGCCGAACACCGACGAAACCACGGGGTAGCCGCCGAACAGCAATACGCCGAACGCCGTCGCGAAGATGATTTGCAGATAGCCCAGCGGGGCCAACACCGTCGACGACGCGTAGGTGTAGGATTTTGCCAACAGAAAATGCGCCGACAGCCCGAAACACCCCAGCACCAGCAGCAGGCACCACTGAAACCCTGTGGGCGCGGCCCAATAAAAAGGCACCACCACGCTCAGAATCGCCGTACAGAAAACCCCCACGTAAAAACTGCAGACCGACGGGCTGTCGGACTCACCAGCCAGTTGGGTCAACAGTTGATAGATAGCGAAGAAGAAGGCGGAAGCCAGCGGGAACAACATCCACAGCGAAAACGCCTCGCTCGCCGGGTTGATGATCACCAGCACGCCGATAAAGCCCACCACCACTGACAGCCATTGCATGCGGTCGGCTTTGATGCCGAACAACAGTGGGGACAGTATCGTCACGAAGGCCGGTGCCAGAAACACCAGCGCGGTTGATTCAGCCAGCGGCACATGGGTCAGACCAAATAGAAAAGTCAGGCTATCCCCCAGCAAACAAACCGCACGGAGCACATGCAGCCACGGCCGCCGTGTATGAAAAATCCTGGTGCCTTTACTGCGCAGGATGACCGCTGTGACCAGCAGGGTGTGAACCAGATACCGCACCCACGCGACGAAAATCACCGGCAGCGCAAAAATCAGCGTTTTGGAAATTGCATCATGGCTGGCAAATACCAGCGCCACGCTTGCCATCAACCACATACCGATGACATGACGGTGAGAAAGACTGGAAGCGGTCATTGCGGGCCCTGGCATTTAGAGTTTCAACAAAACGGACGGCGAAGTTATCACAGCGCTATCGCTGATCCAGCGCTTGTCAGCAGGCGAGTCTTTTTTCCCTGGACGGCCGATAGCCGAAGAATGCGCTGTAGCACTTGCTGAAATGGCTCGGTGATACGAAACCGCACGCCACCAGCACTTCCACTTGGGACATCTCGGTGTGCTGCAAGAGTCGGCGGGCCTCAGTGATGCGCAGCTCCAGGTAATAACGCTGCGGCGTCGTGCCCAGTTGTTCTCTGAACAGGCGTTCGATCTGACGCCGCGAGCGACCGGCATACGTGGCTAGTTGATCCATTTCCAGCGGTTCCTCAAGGTTGGCCTCCATGAGGTTGACGACTTCGCGCAGCGGCGCGCTGAGGGACAGATGCGCTGACGTCTTGATGCGGCGATAGCGTGACTCTTCAAAGGACAAAATGTCCTCAATGCCTTCCACCAGAGCTTTGTCGTGCAGGCCTTTGATCCACTCCAGCGCCATATGGAATGCACCCGCAGGGCTCGAAGCGGTGAGTCGGTCACGGTCGATCACGAACGCCTCGCTGGTCACTCGCGTCACTTTGGAAATCTCCGCCAGCGCCGGACGATGCTCAGGATGAATCGCGCAGCGATAGCCATCGAGCAACCCGGCCATTCCCAAAAACCATGAGCCGTTCCACAGCCCGGCAAGAGCAGTACCGTTTTGCGCGGCGGCCTGTAGCAGCTGGGTCAGTTGCTCGCTGGCTTTGAGTTCTGTCCGGTATCCGCCGCAGATCACCAACAGGTGCAGATCATTGATCGCCGCAAGGTCAATCCGTGAGTCCGGGCGAATGACCAGCCCCAGGTCGCTGACCACCTCGCCGTCGTGCAATCCGAAGGTGCGTGTCGAAAACAAGCCAGGCCGCAGCAGGTTGGCCGTGACAATCGTATCCAGCGCCTGAGTGAATGCGGGCAGGGAGAAATGTTCGAGCAACAGAAATCCGGCGCGTCCATGGGTGCTGGGCTGTTTGCGATCATCGTCCACGTAACGAAGATTCTTGCCCTTCATGCCACCGCTGAATTGCCGCCGTTCGATCATGTCTGCCTCAGGGATCTGTTTCGGGAAGTGATAAAGCTGTGGAGCAAAAAAACCTCGAACTTGGCCATGGCAGCGTTATCCAAACCTCAGGTCAACCGAGGAAAACAACATGAGCACCAACGAAAGCACTCGCAATACAACACCTGCAGAAGATGCGCGCGCAGGCGTGGCAATTGACTCATCCGGCAAGCCGGTCAACGTAGTCGAGCGCGACATCGAAGACACTGACGACGACACTCGGGCGGTCGATGAAGTCATCACACCGAGCTCGACCCGCGCCAAAGAGCAGGATGTCGAAACCCTCAAGCAGAAAACTGCGGAGATCGAGCGCAAGGTGGCCGATGGTAACTGAGCTGGCTAATGGTATTTGAGCTGGCTGAATGCCGCGCTTGAAGCCGATCCGCGCTGTAATCCCAACGCCAGAGACGCGAACCTTGTCGCGTCCCTGGCTTTTTTCATTCTGCATCAGACAGGATTGATGTAATCATCTGTATCAATTTTCCCCTTGCTACGGAACTAGACCGCGCAACATCGCCCTAAGCCACGTTGGCGTAATGGCATCACGCTTCTCCCCGCTTCTCGCGACTCGCACGCTCCTGGCAAAAGCGTTATCGCCAACACCCGCTCCTGCGTTTTACCCACCATTGCGCTCATCTAGGATCTGCATTTCATGTCTTCGATTTCCCCGTCGGCAAACCCGGCTCGTCAGGATGCCAAACCCGCCTCAGCGGGCCGTCTGGTCTTCATCTCCGTGCTGGTCGCCACAATGGGCGCTCTGGCCTTTGGCTACGACACCGGAATAATCGCTGGTGCCCTGCCCTTCATGACACTGCCCGTCGATCAGGGCGGATTAGGGCTTAATGCCTTCAGCGAAGGGCTGGTCACAGCCTCGTTGATTCTCGGTGCAGCGGTCGGGTCCCTTGCCAGCGGCTATATTTCCGATCGCTTCGGCCGTCGCCTGACCCTGCGCATGCTGTCCTTGCTGTTCATCATTGGCGCGCTGGGCACCGCCACTGCGCCGACGATTCCGTTCATGATCGCTGCGCGGTTTCTGCTGGGCATCGCGGTGGGCGGCGGCTCGGCCACCGTTCCAGTGTTCATCGCCGAGATCGCCGGCCCATCGCGACGGGGCCGACTGGTCAGCCGTAACGAGCTGATGATCGTCAGCGGCCAATTGCTCGCGTATGTGCTGAGCGCCCTGATGGCGGCCTTGCTGCACACGCCCGGCATCTGGCGCTACATGCTGGCGATTGCCATGGTGCCGGGCATCTTGCTGCTGGTCGGGACGTTCTTTGTCCCCGCTTCGCCGCGCTGGCTGGCGTCCAAAGGCCGCTTTGATGAGGCCGAGGAAGTTCTTGAGCAACTGCGCGACACCAAGGCCGACGCCCAGCGTGAAATCGAGGAAATGAAGGCTCAGGACAAAAAGAACCGTGAGCGTCCGTCGGTCAAAGAACTGTTGCGCCAGAGCTGGGTGCTCAAGCTGCTGTTGATTGGCATCGGGCTGGGCTTCACCGCGCAGTTCACTGGGGTCAATGCGTTCATGTATTACACCCCGATCATTCTCAAGAACACTGGCATGGGCACCAACGCCGCGCTGACCGCCACTATCGGCAATGGCGTAGTTTCAGTGGTCGCTACGCTGCTGGGGATCTGGGCCATCGGCCGTTACGGCCGTCGTCACCTGTTGATGACCGGGCTGGTTGCTGTGGTACTGGCGCAGCTGGCACTGGGTTGCGTACTTGAATTCATGCCGCAGAACCTGGTCCAGAGCTACGCAGCCCTCGCCTGCATCCTGCTGTTTCTGCTGTTTATGCAGATGTGCATTTCGCCAGTGTACTGGCTGTTGATGTCCGAACTGTTCCCGATGCAGGCCCGTGGTTTGTTGACCGGCACCGCGGTGTCGATGCAGTGGATCTTCAACGCCACCGTAGCGTTCACCTTCCCGATCGCCCTGGAATACTTGGGCAACCCCACGTTTTTCGCGTTTGCAGTGATCAACGTCGGCTCGCTGCTGTTTGTGTTTTTCTGCTTGCCGGAAACAAAAGGCAAATCCCTGGAAGAAATCGAAAAGCACATGAAGAAGGAGCTTTGAAGCCCTAGGGACACGGAACGTCAGGGGCTTGCGTTCCCACGAGAGTGGGAACGATCGATCCACGACGAAATGAGAGGTATCCATGCAAGCACTGGCCATCAGTCAAATCACCACTTCGCCGCTGTCGATCGAGGACGATCTGGCGCTATGTCAACGTCTTGGCTGCGCAATGGAAATCGCGGAGAAAAAACTGTCGGCCGACCCTTTCCAGGCGCGGGATCAACTGGCGCGGATCAGGGACAGCGGCGTGCGGATCACTTCGATCCAGCCGCGCACGCTGACGATATTCCCCTCGGCGTCCGCGCCCGAGCCGTCATCTCCTGAATCACGCCTGGCGCAGGTGATGGCCTCGGTGGACGTGTTCAGCGAGTTTTGGCCGGGCCTGCCACTGGTGACCAACACTGGTGCCGATGCCAGCGGCAACGAAGCGCGGGTGTGGTCGGGCTGCGTCGAGCACTATAGGACACTGGCAGCACATGCTCACGAGTGCGGTATGCGCATTGCGCTGGAAGCCTTGGGTCCCTCGCTGATGAACAGGAATTCCATATTGTTCACCTTTGGTCAGGCACAGGAAATGGTCAACGAAGTCGATCACCAAGCCTTTGGCCTGTGCCTGGATCTATACAACAGCTGGCAGGACCCCGCTCTCCCGCTCGCCATCGAACGCTGCAAAAAGCTGTTCATCGTGCAGTTGGCCGATTGGCACAGACCACGCTCCCTCCACGACCGTGGAGTACTGGGGGATGGCGAAATTGCGCTACAAAGCCTGCTGCAACACATCGCGGACACAGGCTATACCGGCGATTGCGTGCTGGAGATATTTTCCGAATCGGTGCCCGACTCTTTGTGGGAAAGCAAGGCCACGGTTATTGATGCGGTGGAGCGAAGCATCAAGACGTATGACCACATCCGCACGAAACTCCACGCCTGAGGTTTTATGCTCTGGTCTACAAAAAACTTTGGGAGCGGACCGGCCCGCGAAGAGATCTCCGCAGCCTATGAGCCTTCCCACCGAACATCGCCTTCGCGAACAGGCTAGCTCCCACACTGGATCTGCGGCGCTGCTGAGTTTTCGATCCGACCCAAATCCTGTAGGAGCGCGCTTGCCCGCGAAAGCATTCCTTCAGTCCCCGGCGGGCAGACTGGCCGACATCATTCGCGGGCAAGCGCGC